>JBKDQQ010000041.1:0-18506 GCA_046341775.1 Planctomycetia bacterium
GTACGTCTCGGTCAAGCCGACCCACGTGGGCTTGTCGATCCGCGAAGACCTCGCCTTCGAGCTGTACTCGAAGGTCGCCGCGCATTGCGCGCCGCTCGGCATCTTCGTGCGCGTCGAGATGGAGGACCATCCCACGAAGGATGGCACGCTGCGCGTCTTCGAGCGCCTGCGCCAGGCGCACCCCAACGTGGGCATCGTGCTGCAATCGCGCCTCTTCTGCACCAAGGACGACATCGCGCGCCTCGCGCCGGGTCCCTTGGACGTGCGCCTCGTGAAGGGCATCTACCTCGAGCCTGCCAGCATCGCCCACACCGAGCCCGAGCCCATCCGCGTCGCCTACCTCGAGTGCCTCGAGCTCCTGTGCGCGCGCGGCGCGACCTTGTCGCTGGCCTCGCACGACGACGGGCTGGTCGAACGTTGCCTGCCCATCCTGCGCCGCCATGGCTACGGCAAGGAGCGCTACGAGCTGCAGACGCTGCTCGGCGTGCGCGAGGAGTGGTGGGAGCGCTGGAAGGCCGCGGGACACCGCGTGCGCGTCTACGTGCCCTACGGCCCCGAGTGGCGCCCCTACTCGCTGCGGCGGATGCGCAAGAACCCGCAGATCGTCGGGCACGTCATGCGCCAGATGCTGCGCCTGTCCTGAGGGCGCTCCCCGCCGGCGCGAGCCGGCGATCCGAGGCGGCTGCGCGAGCCGGCAGTCAGTCGCACCGGCGCGAGTCGGCAGTCGACGGCGCCGGATCGAACGCCGCCGGATCGAACGCCCGCAGGACTCGACGGCGCCAACGCGAGTCGGCCTTCAACGGCCCAGCTCGAGACGCCGCGCCAAGGCCTCGGGCAAGCCGACTTCGCGGATCTTCTTCTGCGTCGGCCGGAAGTCGTACTGCACGCGGCGCCACGTCACGCGGTCCTCCTCGAGGATCGCGTAGCACGCGCGCGCGTCGCCGTCGCGCGGTTGGCCCACGCTGCCCACGTTGACGAAGGCCTTGCGCCCCGCGGGCAACGGCAGCGTGGCGGATCCCGCGGCGAATTCCGGCTCGTGGAAGCGGAAGTCGTCGTCGATCAAGCCGGGATGGTGCGTGTGCCCGCCGACGCACACGCCCGCGAATCCCGCGAAGATGGCGGCGACCTTGTCGGGGTTCAGGTAGCCGTCGGTGTGCAGGACGTACTCGCGCACGGGATCGCGTGGACTGCCGTGCAGCAGCAGGAAGCGTCCCTCGCTCCACATGCGGCGCCTGGGTTGCGACCACAACTCCTGCAGCCAGCGCCAGCGCGCGCGCTTGGCGTGCAGCGACAGCAACCCCGGCTCGAGTTGCTTGCGCGTCCACTCGACCGCGGCGCGCGCGTTGGGGTTGAAGTCGCCGGCGCCGTCGAACACGGCCGCGTCGTGGTTGCCGAGGATCGAGACCTCGCAATGGGCGCGCACCGTGTCGATGCAGTACTCGGGGTCGGGGCCGTAGCCGACGACGTCCCCGAGGCAAGCGATGCGCGCGATGCCCGCGGCGCGGATGTCGGCCATCACGGCCTCCAACGCCTCCTTGTTGGAGTGCAGGTCGGAGATGACCGCGAGGGGACCCGCCAGCGCCTGCGCCATGCTTCAGCCGTCCTCCGACCTCGTCTCGGCCAGTTGGGCCGAGGCTTGGGCCAGCACGCGCGCGCGCACCTCGTCGAGGCGCCCCGCGATCGTGGCGCCCGCGGCGCGACGATGCCCCCCGCCGCCGAACCCGCGCGCCAGGCGGTTGACGTCGAAGCCGGTCTTGCTGCGCGCCGAGAGCTTGACTGAACCCGCCTTCATCTCGCGCAGGTACAGCACGATCTCGACCTGCTCGACCGAACGGACGATGTCGAGCACCTCGTCCGAGTCGACCTCGCCGTCGCGACGCGTCGCGGCGCCTTCCGTGTAGATCGCGATGCGTCCGTCGTCGTGGTACGCGAGGTCCGCGAGCAGCCCGGCCACGAAGCGCGGGTGCGAGGGGCTGCGCCGCTGCACGAGCGCCGCGTGCACATCGGAGGGCACGACGCCGAGTTCGACCATCTCCGCCGCCGCGCGCAGCGTCTCGGCGTCGGTGTTGCTGTACTTGAACCAACCCGTGTCGGTCACGAGGCAGGTGTAGATGCCGCGCGCCGCCGCGGCGTCGAGTTGGACGCCGAGCGCGGTCGCGATGCGCCGCACGAGCAAGCCCGTCGCGGCAGCGGATGTGTCGACGAAGCGTTCCGTCCACCACGCGTCGCCCTCGTGGATGTGGTGGTCGACGACGACCTTCTTGGCCGCGCTCTGGCGCACGGCCGCTTCCATGTCGCCGAGGCGCGAGAGTTCGGAGAAGTCCAACGTCACCACCACGTCGTGCGCGGGCAGGTCGCCGGACCAGGCGCGGAAGCGGCAGTCGCGCGCGAGGTAGTCGTAGCGCGGTTCGGGCAGGTCGGGGTTGACGATCCACACGTCCTTGCCCAGCGCCTGCAGCACGCGCGCCAAGGCGGCTTGCGCGCCGAGCACGTCGCCGTCAGGACGTTGGTGCCCGCACAGGAGGAAGCGCTTGCCCGCGCGCAGGACATCGAGCGCGCGCAGCTTCTCCGGATCGAGCTGGGGTTCGTGCATGTAGGGAGCGGGCCTCAGGCGCGGACGGACGCGGACGCGCCGCCGTCGGTTGCTCCACAGAGTAGGACTTGGCGGCCCCCGATCCACAACAGAGCCGCGGATTGTCGGCTGCGCAACAGGTCCTCGAGCGCCGCATCCGCCGCAGCCGTCGTGCGATGCGCGGCGAAGTCGGCCCGCGCCCCCGAACCGAGCCCGGTGCGCCCGAAGGGCCTGCCCAAGGCGTCCTCCGCCTCGTCGCCGAGCATGCGCAGCGCCTGCAGGGGCGATGCACCCAGGGTGTCGATGGCGAGCGCGGCCTCGTGGCGGCAATCGAGGACGTCGTTGGAGGCGAGGCTGTCGGTGCCGAGCACCACGCGCACGCCTTGGCGGCGCCACGCGTCCAGGGGGAACGGCGCGCGCGCGAACCAACGATGCGTGCCGGGGCAATGCACCAGCGCCACGCCGCGCCGCGCGAGCAGCGGCCCATCGCGCTCCGGCTCGAGGTGGTTGGCGTGCACGAGAGTCGTGCCCGGACGCAAGGCTCCGGCGCGCAGCAGGTGCTCCAGCGGCGCGCGACGCGGCGACGCCGCGAGCCACGCGGCGAAGGGCCCCGTGCCCGCCAGCATCCATTCCACCTCGGCCGCGGATTCGGCGCAGTGGATCTGCAAGGGACCGCGCAGGCGGGCGGCGCGGCGCAGCAAGCCGGCGGAGACCGTGTGCGGAGCATGCGGCGACAGGGCGCGCAGGAGTCGCCCCTCGCGTTCGCCCGCGCGCGCGAGCCGCTCGCTGGCGGCGCGCCCGCGCAGCGGATCGTGCGCGTCGAGCACCTCGACGAAGGCTAGCGTGCGCAGTCGCGCCGCGCCGCCGCGACGCGGCACGACGCCACCATCGATGTCGCCCACGCTGGTGCAGCCGCCGCGCAGGAGCGATTCCTCCCCCGCCGTGATGGCGGCCGAGGCGTCCGCGGGTGCCGCGCGCCGCGCGGCGACCACGGCTCCGACCCAGCGGTCGAAGGAGGTGCGCTCGTCGATGCGCGCGTGCGACAAGTCGAGGTGCGCGTGCGCGTCGACCAACCCGCGCAGCAGCGCGACCTCGCCGAGATCGACGGGCGTCGCGCCGCGGCGGCGCCACGCCCGCGCGCTCCCGACCCACGCGACGCGCCCGCGACGGCACGCGACGACGCCGTCGTCGATCCAGCCCTCGCCCGACCAGACCAAGCGCGCGCGCCACGCGGAAACACCGCCCCGCGAATGCGCGGAAGGGACGCCCAGGTCGATCCCGGGCGTCCCTTCCGTTCGCATGGCCGTCTTGCGGCGGCGCGTGGCGCGTGTCAAGTCGCCTTGACAGACCGCGCCGGCGCGTCGCTCAGTCCGGCTGCGCCTTGATGCGCAGGTCGGTGACGCCGCGGACCTTGGCCGGCAGGCCGGCCGGGTTGACGGCTTGCTTGGTGTCGAAGATGACCACGAAGCGCACCATGTTGGGGCGCGGGACGAAGCTGTTCAGTTCCTCGGGGTGCTTGACCCACGCGGTCTCCGAACCCGGCACGATGGTGGCCGACGCGCCGCCCAACGAGACCGAGCACGGATCGATGAGGCTGCCGGTGACCACGGCGCCCTGGAAGCGCACCGCGATGTAGGACTCCGCCTCCCCCGCGCCCAGGTCGAAGTTGAGGTTGTTGCCCAGCGCTTCCTGGAAGTCGGCCGTGCCCGCGACGGGGTAGGTGGCGGTCGGAGCGCCATTGCCGTCGAAGCGACCGCGGTAGCTGAACTCGCGCTCCACGCCGTTGTCGTCGTAGATCACGTTCATGTTCCAGCCGTAGTCGTCGGCGCTGGCGATGCTGCCTTCGTCGGCGGCGAAGGTCGCCTCGAAGAAGTTGCCCGAGGGCTTCATCCAGCACGACATGCCGGCCGTGTAGCTGTCCGGCTGGCGACGCGGCGTGGCCCAGTTGCCCACGGTCAAGAGGCTGCTCGTCAGGTTGCCGCCGACGGTCTGGAACGCGCTGGCGTCGTTGGGGGCCAACTTGGCCGCCTCGTCGAGCGCCACCAGGCCGGCGAGGTCCTCGAGGCGCACCACGCCCGCACCACCCGTGCCACCGCGCGAGTTCATGCGGTTCGTGCCGCCCGTGCCACCGCGCACGTCGATCAGGGTCGACGTCGAGGTCGGTTGCTGCAGGTCGATGTCGCGCGCCTGGAGACGCACGGCGCCGCCCGAACCGCCACCGCCGGGAGGCGCGTTGCGCTTGCGGTTGTTGTCCGTCGGATCGGTCGAAGCGCTGCCGCCGTTGCCGCCGCGCACGTCGATCACGCCGTTCACGAGCAAGCGGCCGCCGCTGACGATTTGGAGCGCGCCGCCACCACCGCCGCCACCGCAACCGGAGTTGTCGGTGAAGCCTTGGTAGCCGGTGCCGGGACCGGTGCAGAACGGCGCGAACGACACGGTGCTCGAGCCGTACATATCGAGACCGCCGCCGCCGCCGCCCGCGCCGCCGAGCAGGTGGCCCGCGTCGTAGTCGAGCTTGCGGCGCACCGCCGGAGCGCCCACCGCTTCGAGGCCCGATTCGGAGAACGGACCGCCCGTGGCGATGGTCGTGGGCAGTTCGGTGCCGGGCGAGGCGCCATCCGTCGCGGGTTGGGCGTTGCCGCCGTCCAAGGCGTAGCCGCCACCGCCACCCGGCGAAGCGACCTGGCGCACGAAGCAGTCGAGGTCGGAGAAGATCACCGTGCCGGCTTGCGCGCCTTCGGTGACGTTCGCCTCGGGGAAGGCCAGCGGGAAGTTCGTGCCGCCGCGGCCGGCGCCGCCGGTGCCGACGCCACCGATGCCTTGGCCAGGCTCGCCGTTGGCGTTGAAGCCCGCGTCCGGGGTGACATCGATGCCCGTCGGTTGCACGGACGGGGTGATCAAGCCCGGGGCGAAGCGCGCCGTGTCGTTGCGCGAGGCACCACGGCCACCGGCGCCCGCGGCGGGGCCGCCAGCGCCACCGGGGCCACCGGCTCCACGCACATTACCCACGCCCTCGACGGGGTAGGTCTGGCCGGCGACTTGGCCCCAGTCTCCGGCGTGCTCGGCCGGAGTCGCGCCGCGCACATCGACGGTGCCGCTGATCTCGGCCGGGCCGCGCGAGTAGATGCGCGCGGGTTCATCGCCGGTGAAGCGGATCGAACCATTCGACTGCACGATGAAGCGCGAGAACTCGAAGGCACCGTTCCTGACCGTGGCCGTCGGCCAGGTCGACTTGTCGGTGGGCGAGAAGTTGGCCGGGAGGCGCGCGATGACGTCGTACGGTTGGCTGTTGGCGGTGAGCCAGCCGCGCGGGAAGGTCTCGGTGTCGGTGTCCAGCGCGAGCGCGTCGCCGGCTCCCACTTGGAAGTCGCCGTGGCGTCCGGAGCCGCCACCGATGCCGCGCGTCAGCTTGCCGTTGCCCCACTCGGCGCTGCTGCGCAGCGCGTCGTGCAGCGACTGCGACGAGAACTGCTCGCCGTCGGCGTCCGGCAGGACGACCGGGTCGAACTGGATCGCCTCGGGCGTGAAGAAGATCGTCTGCGGCGACGCCAACGGGTTGTTGGCGAGGTCGATGCAGTTCGCCGGCACATCGACGAGCACCTTGCGGCGCAAGGCCGGATTCGGGTTCGAACCGGCGCTCGGCATGCCGCTCGAGGGCGTGAAGATCGCCGTCGTGGTCAGGCTCGAGGTGTTCAGGTCGACATCGAAGGAGCCCGACAGGGGCACGCGGTCGAAGCTCGTGTCCAGGTCGCCGTCGGTGTCGACGCTGGCGCGGATGAAGTTGGTCAACGAGGCCGGATTCATCAGCTCGTTGAAGGTCAGGACGACCGAAGACTCGGTGGCGACGCCCGTCGCACCCAAGGCGGGCACGTTCGGAACGAGGTTGCCATCGTCGTCGCGCACATCGACGACCGCGGTGAAGTTCGGGCTGCCGGGGACGAGGTCGACCACGCCGAGCGTCGCTTGGACGGTGCAACGCAGGCGGGTGGCGTTGTTGGCGCCCTGCGCGCTGCGGATGAACGGCCCCTCGTCGCCTTGGTTGCCGCCGCCGATGGTGATCGTGTAGGTGCGACCGGCCGTCAACCCGTACACGGGCTGCGACTGCTGGTCGAACGACACGTTCGGGCGGAAGACGACCTTCCTGTTGTTGCTGGGATCGACGAAGCGCACGCCCAGCGGAACGGCGCCGGTCGCCTCGTCGACGACGCGGAAGGTCGCGGAGGACACCGACGAGGGGTCGATCGGCGCGCTGAAGTACACGGCGATGTCCCCGTTGACGGAGATGTCGCTGTACGAGCAGGTCACCTGGTCGCCGGAGGCACCGCCGCCGCAGCCCAGCGAGCAGGTCTCGATGTACAGCGTGCCGGAGGAACCGCCGCCGCCGGAGCAGCCCGCGGCGAGGAGCCACGCCCCCAGCGCCGGGATGGTCGCGGGCAGGATCCAAGCCGAGCCGATCGTCGGGCGCGGGGTGACGGAAACGGACGGGGACGGGGAGGCAGTCGGGCGATCGAAGGTCATGATTCCTGCGACTCGGTACCTTGGGGGGGCTCCTGGACCCGGCGGGCTCGCGGCACCTGCCTGCCCGCTTGGGACGGGTGGAAAGGCTGCGGGAGACCAGAGTCTGGCCGGGATTCGGGACGGGGCAATCTAGCTTCGCCGGGGCTGAAGTTGCCACACATTTCCCCCCCGCCGACCCGCTGCGCGGGGTGCTCGACGCGGCCGGGAGCCGCGTGCGCACGCCGCGCGGGGGGCTGGACCTGCAACCCGCGCGCTGGGCGTGAGGGTACGCGGCCATCCGCCGCCCGGGTCGCGGCCGCGCCGTGGCGGGGGGCGCCGAGGGTGCCTGCGAGCACCCTTGGAGAACCCCACGAGGTGCGCGACCAGGAGCGAGGGCAAGGAAGTTTCATTGTGTGCTGCCGCATCCCGACCCGCGGTCGGTGACGGCTTGTGGGTCGCTTCCGGGCCGGTTTTGGCCCGCCAGTTGAAGCACCCCGGCTTCCGCGAGGATACAAACACCGTGCCGATGCAAAAGAACCGTCCGCAGAGCCTCTTCCTCCCCTTGCTCGGTCGCTTGGCCTGTGCGATCCCGCTCGCCTTGGCGGCGGGCGTGATCGTTCCCGCCTGCGGAGAGGAGGAGAAGCATGCCGCCGCGACGAACGCGGCCGCGATCTCCCCCGCCGACCAGCTCCTGCTGGCGGAGCTGGTCGAAGTCTCGACTCCGCTCCAGAAGACCGTCACTTCCGACGTCACCGACAAGCGCTTCGTGCGCCGGCTCGAACTGCTCGCGGAGCTCTCCAGCCGGCCGCCGGCCGTCGGCAAGGCGGCCTTGCAGGAATTGCAGCGCCGCACGGAGCCCGTGCAGGACGTCGAGCAGGCCCTGTTGCGCGTGGCGGCCAAGTGCGACCCCGAAGGCACCGCCGATCTGCTCGCCAACCTTGCCACGGAGTACGGCCCCACCCTGTTCCTGCGCACCGAGGCGCTGCTCCTCCTGGGCGAGACCGCGCCGGTGCGCGCCTTGGAGGTGCTGCAGCCGTGGATCGGCAACGCGCGGCCCGGACGCACGTTGCCGCCGCAGGAGTTCATCGTGCAAGCCTGGGCCGACGCCTGCGACGGCGTCGGGCGCTCGCCCGTGCCGGAGATGTGCGATGTGGCCACGAACCTGCTCCTCGATGGCGCGTCGCGCGTGCGCGCCGTCAAGGAGCTGGGCCGGCGGCCCGATCCCGCGGGCGAGAAGGCGCTGCGCTCGATCCTCGTCGAATCGACGGGCGACGGCTACCTGCGGCGCAAGGCGGCGCAGGCGCTGCGCGACAGCCTGCCGGAAGAGGCGGCCTGCGAGGTCTTCCGCCAGGTGGCGGACCGCGAGGCCGATCCGAACATGCTGGCCTTCCTGGTCGACCTGCTCGAGGAGCACTGCGAAGGCTGATGTTCGTCGACACCCACGCGCACCTCTTCTATCCCGACTTCGCCCCGGACTGGGACGCGATGCTGGGCCGCGCGCTCGCCGACGGCGTCGAGCGCTTCGTGGTCGTCGGCACGGACGCGACGACCAGCCGCGCGGCCATCGAGCTGTGCCGCGGGCGCGCGCGCTTCCACCCCACCGCCGGCGTGCACCCGCACGAGGCCGCGGGCTTCGACGCGGCGACGCGCGCGACGATCGAGGAGATGTGCCGCCTGCCGGAGGTGGTGGGCGTGGGCGAGAGCGGCCTCGACTGGTTCAAGGAGTTCTCGCCGCGCGCCGCGCAGCTCGAGGCCTTTCGCTGGCACTGCGATCTGTCAAGGGAACTGGACAAGGCGCTGGTCGTGCACTGCCGCGACGCCTTCGAGGAGTGCTTCGCGACGATCGAGGCGAGCGGCGCGCGGCGCGGCGTGTTCCACTGCTTCACCGGCGGCGTGGACGAGGCCCGGCGCGCGCTGGAACTCGGCTTCCACGTGTCCTTCTCGGGGGTCGTGACCTACCCGAAGAACGAGGCGTTGCGCGCGGCGGCGCGCTGCGTGCCCGCCGACCGGCTGCTGCTCGAGACGGACTGCCCCTACCTGCCTCCGCAGGGCGCGCGCGGGCGCAGGAACGAACCGGCGCTGCTGCTGCGCACGGCCGAATGCGTGGCGAAGGAGCGCGGAACGTCGCTCTTGGACCTGGCGCGTTCCTCGACCAGCGCCGCCTGCGCGTTGTTCGGGCTGGAATGAGCGCGGGGCGCCGCTCGCGCGACGCCCCGCCGATCGAACCCGCGCGACGGTCCGTCAGGGCCGGGCGCGCGGGATCAGGTCAAGTTCACTGGACAGCCGTCCAGACCTGGCCGTCGCCGCCCGTGCTGGTGCCGATGCGCAGGCCGCTCGACATGTCGCCGGCGGTCTGGAAGCACGCGTCGAAGTCGGGCGTGCTGGTCGTGCCGGTGTACGGCGTGGCCGTGCGGTTCTGGGCTTGCAGCAGGTCGCCTTCCTGGTTGATGAAGAAGCAGCGGTTGCCCGTGCCCTCCACGTCCATCGGCCAGGCGTAGCAGGCCCACATGATCTCGCAGTTGTCGGGGTTCGGGAAGGTCGCGCCCGTGCCGCCGTTGGCCGCTTCGCCGACGCCCGGGACGAGGCCTCCCGCGGTGTCGCCCGGCAGCCACATCTGGAAGTAGTAGCCGGAGCGGCTGACGAAGCCGTTCGCGTCGACGTTGCCGAAGGCCGAGGCCAGCACGGCCGGGCTCAGTTCGTCGGTGCCGGCGACGCCCGCGGCGGGAACGCCGGCATTGCTCGTGCGCATCGGCACGGTGCCGGCCATTTCGGCGAAGTAGCCGTACTCGCCGCCGCCGTCGGCGTCGGAGTCGATGGCGCCGGAGCTCTGCAGGGTGGCCTGCGAGGAGCTGATGGAGCGCAGCGTCGAGATGGCCGCCGCTTCGTTGGCGGACAGGCGCGCGCTCATGAGCTTGGGAATGGCGATCGAGGCGATGATGGCGATGATGGCCACCACGATCATCAGCTCGATCAGCGTGAAGCCCGAGTTCTTGCGATTGCGGATCATGTGCTTGTTCGTCCCTGGTCTCTGCCGGCCCGAGCCGGCCCGTGTCGGGCCTGCTGCCGCGGGCCCCTCCCTGTTCCCTCGCGCGTGCCCTCGTGGTCCGCGCGGCGTCCCCCGAGGCCGCGACTGCGCCGCGGCAAGCCCGGGGGCCCGCAAGACCCTGTTCGACAGGTCCGCGAGCCCCCCTTGAGCGGAAATCGCCGCGACGGACCTAGTTCGAGCCCAGCTTCGAGACCATGTCGAGGATCGGCAGGAAGACCGCCATGACCACGCCGCCCACGATCACGCCCATCACGGTGATCAGGATCGGCTCGATCAGGCTGGTCAGCGCCTTGACCGAGGCGCGCACCTGCTGGTCGTAGAACTCGGCGATCTTCTCCAGCAGCGCGTCGAGGCTGCCGGTGCGCTCGCCGATGGCGATCATGCGCACGACCATCGGCGGGAAGACCGGCGAACGCGAGAGCGGATCGGACAGGAGGTTCCCCGAGCGCACGCTGTCGCGGCTGTCGAGCACCGCCTTCTCCACCGTGCTGTTGCCCGAGGTGGCGGCGACGATGTCGAGCGTCGCCATGATCGGCACGCCGGAGCGAACGAGCGTGGCGAAGGTCTTCGAGAAGCGCGCCAGGGCGAGCTTGGAGAGCAACGGTCCGAAGACCGGGGCCTTGAGCACGAACGCGTCCCACGCGCGCGTGCCGGGCTTGGTGCGCTTCCATCCGACGAAGGCGGCGACCAGCAGCGCGCCCGCGCCGAACCACAGGGCCCAGTTGTCGCGCAGCGACTCCGAGATGTCGAGCACGAAGGTCGTGACCGCGGGCAGCTCCTCGTCCCACGAGTCGTACATCTGCCGGAAGCCCGGCACGATGAACAGCATCAGGAACAGCGTGATGCCGACCACGAGGCACAAGGAGATGGCCGGATACGCCATCGCCGACTTGATCTCGCGCTGCAGTTGCTGGCTCTCCTCCTGGTACTGCGCGAGGCGGTCGAGGATCACGTCCATCTGGCCCGAGACCTCGCCGGCGCGCACCATCGAGATGTACAGGTGGTCGAAGGCCTTGGGGCAGCGCTCCATGGCGGCCGACAGGTCGTTGCCCGCGCGCACCTCGGCCACCAGCGTCTCGCAGGTGGCCTTCATGCCGGGCGTCTGCGCCTGCTCGGCCAGCACCTCGAGCGACTCCAGCAGGGCCAATCCCGACGCGACCATCGTCGACAACTGGCGCGTGAAGATCACGAGTTCGGCCGAAGTGGCCGAAGGCCTGGGCTTGGAGAACGAGAAGCGCGAGCCGCCCGTCCGGCGCGAGAAGGCGCCTGCTTCGTCGAGCTTGAGCACGACGAGGTTCTTCTTGCGCAGCTCCGCCACGGCGCCGCCGCGGTCGAGCGCGTCGATCGTCCCCTCCACCGTGCGGCCGCCGGGGTCCTTGGCCGCGTACTTCCAGGTAGCCATCTCGCCGTCCTCCCTCAATCGTCCAAGGTCGTGTTCAGCACTTCGGCGAGCGAGGTGCGCCCGCGCGCCGCGTTCAGCAGCCCGACGCGCCGCAAGGTCAGCATCCCGCCCTTGACCGCCTGCTTCTTGATGTCGTGGACGTTCGCGCCCTCGACGATCATGCGCCGCACGGCCTCGTCGAGCAGCAGCGTCTCGAGGATGGCGAAGCGCCCCTTGTACCCGGCGGTGCAGCGGCCGCAGCCCTTCTCGTCGGGCTGCCACAGCTCGAGCGTGGCGAGCTCCTCCGGCAGGTAGCCCACGCGCAGCAGCTCCTTCTCGGGCAGCGCCAGCGGCTTCCTGCAGCCCTCGCACAACTTCCGCGCCAGGCGCTGCGCGCCGATCATCAGCAACGAGCTCGACACCATGAACGGGTCGATGCCCATGTCGACGAGGCGCGTGATCGTGCTCGCGGCGTCGTTCGTGTGCAGCGTCGAAAGCACGAGGTGGCCGGTGAGCGCCGCCTTGACCGCGATGTCGGCCGTCTCCTTGTCGCGGATCTCGCCGACGAGGATCACGTCCGGGTCCTGGCGCAGGATCGAGCGCAGGGCGCCCGCGAAGGTCAGGCCGCGCTTGGGATTGACCGGCACCTGGTTGATGCCGTCCATGCGGTACTCGACCGGATCCTCGACCGTGGTGACGTTGATGTCGGGCGTCGCCACCTCCTGCAGGCACGAGTACAGCGTGGTCGACTTGCCCGAGCCCGTGGGCCCGGTGACCAGCATCATCCCGTACGGCGCGTTGATCGTGGCGCGGATGTGCTCGAGCGAGCGCGACTCGTAGCCCATCGTCTCGAGCTTGAGCGCGAGGTTGCCGCCGTCGAGGATGCGCATGACCGCCTTCTCGCCGCCCACGACGGGCAGGATCGACAAGCGCAGGTCGATGTTGCGGCCCTCCCAGCGCACCTGGAACTTGCCGTCTTGCGGCTGGAAGCGCTCGGCGATGTCGAGCTGCGCCATGATCTTCAGGCGCGAGACCACCGCCGGCAGGATCGAGCGCGGCGGCGCCATGATCTGGCGCATCGCGCCGTCGATCCGGATGCGCACGCGCACGCACTTGTCGCCGGGCTCGACGTGGATGTCGCTCGCGCGACCCTTGAGCGCGGCCTGCAGGATGACGTTGACCAGCTTGACCGCCGGCGCGTCGTCGCCGGATGCGGCCGCCGCGGCGATGTCGTCGGGCTGGTCCTCGACCTTCACCTCGACGCCGTCGGCCGCGCCGCCCACCTCGCCGAGCAGCGTCTCGACCTGCTTGGCGCCGGTCTGGAAGGCTCGCTCGAGCGCGGCCTTGATGGCCAGCGGATGCGACAGCACGTGGCGCACCTGGCACTTGCAGCGCCGCTTGAGCTCGTCGAGCAGCAACACGTCGAACGGATCGCCGATGGCGATCGTCAGCACGTCGCCGTTCCTCGAGATGGGCAGCACGCCGTACTCGAGGCAGCTCTCCTGCGGCAGCGCCTCGAGCGCCGCCTTGTCCGGGACCACGCGCGACAAGTCGACCGGCGGCACGCTCGAAGTCCGTCCGAGCGCCTCGAGCAGTGCGCCCTCGGCGATGCGGCCGCGCTCGACGAGCACCTCGAGCGGCGAGGCGTCGCCGCCCTTCGCCGACGACCAGTCCGCGTCCGCCACCACGCCGGCGTCGACGAGCACGCGGCGGATGCGGCCGGAGACGCGCCCGACCATCAGGCCGCACCCCGCGCCAGCGTGCGCAGCTCGGACGGATCGGAGACGTAGGTCTCGGCCACGGACTGCGCGACCTTGCCGGAGCGCACGAGTTCCGCGAGCGAGGCGCTCATCGTGCGCATCCCGAGGCGTCCGCCGGTCTGCAGGTGCGAGTAGATCTGGTGCCCCTTGCCGTCGCGCACCAGCGCGCGGATGCCGGGCGTCGCGAGCATGACCTCGGCCGCCAGCGAGCGGCCGCGCCCGTCCTGGTTCGGCAGCAGTTGCTGGCAGAACACCGCCTCGAGCGTGAACGACAGTTGCGTGCGCACCTGCGCCTGCTGGGTCGCGGGGAACACGTCGATGATGCGGTTGATCGTCTGCACCGCGTCGGATGTGTGCAGCGTGCCGAAGGTCAGGTGGCCGGTCTCCGCCAGCGTCAGCGCCGCCTCGATGGTCTCGTGGTCGCGCAGCTCGCCCACGAGCACGTAGTCGGGGTCCTGGCGCAGCACGCTCTTCAAGGCGCGCGAGAAGCCCTGCGTGTCGGAGCCGACCTCGCGCTGCGTCACGACGCAGTTCTTGTGGCGATGCGAGAACTCGACCGGATCCTCGATGGTGACGATGTGGCCGGCTTGCGTGCGGTTGATGTGGTCGATCATCGACGCGAGCGTGGTCGACTTGCCGGAACCCGTCGCGCCGGTGACCAGCACCAGGCCCGAGTTGAGTCCGCAGATGCGCTCGCACACGCCGCGCGGCAGCCCGAGGTCCTCGAAGCCCGGCACGCGGGTCGGGATGGCGCGCAGCACGCACGCCACGGCGCCTTGCTGGTGGAAGACGTTGGCGCGGTAGCGTCCCTGGCCCTCGAGCGCGAAGCTGCAGTCGAGCTCCAACTCGCGGTCGAGTCGCGCGATCTGCTCCGAGTTCAGCACGCTGGTGGCGAGCCGCCGCGAATCCTCCGGCGACAGCGGCGCGTGCTCGACGGGCACGAGCACGCCGTCGATGCGCAGGCGCGGCGGGCTGCCGACCGAGATGTGCAAGTCCGAGCCGCGCTGCTGGTTCAGCAGCGCGAGCAGTTGTTCCATGGTGATCATCGCCGCATGCGCCCTCTCCGCGCGTTATCGGCAGGCGACGAGCGCGAACTGCAAGGACGGCGCGGATGGAAGGAACTTCCAGGCCGCGGACGGGAAGTCCGGGGCGGAACGAACGCAGGCCGTCCCGGTGGGGACGGCCTGCGCGCCGTGCTCGGGGCGATCCGGGCGGATCGCGGCCGCGCCGGGATCAGTCCTTCATGACCACGATCTCGACGCGGCGGTTCTTGGCCTTGCCCGCGTCCTTGTCGTTGCCCGCGACCGGGTCGTACTGGCCGTGGCCGGCGACGACGCACTTCTGGTCGGCGATCTCGCACTCCGACACGAGGAACTCGAGCACCGCCATCGCGCGCATCACGGACAGCTCGCGATTGCTGTTGAACTTCGACTTCTTGATCGGATCCGCGTCGGTGTGGCCTTCGATGGAGTACTTCATCGAGGGGTACTCCTTCTTCAGCGTCGAGGCGACCTTCTTGAGCGCCTTCCTGCCCTCGTCGGACAAGGTCGCCTGCCCGGCCGCGAAGGTCACCGTGCTCGGCACCGAGATGACCATGTTCCCGTCGCGCATGCCGTAGCTCACGCCGACCTCGTCGAGCTCGGGGAAGCTCTGCTGCGGCAGGAGCGCGACCTCCTCCTTGGGCGCGGAGGCCTCGGCGAGCGCGCCGTTGGCCTGGTCGAGGCTCGACTTGAGCGTCTGCACCTGCGCCTTGAGCTGCGCGCGCTCCTCGTTGAGGCGGCGGATCTGGGAGTCCTTCTCCTCGATGGCGGCCTTGTACTGCTGCGGGGAGGTGCAGGCGGCGGCGGAGAGGAGCGCGAGGCTGGCGACGAGTGTGGAGACAAGCTTCATGCGGTGTGGATCCGGGAAGTTCGGTGGCGTTCGGGGTCCGCTCGCCGCGTTCATGGCGCGAGCAGTCGTTCGACATCCTTCCAAGCCAAGAGGACGATTCCAAGCCCGATGGCGAGGTACGGTCCGAAGGGCAGGTAGCGCCCGGCCACCCTGGCGACGCGCAGGATCCAGCCCGGACGCTCGTGCCGGCCGCGCGCGGCGCAGCGCCGCCGCAGGAAGCAGGCGAAGCGCGCCATGTTGCCGAGCCCGGCGATCGAGGCGCAGAAGCTCGCCAGGACCAGCGCCGCGAGCGCGCCACCCGGGCCGACCAGCGCACCGCCGGCGGCGAGCAGCTTCACATCGCCGAAGCCCATCGCGTCGCGCCCGTAGATGCGCTCCCCCACCCAACCGATGGCGAGCAGCACCCCGCCGCCCATGGCGAGCCCGAGGAGCGACGAAGTGGCGGCGGCCAGGTGCGGGCCGTGGCCCTCGCGCAGCATCCATCCGTACACCGTCCAATCCTGCAGGGCGCGGATCGGGTCGCCGTGCAGGCTCGGCACGAGGAAGGAGACGAGCGGGCCGAGCACCATGCCGCCGATGCTGATCTCGTCGGGGATCTCGAAGCGCTCGAAGTCGATCGCGGAGGCGACCACGAGGCCCGACAGCGCCACGGCCCACACGAGCGTCACGATCGACACGGGTTCGGGCGCGCAGTACGCGGCCAGGCCCCACGCCACGGCGTTCACCGCCTCGATCAGGGGGTAGCGCCAGTGGATGGGCGCACCGCAGTGGCGGCAACGGGCGCGTTGCACGAGCCACGAGACGAGCGGGATGTTCTCGCGCCACGAGAGCGTCGTGCGGCAGGCCGGGCAGCGCGAACGCGCCGGCCGCGCGACCGACTCCCCCTCCAGGGGCAGTCGATGCACGACCACGTTGAGGAAGGAGCCGACCAAGAGGCCCAGCAAGGCGACGACGCCGATCCAGGCCTCGCGCGGCAGGGTGTCCATCGCGAGGCACGGTAGCGGTCGGGCGGGCGGCGGCGCAACGGCGCAACCGCGCAACGGGGCGTGGGCGCAACGACACGAAGGTGACGAAGGCGCGAAGGCGCTAGCGCTTGGCCTCGAAGCTGGCCTCGACCCGGTCGACGAACGGCGGATTCCACAACCCGCCCGGATGCACGGTCAACTCCACCTGGAAGCGCGCCGGCCCGGGCGGATCGAGGAAACGCGGGTCGGAGCGGCCGCCGCCGCCGCCATCGGCCGCGTACCAGCGCAGGCGCCACGCGCCATTGGCGCGCTCCGTGGCGGGCGTCGCGGGGCCGCGGCGCGCGGGTTCGCTCGAGCTGCCGCTCGCCGCGGCGGAGATCCACTCGGCGACGGTCTCGCGCTGCGGGATGCCACCCGAGCGCACGGCCCACACCAAGGTGGCCGCCAGCGGATTCTCGTCGGGTTCGTCGACGACGACATGCTCGGGCACGGTCGCGAAGAAGCCGATGCCCCCGCCCTCGCCGAGGCGGAAGAGGTGCTCCTCCGCGCCCGCGACGACCGTGCCGCCGATGCGGATCATCCCGCCCGCCACGAGGAGCAGCGGCGTCGACGACTCGAGGCGGCCGTCGACGACCAGATCGCCGCCTGCGACCAGCACCGTCCAATTGGCGTGCGCCGCCTCGAGCTGGTCCAGCCAAGCGGTGAGCGTGGTCGTCGAACGCGGCAGCGACGCTTCGCCGCCGCCGGCGCGGCGCGTCACGGCGCCTTGGATGCGCAACGCACCCTGCGCCCGCCACACGACGAGTCCGGGCTCTTCGGAGAGCGCCACTGCGGCGTCGGCGGGCACTTCGATCCGCACCGCGTGCAAATCGCGCTCCGGGCGCGCCGCGACGAGGCGCACATCGCCCGCGCGTCCATCGCCGACCGCGGCGGGCAGGCGCACCGTCACGCGCCCGTCGCCGCGCCACGCCGCGGTGCCGTCGACCCCCTCGACCGCCACGGGCGAGCGCAAGCGCGTGTCGAGGAACTCCTCGAGCACCAGGTTGCGCGGTCCCTCCATGCCGCGCTCGACGACGAAGATGGCGACGGCGGTCAAGGCCCGATCCCACACCGGACGGCCGCTCGTGTCGGCGGGCCGCGCCTCGCGCACGCGCGGCACGACGAGCGCGGGAGGCGGAAGGCCGCCGAGGGGAGGGCGTGTCGCGCGCAATTGGAACGACCAGCACTGCGGCAACACGCGCAGCGTGTGCCGACCGGGCGACAGTGGCTGGCGCGGCGCGAGCTCGACCAGCGCGGCACGCGGCTCGCGTTCGAAGGCCGCGGCCTCGCCCGAGGTGCGTGCGCGCGCCGGGCGCGGCCGCACCGCTGCCGCGCGCTCGTTCTCGAGCAGCCGCACGCGCAACGGCACCCGCCGACCTTCGGGGTCGAGCAGCTCGAAGGCCTCGTCCGGGAAGGTCGCGGGATCGAGCGGCAGGTCGCAATCCAGGTGGATCGAGTCGTACGGACCGATCTGGTAGCGCAAGTCGACGCCGGGCGCGGGGAAATACCGCAGGGGCCGCGGGCGCTCCTCGGGTCGCGGCCGGAACAGCGCCGTCGAACCATCGCGCGCCACCGTGCGAAAGGGCAGGCTGAAGCTGCGCTCCAACGGCTCGCCGGTCGCCGCGCGCAAGCCGTCCGGGGCCGGGAAGCCCAACAGGTGCAGCGTGTAACCCGTGCCCGGGCGGAAGCCCCCGTCGTCGAGCTCGCGACCGAGCACGGGCTCCGGCTCGAAGCGCAGCACGGCGCCTTCGATGCGCAGGCGCCCGCGCGCCGCGCGCCCGGCTTCGTCGACGACGCGCACCGAGCGGCTCGTGGCGGACTCGCTCGCGAGTGGCGCCGAGAAGTGCAACACCAGTTCCTCGTCGAGGTACACGCCCAACGGGTTCTCGGGACGAACTTGCAGCAACCTCAGCACGGAGGCGGCAGGTGCCTCGGGCCGCGCGCAGGCGCAGCACAAGGCGAGTAGCGCGAGTAGCGCACGCATGCGACGCCTTCATGCAAGCACGCCCGCGCCGCGCAGGCAACTCGCGCCACCGCAATCGGGGTGCCACGTGCCACAGCGACGCGATGGAGCCTCGGCGGCCGTGCCAGTCGCCGTGCCAGTCGCCGTGCCGGTTGCGGTGCCGGTGCCAACGGCAGTTGCATCGGCAGCGGCCCCACGCTCGGTCCATTGTCCGACACCAGCATGTTGCGACACGCCGCAGGAAGGGTCTCGGCGCGCGCTGGTCAATGCCGCGTGCTGGTCAATGCCACGCGCTGGGCAATGCCGCGTGCTGGGCAATGCCGCGTGCTGGGCAATGCCGCGTGCTGGGCAATGCCGCGTGCTGGGCAATGCCGCGTGCTGGGCAATGCCGCG
>JBKDQQ010000042.1:0-17977 GCA_046341775.1 Planctomycetia bacterium
TGTAAGAAAACTTCCCAGATAAAGTCGTGTGAGTCTGGGCAGCAGGCCGGTTCTCCCGCGAGGACAGCCTGCGCCGCAGAACGGCCCCCAACCCCCGAGACGAACCCATGCGAGTGCCGACGCTGGAAGGTCTGAGAGCCTTGATTGCCTGCGAGCAGGGACCGTGCGTTTCCCTGTACCTGCCCACCGTTCCGGGGGGCAGCCCCGACGACAGGAGCCACTTCCACGCCGAGTTGGCGCGCTTGCGCAACCAACTGGCGGCGAGCCACGCTCCACGCGTCGTCGCGGAATTGATGTCGCCGCTGGAGGCCCTGTCCACCTCCGACTTCTGGGGGCAGGCGAAGTCCACCTTGGTGGCCTTCCGCTCGCAGACGACCTTGGCCCACTGGCACCTGCCGCTCGTGCTTCCCGAGCGCGCGGTGGTCGGCGCCAAGACGCACATCCGTCCGCTCTTGACCCACCTGCAGTCGAACCGCGGCTTCCATCTGCTGCGGCTCAACGACTCCGAGGTGCAGCTGCACGTCGGCTCGGCCTTGGGCCTCGAGCCCGTGCAGTTGCCGCTCGCGCCCGATCCGGCGCATGCCAAGCTGCAAGCCGCCGGTCCGTTCGCCTCGGCGGACGCCGAAGCGTCGGTGTGCATCGATCCGCTGCGCCGCATCCGCGCCATCGAGCGCGCCGTGGCCCAAGTCGCGTCCGAGTCGCCGCGTCCCCTGCTCGTGGCCGCTCCCGAGCGCGAGTTGTGGATGTTCCGTTCGGTGGCGCGCTTCGACGACATGATCGCCTTCGGCCTCGTCGGCGACCTCGGGCACCTGACACTCGACGCCTTGCATGCGCGCGCATGGCCGGTGGTCGAGCGGCACTTCGACGAGCAGGACATCGACGTGGTCGACCGCTGGGGCGCCCTGTCGACCGCGAACCGCGCCAGCGACGACCTGTCGATCATCGCCCGCGCCACTTCGATGGGGCGCGTGCGCGAGTTGATCCTCGACCGCGAGGCCGTCGTGCCCGGACGCCTCGATCGCAGCACCGGCACGGTGCAGCGCGTCGCGACGCGCAGTCCGCGCGAGGAGGCGAACGTGCTCGAGGAACTGGCGGAATCCGTCTGCCTGCACGGAGGCGAGGTGTTCCGCCTGCGCCACGATCGCATGCCGACGCGTTCGCCCATCGCGGCGACGCTGCGCTGGTGAGCGCGGCGCGCGGCGCGCAAGGAACAGCCTGGAGGCTGGGGGAAGACGGCGCCGTCCGGGGATGACCCGGGCGGCGCCGGCGCATGCTCGCGATCGCCTGTTCGAGGCCGATCGGCCGCGTTCGCGCCCGGCGCCCGTCGTGGCGCGCGGCCGGACGCTCAGATGTTCAGCGCTCGTCCGTCGACGGCCAGCGCCGCTTCCTTGACGACTTCGCTCAGGGTCGGGTGGGCGTGGCAGGTGCGCGCCACATCCTCGCTGCTCGAGCCGAACTCCATGGCCATCGCCACCTCGGCGATCAAGTCGCCGGCGCGCGGTCCGATGATGTGGCCGCCGAGGATGCGATCCGTCTCCTTGTGCGCGAGGATCTTGACGAACCCGTCCGTGTGGCCGAGCGCACGGGCGCGCGCGTTGGCCATGAAGGGGAACGACCCCTTCTTGTACGGGACGCCCGCGGCCTTCAACTCCTCCTCGGTCTTGCCGACGGAGGCGATCTCGGGCGAGGTGTAGACGACGTTGGGGATCGCGTCGTAGTTGACGTGGCAATGGCCCGTGGCGATGAACTCGGCGCAGGCGACGCCTTCCTCCTCGGCCTTGTGGGCGAGCATCGCGCCGCGCACCACGTCGCCGATGGCGTACACGCCCAAGGCCTGCGTGCGGAAGTGGTGGTCGACGGGGATGCGGCCGCGTTCGTCGAGCTTGAGGCCGACCGCTTCGAGGGCCAGGCCCTCGGTGTTGGGCCGGCGACCGACGGCGAGCAGCACGCGGTCGCATTCGATGGACGGCTGGCCCTCGACCTCGACCACGGCGCCGGCGCCGGCGCGCCGCGCGCCGAGGACCTTCACGCCGAGCTTGAACACGATGCCCTGCTTCTCGAAGAGCTTCTTCGCCAGCGCGGAGACCTCGCCGTCCATCGCGGCGAGCGGACGGTCGGAGTACTCGAGCACCGTGACCTTCGCGCCGAGGCGCGCCCACACCGAGCCCATCTCGAGGCCGATGGCGCCGGCGCCGACGACCACGAGGTGCTTCGGCACGGCGGGCCACGACAAGGCCTCCGTGCTGGTGCCGACGATGTCGCCGTCGAGCTCGACGCCCTTGAGCGGCGCGGAGACGCTGCCCGTGGCGACGAGGATGTTCCTGCCCGACAACTCGTGGAGGACCGCGCCGTCCGCGCCCAGCACGGCCACCTTGCCGCGCGCGACGAAGCGCCCGGCGCCCAGGAAGCGCTGGATCTTGTGCTTCTTGAACAGGCCGTCGATGCCGCTCGTGAGCGCCTTCACGATGCCGTCCTTGCGCGCCATCATCTTGCCGATGTCGGCCTTGACGTCGCCGAAGGCGATTCCGTGGCGGTCGAAGCCGTCCTTGGCCTCGTGGAAGAGCTCGCTCGACTCGAGCAGCGCCTTGGAGGGGATGCAGCCCACGCGCAGGCAAGTGCCGCCGAGCCGATCCTCCTTCTCGATGCAAGCGACGGACAGGCCCAGCTGCGCGGCGCGGATCGAGGCGATGTAGCCGCCGGGGCCGGCGCCGATGACGATCAGGTCGAAGGTGGTGCTGCTCATGGCGTGGTGGTCCCCGACGATGGGGGCCGACAGCATAGCGAGCATCCCGCGGAAGCGACCGCGCCCGCGCGGCGAAGGCGACCGGCGCGTGGCCGGAACCGGGCGGCGGGAGCGCCGGGCGGGTCCGGCGCCCTCCCGCGGCCGCCGGACGGGCGCCTCAGATCTCCATCAGCATGCGCGCCGGGCTCTCGATGCACTCCTTGATGCGCTTCAAGAAGGTCACGGCCTCGCGACCGTCGACGAGGCGGTGGTCGTAGGTCAGCGCCACGTACATCATCGGACGGATGACGACCTGGCCGTCGCGCGCCACGGGGCGGTCCTGGATGGCGTGCAGGCCGAGGATGCCCGATTGCGGCGGGTTCACGATCGGCGTCGACAAGAGCGATCCGTAGATGCCGCCGTTGGAGATGGTGAAGGTGCCGCCCGAGAGTTCGTCCAGCGTGATCTTGCCGGCCTGCGCGCGCGCGCCGAAGTCGGCGATGGCCGCCTCGATGCCGGCGAAGCTCATCGTCTCCGCGTTCCTCAGCACCGGCACGACGAGACCCTTGCCCGAGCCGACCGCCACCCCGATGTCGCAGTAGGAGCGGTTGACGATCATGTCCCCGCGGATCTCGGCGTTGACTTGCGGCACGAACTTGAGCGCGTCGCAGGCGGCCTTCACGAAGAACGACATGAAGCCCAACTTGGCGCCATGCTTCTTGTGGAAGTCGTCCTTGTGCTGGTTGCGCAGATCCATCACCGCGCCCATGTCGATCTCGTTGAAGGTCGTCAGCAGCGCCGCGGTGCCCTGCGCCTCGACCAGTCGTTGCGCGATGCGCTTGCGCATCGGCGACATGGGCACCAGCTCCTCGCCGCGCGCACCGGCGGCGGGCTTGGCGGCGGGGGCGCTCGGCGCGGGCTTGGCGGTCGCCGCCGCCGATGGCGCGCCGGCGGCCAGCACGTCCTCCTTCAAGACGCGCCCGCCCGGGCCGCTGCCGGCGAGCTTCGCGGGGTCGATGCCGCGCTCGGCCGCGAGGCGCGCCGCGGCGGGCATCACGACCCCGCCCGTCGAGGCGGGGCTGGGCGCGGGCTTCGCCGCGGGCGCGGCGGCCGCGACGGGGGCGGGGGCCGCCGGAGCGGCGGTGGGCGCGGCCTTGGGCGCGGCGGCGCCGGCGACGAGGTAGCCGATGACCTCGCCCACCATGGCCTTGTCGCCCTTGCGCTTGATGATCTTCGCCACCGTGCCCGCGGCGGGCGCGGGCAGTTCGGTGGTGACCTTGTCGGTCTCGATGACCACCACGGATTGGTCCTTGTCCGCGCTGGCGCCTTCGCCGACGAGCCAGTCGCCGATCTGGACCTCGGTGATGGACTCGCCCACGGAGGGCACGCGCAGTTCGAGTTGGCTCATGGCTGGATGGTGTAGCGCATCGCGCGCCTTCAGGCGAAGGCGGCGTCGAGGACCTTCTGCTGTTCGATCTTGTGCGCGCTCGGGGAACCGGTGGCGGGCGAGGCGGCGGCTTCGCGCGCGACGCCGTCGAAGCTCCTTCCGAGCATCCGCGGGCCGAAGCGGCACCAGAGGTATTGCCACGCGCCCATGTTGCGCGGCTCCTCCTGGACCCAGCGCACCTCGCGGGCGGCGGCGTAGGGGGCGAGCGCGGCCTCGAGGTCGCGCTCCTGCAGCGGATGGAGCTGCTCGAGCCGCAGGATGGCCACGTCGCCGCGGCCGAGCTTCTCGCGCTGTTCGACGAGCTCGTAGTAGAGCTTGCCGCTGCACAGCAGCACGCGCGACACGCGCGCCGCGTCCACGCCGGAATCGCCGATGATGCGCTGGAAGGAGCCTTGCGCGAAGTCCGCGAGGGGCGAGACGGCCTTGGGGTGGCGCAGCAGGCTCTTCGGGCTCATGACGACCAGCGGCTTGCGCCACTTGCGCACGACCTGCCGACGCAGGCAGTGGAAGACCTGCGCGGGAGTGGTCAGGTTGACGACCTGGATGTTGTCGCCCGCGCATTGCTGCAGGAACCGCTCGAGTCGCGCGCTGCTGTGCTCGGGACCTTGGCCCTCGAAGCCGTGCGGCAGGAGCATCACGAGGCCCGAGAGCCGCTTCCACTTGGCCTCGGCGCTGACGAGGAACTGGTCGATGATGACCTGCGCCACGTTGTTGAAGTCGCCGAACTGCGCCTCCCACACGACCAGCGAGTCGGGCGCGTCGAGCGTGTAGCCGTACTCGAAGCCCAGCACGCCCGTCTCGGAGAGCGGGCTGTTGCGCACGAGCACGTCCGCCTGCGGCACGCCCAGTTCGCGCAGCAAGTGCAGGCGCCGCGCGTCGTTGGTGTCGCGCAGCACGGCGTGACGGTGGCTGAAAGTGCCGCGTTCGACGTCCTGGCCCGTCATGCGCACGCGCCAGCCTTCGGCGGCGAGCGTCGAGTACGCGGCCAGTTCTCCCATGGCCCAGTCGAGCGGCTTCTCGCCGCGCGCCATCTCGGCGCGCGTCTCGAGCAGGCGCGCGATCTTGGGGTTCGGCTGGAAGTCGGCCGGCGTGCGCGTCGTGGCGAGCAGCAGATCCGTCAAGCGCGCCCGGTCCACGCTGGTCTGGGCCTCGGCGCATTCGAGGTCGGCGCCGCCCTGGTAGCCGTTCCATTCCGGGCCCAGCGGCTCGCGCTGGTACTGGTAGTCCGGCGCCTTCGACGCGTCGAGCTCGGCCTCGAGCTTCTGGCGGCGCTCCTCGGCGATGCGGTCGGCGTCCTCGCGCGTCAGCTCGCCGTGCGCGAGCAGGTGGTCGAGGTAGCCCTCGCGCACCGGCTTGCGGCTGCGGATGGCCGCGTACAGCACGGGCTGGGTGAAGGCGGGTTCGTCCCCTTCGTTGTGCCCGAGCTTCCGGTACGCGTACATGTCGATCACCACGTCGGTGCGGAACTCGGCGCGGAAGTCGATCGCCAGGCGCACGACCTGCAGCACCGCCTCCGGGTCCTCGCCGTTCACGTGGAAGATCGGGATCTGCAGCATCTTCGCCACGTCGGTGCAGTAGGTCGTGCTGCGACCATCCTGCGGATCCGTGGTGAAGCCGATCTGGTTGTTGACGACGACGTGCACCGTGCCGCCGGTCTGGTAGGCGTCGAGCTGCGAGAGGTTGAGCGTCTCCTGCACGATGCCTTGGCCGCCGAAGGCGGCGTCGCCGTGGATCAGCACCGCCAGGCCGGTCGCGCCCGCGCCGTCGCCGGCGCGGTCCATGCGCGCGCGCACGCGGCCTTGCGCCACCGTGTTGACGAATTCGAGGTGGCTTGGGTTGAAGCACAAGGACAGGCGCACGCGCCGGCCGCCGCGCGTCGCGTGCTCGCTCGTGTGGCCGAGGTGGTACTTCACGTCGCCGCCGCCGAGGTGCAGCGCGCCGTCCACGTCGGCGAACTCGCGGAAGATCTGGCGCGCGCCCTTGCCCATGACGTTGGCGAGCACGTTGAGGCGGCCGCGGTGCGCCATGCCCAGCACGATGTCGGACACGCCGTGTTCGGAGGCGCGCTCCACGAGGTTGTCGAGCAGCGGGATCAGGCTCTCCGAGCCTTGGAGCGAGAAGCTCTTGGCGCCGAGGAACTTCTTCTGCACGAACTCCTCGAAGAGCACCGCGTCGGTGAGGCGCTCCAGCGTGCGCACCTGCTCCTCGCGCGACATCTGCAGCCGGTTCTCGGCCTGCTCCATGCGCCGCTGCAGCCATTCGACCTTGCGCAGGTCGTCGATGTGCATGAACTGCACGCCGATCGAGCGGCAGTACGTCGTGCGCAGCTTGTCGAGGATCTCGGACAAGGTCATCGAGCTCGCGCCGAACAGGCGCTCCGTCGAGAAGCGCTCGTCCATGTCGGCCGCGCCGAAGCCGTGGTACTCCGGATCCAGCTCGGGGAAGTGCGGGCGCGCCTGCTCGAGCGGATCGATCCTCGCGATCATGTGGCCGCGCACGCGGTACGCGCGCACGAGCTGGTCGAGGCTCTCCTGCCCGCGCGCGTCGACGCCCGCCGCGGGACCCGTGCTCGCGGGCTCCGGGCGCGACTCGGATCCGTCGGACGGCAGGGACTCGAAGTAGGTGCGCCAGTCGGGGGACACCGACTGCGGGTCCTGCCGCCAGCGCAGGTAGAGGTCCTCGGCGAACAAGAGGGACGAGGCGTCGTGGGGTAGGGCCGTGTCGGGCATCGCTTTGGGCTCGAGTAGCGGGGCGGAGAGGATACCAGATCACGCCTCGCGTCCCGGACGCCAATCGGCGCCGCAAGCAGCTCCCGACAATCGACTTGCGCGCCGTCCAGGCCGGCCTCAGGCGGCCTTGCGCCAGCCGCCGCGCGCTTCGCGGACGAGGAGCGCCGCGCCCAGCGCCAGTCCGACCCAGAACAACGCCACCCCCAGGCGCCACGAGTCCGGCGAGTACCACAACTCCAGGCGCCACTGTCCCGGCGGGATCTCGACCGCCTGGAAGGCGTAGTTCGCGCGCAGCACCTCGGCGTCCTCGCCGTTCAAGGTCGCGCGCCAGCCCGGGTACCACGTCTGCGCCACGAGCAGCCAGCCCGGCTCGCGCCGCGCCAGGTCGAGCACGACGCGGCCGGGGACTTCCTCGACCACCGCGACGGGCGCGGCGAACTTCGAGGGCGGCGTGACGAGGCGCAGGCCGTGGCGCCGCTTGCCTTCGCGGTCCGCGTCGTCGTGCACGACGTAGCGCGCCTTCTCCTCGATGGGATGGTGCTCGATCCGATCCCAGCGGAACTTGTTGGCGAGGAAGGTGACCTCGTCGTCGACGTGCACGAGGGTCTTGCCGTCGTCCGCCAGCATGTAGACCCAGTCCTTGTCCGGGAACTGCAGCAGGCGCCGCTTCGAAGGGTCGATGCCCGGAGCTTCGCGCCGGCCCTCGACGCGCGGCAGCACCACCACCTTGTGCGGATCGAAGGTGGGCACGCGCAGCAGGTCGATCTCCTCCTGGCGCGAGTCCGCGTGCACCACGCCGCCCACGAGCGTGTATTTGTCGATCGCGTCGACGAAGCGGTAGAGCCCGTACTCGGCGATGTCGGCCACCTTCTCGTACTGGTCGGCGCCGTCGTACGAGAAGTCGAAGGCGTACTCGCCGGCGAGCCTGCGTCCCGCGTGCCGCGATTCGCCTTCGCCGTATCCCCACAGAGGGTGGGACCAGGCGTGCAAGCATTCGCCGGGGCGCGAGTCCGGGCTCGACAGCACCGCCCGGTACAGCTTGCCGTCGCTCGACGCCTGCGGTTCGAAGCGGAACACGAAGGGCCGTCCGTGCGGCTCGATCTTCGGATCGGAGGGCCACACCACGTGCTTCTCCGAGTGCACCGTCGAGACCACGTCCTCGATGCGCGTCTCGTAGTCGTCGACGATCCGTCCGGTCTCCAGCTCCTGCAGCCGGAAGCGCAGGCGCGAGCCCTTCGCGCCCGGCCAGGCGGACAGCAGGAACATGACCTGCTGCAAGCCGTCGGAGCGCGCGCGGAACGTCTGTTCGACCATCGTCCCCGGCAGGATCTCGTGGCGGATCAGCTTCTGCCCGGCGGCCTTGCCGAAGCCCGCGAGGCCGTTGTCGAGGAAGATCCAGTCCCACTTCGCCAGCACCCACTTCACGCCGAAGATCTGCAGCGAGCGCTTCGTGCCCTCCAGCATCGGACGCCAGTTGTTGGAATCGCCGAAGTGGTCGCGATAGAGGAAGTCGTAGTCGCGCACCCACATGCCGTCGTAGTTCTGCGGGCTGTCGATCCCGTACGCGAGGTTCGACGACGGCGGGATCATGTCCTCGCCCAGGATGGCCACGCGTTCCTTGCCGACGTGGCGCGTCAGCTCCTCGACGGCCGGCGTGCGCGGGAAGAAGTGCCGGTCGTCGCAGACCGGGTTGTAGCCGCGCCACAGGTCGCCCGTCGACAGGTACGCGCCGACGACGAGCAGGGCGGCGGCGGATCCGCGCGCGACCCGCGAGCGCGCCACCAGCATCGTCGCCACGCAGGCGATCGCGCCGACGAAGAGCAGGCTCGCCTCGCGCAGATGCGCCGGCACGTGCGCGAGGAACAAGTGGTGGTTCGGCGAGGGGATGTGCGCGTGGGCCTCGACCAGCCGGTCGACGCCCAGCAGGCAGGCGAACAGTCCCGCCGCCCCGGCGAAGACGACGAGCGCGGCCAGGCCGAACCTGCGCGCTCCATCCGCGGCGAGCAGCCTGTCGACGGCCACGCCCGCGAGGCACGCCACGAAGAAGTTCCACAGCCCCTGGCTGCGGTTCATGGGCGCCATGTCGAGGCCGGGGACGAGGCGGAACAAGTCGTAGGCCCCGAACAAGTCGTAGGCGTAGAAGAGCCACAGCACCGCCGCCAGCGCATGGACCCGCGCGAGGCGGTCCTTCCACGCCAGCGCGCCGCCCACGGCGGCGAGCAGCATGCACACGCCGCCCATGCAAGCCATGTTGACGAGCTCGTAGTTCGGCGCGGGGATGTCGATCGAGATCTTGTAGGGGCTGGCCGGATTGCCGAGCGCGTCCGGGAACAGCATCAGCGGCCACCACGACCAGTCGAGCGGCGTCTGCCGATCGGAGCGCTGCTCGAGCACGCGGCTCTGCAGCAGGTACTCGAAGAAGGGCAGCAGTTGGAAGGCGGCCAGCACGGCGGCCAGGGCGGCGGCCGCGAGCAGCTTGCCGCCGAGCAGCGAGACCGGCTTCCACCCGCACTCGCGCACGAGGCTCGCCAGCCTCCAGGTCGAGTAGGGGGCGATGAAGAGGACGTTGAAGAAGAACGGCTCGGGGTTCCCAGCGAGCAGGCCCGTCCACAAGGACAGCCCGACGCCGAGGAGCGGCGCCGCCAGCCGCGGTCGCGCGCCCGCGAGGCGCGCCGCGCGGAAGCGTTGCACGCAAAGCTCGACGCACCAGAGCGTCGCGGGCAGCGACACCATCGAGCCCACGTGCGGGAAGTACAAGAGCAGCACCTGGTGGCCGCCGTACGTGAAGCCGAGGCCGCCGAGCAGCGCGCCCGCGAAGCCGAGTCCCGCGCTGCGCAGGTACAGGTAGGCGAAGAAGCCGATCAGGAACAGCTTGAGCGCCGCCGACGCGATCAGCGCGGCCTTGAACGACAGGAAGTAGTAGGGGAGCGAGAAGGGCGAGAAGACCGCCGACTGGTAGTTCGCGAGGTGCGGCGCCCCGGCCCCGTTCGACGGGTTCCACAGGGGCACGCGGCCGGCCGCGAACTCGTCGCGGTTCCACATCAGCCACGGCTCCATCTGCGTCACGGCGTCGGACATCAGCTGGTTGCCGGCCGGATGCCCGGGATCGATGCGCGTCAGGCTGAAGGCCTGCGTCAGGTCCGCGGGCGCGTAGTGGACCTCGTCGAAGCGCAGCAGCGGATCGCGCAGGAACATCGCCAGCGTGGCGAGGATCGCCAGGGCGGCCGCCAGCGTCTGCCGCCACGAGCCGGGCGAGGCCGAGAAGCCGCCGCTCATCGACGCTCCTCGAGCAGGCGCAGCGCCTCGGATGCCGCATGCAGGCCGATCAAGTCGTGGCCGCACTCGTTGAGGTCCTCGTCGTCGTCGAAGAGCGCGCCGGGATCCTTGGCGGTGGAGATCGCCGCGCGCCCGTCGAGCAGGCGCGTCGAGCTCGCCACGGCCACGGAGGCGAGGATCTCGGAGTAGCGCTCCTTGATGGAGGCACCGGCCGAACCCTCCGCGCTGGGGAGCACGACGAACAGCGGCGCGGCGCCCAGCGCGCGCGATTCGCGCGCGATCGCCGAGGCCGCCTGTTCGTACTCGTCGGGCATCACGCGCCGTTCGCCGCCCCATTCGAGCTGCTGCCACCGCTGCAGGTAGCGCCTGCCCACGAACCACCCGTAGCGCCCTTCCCAGTACGCCTCGTCGAAGCCGGCGGACGCCATCCAGCGCAGCGCATGGAACACGCGCAAGCTGTCCTGCAAGGCGAGCGCGTCCCAATCGGCGAGCAGCCTCGGGTTGGCGCGCACGGCGTCCATGCGCTCCGCGTCGGAGAGTTCCATCGGCGCGGGACGGCACGAGTTCGCCATCGAATAGGCCGCCACCACGAGGTCGGGCTTCCAGCGCGGGCCCAGGTCGCGAAGGCGCTCGAGCCCTTGCCGCAGCGAGTGGCGCGGCACGGCGGCGTTCACCACCTCGACCGAGGCGCCGTGGGCCTCCAGCTCGGCGCGCATGCGCTCGGGCCAGCGCGCTCGGGGCGCGACCTTGGCCGCCAAGGTGTTGTCGCTCCCGAGGACGAGCACGCGCGGCACGCCGGGCGTGCGCTCCAACGCAGGCGCTGGGCCCACGATGCCGTCGCGCGCGTGCATCTCGCCCGGCCATCCCGTCGGTGCACCTTCGATCGGCACCCACAAGCATCCGCTGTCGAACTTGAGACTGCCTTCACCCGAACGGATGCGCGCGTCCTCCTCCGGATCGAGCACGATGAAGCGCAGCTCCTCGCTGGGCCACGCGAAGCCCATGCCGCGCAAGGTCCACTCCGCCGCGAGCAACAAGCTCGCGCCGAGCGCTGCGGCGCGCAGCACGCGGACCTTCATCGCCAATGGCTGGTGGGGAGGCAAAGGAAGCATGCCCTTGCCATCGCGGACAGGGGATGGCTCGGAGCGCCTAGAGGACACGCCCAAGGCGCTGGTAGTCAAGGTGATGCAAGCCGCGCTTCCATGGCGCACTCGATCCGACGCGACGATGCGGACCGGGCGGTGCCGGTGCAGGTCGATGGCGTCGTCAGGCAGGACCATGGCCGTGGCCTCCACGGCTTGGGGCCGCGCGGGGAGGTACGAAGATCCATGCTTCGCGCGTCGAAGGATAACGCAAGTTGCAGAGTATCTATCAGAAAAGACTTAAGTGGCAATTTGCCTAGGCGTCGATGGCTGCTACGCCGGCCCGTCCGGGTGATGCGCGGCCGCCGATTCCGCACCGACGAACCGGAACACGTTCAAGGCTGCCCGCGTGCCCGACGACGACGCACAATCTCAGGACCCGCGGGAACCCCGCGGCACTCCGCGCCTTGATCACCCGACTCGCGACCCTGCTGGTCCTCGCAGCCGTCCTCCCCGGCTGCGCGGCCACGCACGACCAGCCCCCCGCCCCCATGGATGCACACAGCCACTCGCGTCCCGACCAGGTGGTCGTGCGCCACTTCGACATGGACCTGCGGCTCGACTTCGAGCGGCGCGTGGTGCGGGGCGTCGCGCGCCTCGACATCGAACGCAAGGATCCCGCGGCGCCGCTCGTGCTCGACGCGCAGGGGCTGCTGGTGGAGGCGGTCGCGGGACTCGATGGGGGACCGCGTCGCTTCCATCAGGGACCCGAGCGCGACGGCCTCGGCGGTCCGCTGGTGGTCGAACTCGAGCCCGGCGACCGGGCCGTGCGCATCGCGTGGAGCACGACGGAGCGCGCCGACGCCCTGCAATGGTTGTCGCCCACCCAGACCGGCGACGGAGTCGCGCCTTTCCTCTACACGCAAGGTCAAGCGGTTTTGACACGCACCTGGATCCCCTCGCAGGACTCGCCCGGCGTGCGCGCGACCTGGGAGGCGCGCGTGGAGGCGCCGCCGGGGATCGAGGTCGTGATGAGCGCCGAGCGCCGCTGGCGCGACCCCGACGGGGCGTTCCGCTTCTCGTTGTCGCGTCCCGTGCCGGCCTACCTGGTGGCCTTGGCGGCGGGGCGCATCGAATTCCGTCCCGTGTCCGCGCGCGCCGGCGTGTGGGCCGAGCCGGGCATGCTCGCGCGCGCGCACGCCGAGTTCTCCGACATGGAGGCGATGGTGGGCGCGGCCGAGCGCTTGTTCGGCGCGTACCGCTGGGGACGCCACGACCTCATCGTGCTTCCGCCGAGCTTCCCCTTCGGCGGCATGGAGAACCCTTGCATGACCTTCGCCACGCCCACGGTCGTGGCGGGCGACAAGTCGCTGGTGTCCCTCGTCGCGCACGAACTGGCCCACAGCTGGTCGGGCAACCTCGTGACCAACGCGACCTGGCGCGACTTCTGGCTGAACGAGGGATTCACGGTGTACTTCGAGCACCGCATCATGGAGGAGATCTACGGGCTCGAGCGCGCGCAGATGGAGCGCGCACTCGCGCGAAGCGAGCTCGAGCGCGAATTGGCGCAGCTCGCGCCGCGCGACACGGTGCTGCACGTCGACCTGGCAGGACGCCATCCCGACGACGGCTTCTCGGGGGTGCCGTACGTCAAGGGTTGCCTGTTCCTCATGCGGCTCGAGGAGGTCGTCGGGCGCCGGCGCTTCGACCAGTTCCTGCGCGAGTGGTTCGACGAGCAGGCCTTCACATCGACCACCACCGGGGTCCTGCTCGCCCGCCTGCGCGAGCGCCTGCTGTCGCGCGACGAGCTCGCGCGCGTCGACCTCGAGGAATGGGTCCGGGGCGCCGGGTTGCCCGCCGACGCGCCGCGTCCGACGAGCGCCGCCTTCGACCCGGTGGACCGGGCGGCGCGCGCGCTCCTCGGGTCGCGCGACGCCGCGCGCCTCGACGCGGCGGGCTGGAACACGCACCAATGGCTGCGCTTCCTGGAGGCCATCGAGCCCGGCGCCGACGTCGCGCTGCTGGAGGCGCTCGAGGCGCGCCACGCGCTGCTCTCGTCGGAGAACAGCGAGATCCTCGCGGCATGGCTGCGACTTGGCGTGCGCGCGGGCTGGAGCCGCGCCGACGAGCCGCTGCAGCGCTTCCTTTCGTCCGTGGGGCGCAGGAAGTTCCTCAAGCCGCTCTACGCGGAGCTGCTCGAGCGTCCCGGCGGACGCGAGCGGGCGCTCGCCATCTACGCCGAGGCCCGCCCGCGCTACCACGCGGTGGCGACGGGCACGCTGGACGAGTTGCTGGGATGGAAGCCTTGAACCGCGGGCCGTTCGTCAAATTGAATTGACGGTCCGCGGCCCGTCCGCCGGGGCTTCGCGCCATTCGAGCACGCGTTCGATCGGCTTCTTCCGCAGCGCCGCCAGCGGCACGCGCAAGCCGTCGGCCGGCCAGCCGATGGGCACCAGCACGAACGGCTTCTCGTGCGGGCCGCGCGCGAGGATGCGCTGCAGGAAGGCCATCGGGCTCGGCGTGTGCACGAGGGTCGCGAGCCCGACCTGCTGCGCCGCGGCGAGGAGCATCCCCGTGGCGATGCCGACCGACTCCTCGGCGTAATACACCTGTCCGCCATCGTCCTCGCGCGCGAGCTTGAAGACGACGACCAGCCAGGGCGCCACTTCGAGGAAGCCCTTGTCCGCGTCGGTGCCGAGGGGGGCGAGGTCCGCCAACCAGCGCTCGCTGGCGCGCGAGGAGTAGAACTCGCGCTCCTCCGCCTCCGCGCCGAGGCGGATCTCGCGCTTCAACGCCGGATCGGACACGCACACGAAGCGCCACGGCTGCTTGTTCGCGCCGCTGGGCGCGCTCGCGGCGCAGCGCACCAGCAGTTCGACCAGCTCCCTCGGCACCGGCTCGTCCGAGAACTGGCGCACGCTGCGCCGGCGACGCAGCTGCTCGTGGAACTCGCGCAGCGCCTGCTCGGGCCGCGCGGCCCGCGGCGTCGGCTCCGGGCAGGGCGCGAACTCGGCTTCCATGGCGGACGATCCGGCCTGGCGCCGCGCGGCTTCAGCGCGAGCCGAGGATGCGGTCGACCTCTCCGTGCGAACGATTGAGCTTGATCGTCGCCACCGGGAAGGCCGGGGTCTTGGGGTTCGCGACCTTGGCGGTGATGACCATGCCCTTGGTCGTCGCCTCCATCAGGGTGCGCCGCGGGAGGTCCGAGTCCAGCGCCCACGCGAACCCGCACTTGGGCAGGTACGTGTCGCGGAACCACTTGATCGACACGAAGGAGAGGTGCGGCTCGGCCTCGGCCAGCGCCAGGGCGCGCACGAGGTCCTCGAGCGGGCGTCCGCTGGATTCGATCTCCTTCTCGTCGCCGTCCTTCTCCTCGAGCGGTCCCTCGTAGACCAGCCATGCGCCGCAGGAGCGCGGGTGGAAGGAGTTGGCGAGGAAGCTGCGCCGGATCTGGCGGCCCTTCTCCCTGTGCCGCAGCGAGACATGCACGCTGCCGCCGACGGGAGGCGCGAGCTTGAGCAGCGGCTTGAGCTCGGCGGGCAGGGCGGCGCGGCCCTCGAGCTCGCGCAGGGCCTCGAGTGCGGTGGCGAGCTCGCCTTCGAGCTCGGCGATCGTCTTGTTGGCCGCGGTGGACGCGGAGACGGCGTTCGACATGCGATTCCTGTGCTGGTGGCAGTTCTATGCGGAAGGGGGGGGATCCCCGTTCCGAACCCGCATTGTGGCGGGCCGCGGGGGGGGCGTGTCAAGCCGGTGGGCCGCCCGGGCTGGAGCGCGCGCCCCGGCACGAGCCGCGGGCCGCACGGAGCAGGTCCGCGCGGCCCGCGCCGCGTTGTCAAATTTGCCTTACAGTAGCGCTCAGGGCGCCCAGGCCACTTCGACGCCGTTCGTCAAGTTGAAGGTGCTCGGCGTGCAGAAGGCCGCCGCGTTGCGGTACCACGCCTGGTAGGTGCGGGTCGCGCCCGCGGGTACGAGGCCGCGCACGGACACGCGCGCGTCCGCCGCGCCGGGATACTGCGAGGATCCCGCGGCGTTGAGCTTGGTGCCGAGGCGGATGACGGTGCCGCCCGCGCAGCGCAGGCCGTCGCCGAAGACCGCGCCCGCGCCGCCGGAGAGCCGCGTGGTGCCTTGGAAGTACAGCGCGTTGCTGTTCGGCATCGCGCCGCCCTGCAGGACGAGGCTGTCGTTCGCCACGCTGGCCGAGCCCGCGGCGCGCAGCGTCGCGCCGCCGCCCAGCGAGCTGAGGCAACCCGCTTCGGCGCCGGCCGGCGACGCGTTGCCGCACGGGCACGCCGTGGCGCTGCCGTCGCCGTAGCAGAACGTCGGGAAGCCGCCGCCGACCTCGACGACGCCCGAGGGATTGGCGTGGTATCCGGTGGGCGCGTCGGGCAGGTCGTTCCACAGTCCGAGCGGGTTGTTCTTGCGCAGGTTCGCGTAGTCCTCGCCGGCGCCGGCGTTGTTGGGCTCGCCGAGGTCCCACAAGGTGAAGCTAGAGGCTTCGCCGCTCACCCAGGTGAACTGCCCTTCGGCCGCCACGTCGTTGAAGCCCGTCCACAAGTCGCGCGTCACGCCGCCGAAGGTGTGGAGGTTCGCCAGCAGGAAGTCCTGCTCCGCCTGGTCGTTGATCGTGACGAGGTTGCCGCCGAGCTGCACGGCGCGCGCCTGCGCCGCGCTCCACGACGAACCCTCGAGCAGGTGGTAGGTGCGGCCGTTCGCCGGGTTGACGACGGTGCCGAGGATCGCGAGCGGCGGGACGACGTCGATCTTGAACTGCCCCGCGCCCGGCGTGGAGCCGGGGTACAGCCCGAGGCGGATCGTGTAGGTCGTTCCCGCCACCGCGCTGAACTCGAGCAGCGATTGCAGGCTGCACGCGTCGTCGTTGCACGCCACGACGGTGCCGCCGCAGCCACCCGCGAGGACGGCGATCTTCGTGTCGAGCGAAGCGAGCGTGCAGGTCTCCACGCGGATGCGGTCGTTCGCCGTCGCCGTCCAGGTGAACCAGACGTCGTTCGTGATGTCCGACTGGCCGAAGAAGGTGCAGGTCGCGTCCGGCAGGCCGTCCGTCGTCGCGGTCGTCAAGTCGAACGGGAAGGTGCCGACTCCCGGCAGGGCTTGCGCGGTGGCGCAACTATCGGATCCCTGCGCGTTCGCGAGGGACGCGCACAAGGCGAGGGCGGCGATGGTGTGGGCGTGCTTCATGGTGCTTGTCGCTTCACGGAAGGGTGCTGCCGTCCGCGCGGCGGGCGCGGAACGCGCCTCCAAGGTTACCCGCCCTTCGCGGTTCCTGCCGAGGCGCGGGCTCGACGCTACGATGCAACCATGCCTTGCTCGCCCTTGGGACTGGCCTTGGTCGCGTTGGCTGCGCCGGCGGGCGGGGGCGAGGGCCCTTGGGACGAGGTCGTGCAGCCCTTCCTCGAGGCGCATTGCCTCGCGTGCCACGACGCGGACGAAGCCACGGCGGAAGTCGTGCTGGACGGAGGCCTCGCCTCGCTCGACGCCGACCCGCGCACGTGGAAGAAGGCGCTGGCGGAGCTCGTGGCGGGCGGCATGCCGCCGAAGGGGGCGGAGCGTCCCGCGCCTGGGGAGGTCGACGCGGTGGCGGCCGCCTTGCGGACCATGATCGCCGAGCGCGACGTCGATCCCGGGCAGGCGCCGGTGCTGCGCCGCCTCACGCGCCGCGAGTGGAGGAACAGCGTCGAGTCGTTGTTCGCGATCGACGCGCCCGAAGCTGCCGCGTTCCCGGACGACGAGGTGGCAGCCGGCTTCGACAACGTGGGAGCCGTGCTGGCGACGACCGAGGTGCACCTGGAGAAGCAGTTGCTCGCCGCGGAGCGCGTCGCCGCGCGCGTCGTGCAGGACGAGGATCCGCCCGCGCCGCGCGCGCGCCGCGCGAACGGCGGCGAAGGACCCAAGGCGGGCCACCACGCGCCGCGCGGCGCGGAGCGCGTGATCTTCAGCAACGGCGCGTGGGGCTTCGAGGAACGACTGCCGCGCGAGGGCGAGTACGCGATCCGCGTCGCGTGGCGTCCCCAGCAAGCCGGTCCGGACCCCGTGCGCGCGGAACTGCGCCTCGGAGCCCGCGTGCTCGATGCCGCGCGGCTCGAAGGCGCAGGCGAGCGCGTGCACGAGTGGCGCGGCCGCCTGCCCGCGGGGCGCGCGCGCGTGGCGGCGGCGTTCGCCAACGACTACTTCGAACCCGCCGAGCCCGCCGCGGACGGCAAGCCGGGCCGGCCGGCGCAGGACCGCAACCTCGTCGTCCTGTGGCTGGAGATCCAGGGCCCGCTGGACCCCCAATCCTTCGGCGCGTGGCAATCGGCGCGCCTGCGGGTCGAGCCGCGCCCGTCGTTCGAGCAGTTCGTGCGCGGCCTGTTGCGCGAGGCTTGGCGTCGTCCGCCGACCGAAGCCGAGGTGGAGCGCGTGCGCGACGCCTGCGATCCGTCGGCGTCCCTCGAGGAGCGGGCGCGCACCGCCATCGTCGCCGCCCTCGCCTCGCCGCACTTCCTGTACAAGGTCGAGCGCGCAGCCGAGGCGGGGCTGTCAAGGGAACTGGACAGTCACGAGCTCGCCACGCGCCTCTCGTACTACCTCGTCGGGGCGCCGCCCGACGCGGAGCTCGCGCGCGCCGCCGACGAAGGCGCGCTCCACGCGCCGGAGGCGTTGGAGCGGCAGGCGCGGCGTCTGCTCGCCTCCCCGCGCGCCGCGGGCTTCGTGGAGGACTGGGCCG
>JBKDQQ010000043.1:0-70260 GCA_046341775.1 Planctomycetia bacterium
AACGCGATCCTGTCGCTGGTGCGCGGCACCGGCTCGCTCGTGGCGGCGACGGTCGCCACGTGCTTCGGCACGAACGTGCTGACCTCGGACCAGTACATGGCCATCGTGGTGCCCGGCCGCATGTTCCGTCCCGCCTTCCTCAAGGCGCGCCTGCACCCGAAGAACCTCTCGCGCTGCCTCGAGGACTCGGGCACCGTGACGAGCGCCTTGGTGCCTTGGAACACCTGCGGCGTGCAGATGGCCACGGTGCTGGGCGTCGCGACCACGGCGTCCGCGCCTTGGGCGATCCTGAACTGGGCCTGCCCGCTCGTCTCGATCCTCTACGGGTTCACGGGGATCTCGATGGAGAAGATCGACGAGCAAGAGGCGCGACGCCGCGAAGCGGAGGGCTGAGCCGGGAGCGGCGCGGCGGCGCCGTCAAGCGTTTTTGGCAGGGTCGCCATTGCCGCGCGCGCTCGCGCGGGGCTAGGCTGCGCCCGATGGATTGCGTTCTTCCCCCGGAGACGACGACACGATGAGCCAGAAACAAGAATGGGGCAGCCGCCTCGGCGTGATCCTCGCCGTCGCGGGCTCCGCGGTGGGACTCGGCAACTTCCTGCGCTTCCCCGGCCAGGCGGCCGAGAACGGCGGCGGGGCGTTCATGATCCCCTACTTCGCGGCGCTCTTGCTGCTCGGCATCCCGATCGGCTGGGCGGAGTGGACCATGGGCCGCTACGGCGGTCGCAAGGGCTTCCACTCCTCGCCCGCGATCCTCGGCGTGGTCGGCAGGGGCTCGCTCTTCCGCTACCTCGGGATCATCGGCGTGCTGATCCCCTTGTGCGTGTCGTTCTACTACGTGTTCATCGAGGCGTGGTGCCTCTCGTACGCCATCGAGTACGCCAAGGCGCTGTTCACGGGGGCGCCGGCGCTGGGCATCGACATCGAGGCCGGCACCGCGGCGCAGGCGGAGGCGGCGACGCAGCACTTCGCGAGAACCGTGGGACGCTCCGGCGACGGCGTGCTCTTCGAGGGCGGCATCGCGCCGGTCGTGTGGGTCTTCCTGCTGGTCTTCGCGACCAACATCTGGCTTGTCGTGCGCGGGCTGTCGGGCGGCATCGAGACCTTCTGCAAGTGGGCCATGCCGGCGATGGCGCTGTGCGCGATCTTCGTGCTGGTGCGCGTCCTGACGCTCGACTCGCATGGCGAGGGCCGCTCGGTCTCCGACGGCCTCGGCTACATGTGGAACCCGGACTTCGCGGCGTTGAAGAGCGCCGAGACCTGGATCGCCGCGGCGGGCCAGATCTTCTTCAGCCTGTCCGTGGGCTTCGGCGTCATCATCAACTACGCCTCGTACATGCGGAAGAAGGACGACCTCGTGCTGTCCGGCCTCACCTCGAGCGCCACCAACGAGGTCTTCGAGGTCGGCTTCGGCGGCCTGATCACCTTGACGGCCGCCGTGGTGTTCCTCGGCGTGGCGGGCACGACCGAGGCCGTCTCCGGCGGCAGCTTCGGGCTGGGGTTCTCCACCTTGCCGATCGTGTTCGCCCACATGCCGTGGGGGAACCTGTTCGGATTCCTGTGGTTCTTCATGCTGTTCCTGGCGGCCATCACGAGCTCCATCTCGATGTACCAGCCGACGATGGCCTTCCTCGAGGAGTCGCTCGGCGTGTCGCGCAAGCAAGCCGCCGGCATGGTCGTGGCGCTCGGCGCCATCGGCTCGGGTTGGTGCGTGTGGCACTCGGGCGGCCTGGTCGCACTGGACACCATCGACAGCTGGGTCGGCACGCTGCTGATCGTCGTGCTGGCGCTGGTGCAGGTCGTGGCCTTCGGTTGGGTGTGGGGCCTCGACGCCGGCATGAAGGAAGCCCACCACGGATCGGCCATGCGCATCCCCGCCGTCATCCGCTTCGTGTTGAAGTACGTGGCGCCGATCTACCTGCTGGTCGCGCTCGGCTTGTTCGTGAAGGACGACTTGCCCAAGTGGGTGGCGAACCTCGGCGAGAACACGGTGGCGCGCAACTCGGTGCTGCTCGTGGCGGGCGTGATCGCCTTCCTCGTCGCCTGCACCGCCATCGGCGCGCGGCGCTGGCGCGGCGCGGGGCTCGACCTCGACGGCGAGCGCCTCCCGGACGAAGACCTCCAGTCGAACCAGAGGAGTTGATCCATGACCATGCTCGGCGCGATCTTCATGGCCTTGTCGCTCGCCTTCGTGTGGGGACTGGCCTTCTGGTGCTTCAAGAAGGTCCTGACGGCCCCTGCGGACGACGGCCACTTGACCAAGCCGCCCGACAGCCTAGGCGGATGACGCGCGCGAAGGCGCGCGCCCGGCGACCGGCGGATCCGCGAGCCGGCTTGGCGCGATCCACCGTCGGACCCGGTCGACGCTGAACTGGGCGCGCCGCTCCGCTACCATGGACGGCGATGACCAGCACCGCGACCGCCGCCAACCAGCTTCGTCCCATCGGTCCCGTCGACCTCGCCGCCGAGCGCGCGGCCGTGGGCCCCGTGCTCGAGGAGGCCATGCTGCGCGTGCTGCGCAGCGGCCAGTACATCCTCGGACCGGAAGTCGAGGCCTTCGAGAAGGCCTTCGCCGCGTATTGCGGCGTGCCGCACCCCGGCGTGGCGGTGGCCAACGGCACCGACGCGCTGGTCGTGGCCCTGCGCGCGGCCTGCGTGGCGCCCGGCGACCACGTGGTCACGACGCCCTTCACCTTCTTCGCCTCCGCCGGTGCCATCGCGTGGATGGGCGCCACGCCGCGCCTCGCCGACGTCGAACTCGACACGGGCCTCCTCGACCTCGCCAAGGCCGAGGCGGCCTGCGACTCGAAGACGACGGCCATCCTGCCTGTGCACCTGTACGGACAGATGGTCGACATCAAGGGCTTCCGCGCGTTGTGCGACAAGCGCGGCATCAGCCTCGTCGAGGACTGCGCGCAGAGCCACGGCGCGTCGCGCGACGGCGTGAACTGCGGGCAACTCGGCGACGCGGCCGCGTTCAGCTTCTACCCCACGAAGAACCTCGGCGCCTGCGGCGAGGGCGGCATGGTGCTGTCGCGCCACGAGAAGGTGGTGCAGAAGGCGCGTCGGGTGCGCGAGCACGGTTCGCCCGTGAGGTACACGCACGCCGAGCTCGGCACCAACTCGCGCATGCAAGGCCTGCAGGGAGCGGCGCTCAACTGCAAGTTGCCGCACCTGCCGGCGTGGAACGCGCGCCGCGCCGCCATCGCCGCGCGCTACGACGCGGCGTTGAAGGGCTCGAGTTCGGTCGTGCCGCTCGTGCGACGCCCGAACGCGGTGCACGTCTACCACCAGTACACCGTCCGAATCGCCGGGCCAGTCGCGCGCGAGGTGGTGCTGGAGCGCATGCGCGCCGCGCAGGTCAACGCGCAGGTGCACTACCCTTCGCCCGTGCACCTGCAAGAGGCCGCGAAGCCCTGGGGCTACCGTCCCGGCGACTTCCCCAACGCCGAACGCCTCGCGCGCGAGGTCGTGTGCCTGCCGGTGCACCCGTTCCTGTCGGACGCCGACGTGGAGCGGGTCGCCGAGGTCCTGCTCGCCGCGGCCACCGCGCCCTGAGGACTCGCGCCGCGCGCGCCGCGAACTTTTTTCCTGCCGGGCGCGCCGCGCGCGCGCCGAACATCTCCTGAAGCGATGCTGCACTCCGCACTGATCCTCGTGGCCTTGGCGCCCGCGCAACAGAACCCGCCGCTCGACGAGACGGCCGAGGCGGCGCAGGCGTACTTCGCGCTGGCCGATTGGAACGGCGACGGCTGGATCTCGTTCAAGGAGTCCGCCGACAGCATGGATCTCGATCGGCAGGCCTTCGCCGCGTTCGACGCGGATCGCGACGGGCGGATCTCGCTCGACGAGTACGTCGCGCGCCAGAAGGCCATCGTGGAGCGCGGCGGCGTGCTCGAAGCGCCGCGCCGCAAGCCGGCGCGCCAGGCGGCACCTGCGCGCAGCGCGGCGGACCTGTTGGCGCTGTTCGACGAGGACCGCGACTCGGGCCTCGGCGAGCGCGAGCTCGCGCGCGTCGTCGAGGAGTCGAAGAACAAGGAGCTCTCGCCGACTTCGCTGCTGGCGGCGCTCGACAAGGATGGCGACAAGCGGCTGTCCGGCGAGGAGCTGGACCGCCTGGCGGCGACGTTGGCTCCCGCGGCGGAGCCGCTCGCGCCCGCGCCGAAGATGACCTTGGCGCAGTTGTTCGAGACGCCGATGGCGCGCGAGTCGCGCACCGCGGCTGCGCGCGAGCCGGCGCGCATCGCCGGCCCGTGCGGCGACTTCCGCCGATTGGACGCCGACGGCGACGGACACATCGGCGTGGGCGACCTCGTCGAGCTGCAACGCCCGCTCGTCCTGCCGGCGAGCCCGCAGGCCATCGTCTCCAGCCTCGACAGGGACGGCGATGGTCGCATCTCGCGCGACGAGTTCGACTCCGCGCTGCGTTGAGGCGCAGCGCCCGGGCGCCGCGCCCCGGCGCGTTCAGTCGAGCAGGCCCACGACCTCGACCAGGCGCGGACCTCGATCGGGAGTGGCCAACGCGAACGTCAACTGCCCGGCGTCGCTGCGATCGCGCTTGAGGGCGACCCCGGCCGCCTCGCCGTCGAGTCCGAGGACGTAGAACACGAGGTTGAAGCTCGGCCTTCCCGCTTCGTCCAGGAGCTCGGGCTGCCAGCGTGACTGGCGCCGCGTCTGGCGCACGACGCGCTCGAGCACGGCGAGGCCCGCCTCGAGCGGACTCGCGCCGCGCCGCAGCAGCTCGACGATGGCGTGGCTGCCCTGCGCCAGCACGCAGGCCTCGCCGCGGCCGGTGGCGCCGGCGCTCCCGGCCTCTTGGTCGCAGTATAGGCCCGAGCCAATGATGGCCGAGTCCCCCACGCGGCCGGGGATCTTCCACGCGAGACCCGAAGTCGAGGTGCAGCAGGCGACGGATCCGTCCTTGGCGAGCGCGGAGACATGCACCGTGCCTGTGACGCGGTCGCGCAGGAACTCGCTCCGTGCGCGCGCCAAGGCCGAAGCTTCCGCCCTCGACGCGCCGGGCGCGTGCGCGGCGCCGACCGACGGCGACTTGGCCGGCGGAGGCAGGCGATCGTCGCTGGTCGACATCGTCTCCTTCCACTCCATCCACTTGCGGCGCGACGCCTCCGTCAGGAGCTCGGTGCGCGGGTGGCCGTGCGCGCGCGCGAACCGCTGCGCGTCCGCGCCCACGAGCAGCACATGGTCCGTGCGCTCGAGCACCAGGCGCGCGACCTCGCTCGGGTGCAGGATCTCCTCGATGCAGGCCACGGCGCCGGACTTGTGGCGCGGGCCGTGCATGCAGGCCGCGTCGAGCTGCACGACGCCCTCCTCGTTGGGCAACCCGCCGAGGCCCACCGAGTCGTCGAGCGGATCGGCTTCGACCACCTTGATCGACTCGATCGCCACGTCGAGGGGATCGGCGCCGTCGAGCAGGCGCTGGTAGTGCAGCTTGAACCCGGGGAGCGCGTTGGCGCTGCCCACGAGCACCGGATGGCCGGTGCGCGCCCGCCTCGGCTCCGCGTCGCCGGAAGGCGACCGCGACGGGCGCGGAGGCGCGGGCTCGATGGCGCCCGGCGCGGCGCAGGCGGCGAGGCCCGCGCCCGCGGCGAGGGCGGCGAGCAGGTCGCGACGGTCGGGCTTGGGTCGATGGTCGTTCATCATCTGCCTTGCTCCTTTGGTCTCGCGCCTCGATCCACGGACGCGTCGCCGGCGTCCTCCAGCGCGCGGCGCGGCGCTGGCGCCTTGCGCGGTTCGAGCGGCGTGTCGAGTCCGAGGCACCAGCGGCGCAACTGGTCGCGCGCGTCGAGTCCGTGCGCGAGCCACGCCTCGGCCAGCTCCTCGTCGCCGGCGGCGCGCGCGCGGGCTGTGCGCAGCACGGTCGCGGCGCGCGCGGCGCGCAGCAAGCCCTCGAGGTCCTGCGCGCGCGCGTCCGCCACGCACAACGCCGCCGCCAGCACGACCGTGGCGCTGCGGCGCAGCTCCACGGCGTCGACCATGTCCAGGCGGTCGAGCGAGGTGTGGTACGTCCAGTCGGGGAAGTGCCACACGAGCGCGGAGGGCACCTTGGCGCGCAAGTACACGACATGGTCGCTGCCGCCTTCGAACGGATGCTCGTCGAAGCTCCAGCCCGGCTCCTTGGCGGCGACGGCGTGGAAGGCCTGGCGCAGCACCACGGCCAGCCCGCCCCCGCCGAACCGCGCGGGATCGACGGTGGTGGAGCCCCACGCGGTGTGCTTGTCGGGCGGCAGCATGCGCCACGCGCCCGGATCCGGTTCGCGCTCGAGCAGCGCCTTGGCGCCGGTGCGTTCCGGGCTCTCCCCGAGCATGTCCGCGGCGATCGCCGCCACCACCACCCGGCGCGTGGCCGCCAGGTGGACGCGCGACTGGTCCATCTCGTCGCCGAAGACGAACACGAGGCTGCGCGACGGGCGCGCACCCTCGCGCGCCAAGCCCGCCGCCGCGTCGGCCATCTCGAGGGCCGCGGCGACGCCCGAGGCGTTGTCGCACGCGCCCGGTTCCTGCACGTGCGCGACCACGGCGACCTCCTCGCCGGCGCGCAGGTCGCCTGCCACGGTGGCGAGCACGGTGCGCACCGGACGCGGGGCCACCTCGGCCACGGCGCGGAAGCGCGCGATTTGTCCTGTTTTTTTGACAAGCCGCGCCAGGGTGCGCGGCGACACCTGCGCCACCGGCAGGGGCGCGGGATGGGCCACGGAACGGTAGCCGACCGCGTGCTCGTGCCTGCCGCGCCCGGAGGGGTCGACGTTGAACGCGGCGAGGTCGGCCGCCACCACCAAGGCGACCCCGCGAGCCTTGGCCGCGGCCAGGCGCTCCGCGTCGAGCGCCTCGGGCCCGGCGAGCACGCAGCCCGGCGTGGCGTCCTCCAGGCGCGCGACGACCGGCCCCTCGACCTCCGCGGACGGAGCGAAGGTCGGCAGGAGCAGGCGGTCCTGGTCGTCGCTGGAGTCGAAGGCCGCCAGCAGCTCGACGCGGCCGTCCTCGACCACCTCGAGGCGCGCCGAGCGCGCGGTCCACGCCGGACGCGGTTCGGACGATGCCACCTGCAGTTCGAGGCCCTCTTCGCGCCCGAATCCAAGCGCTTCGAGGCGCGCCAGCACGAGGTCGATCGCGCGGTCGTAGTCCTCGTTCCCGCTTTCGCGGCGCAGCACCTCGAGTTCGGAGACCACCGCCAGCATGCGCGCCTCGTCCAGCCGACCGGAGAGCGCCGCCACATGGCGCGTGGCGCCGTGGTCGTCGAGGTGCGTGGGCACGACCAGGCTCGAGTCCGCACCGGCCTCCTCGGCCGCGGGACTCGTCGTCCCGGCGCCGCCGCCCTTCGCCGCGAGGTCGATCAGCTGCTGGTCCGACAGCGTCCCGCAGGCGGCGGCGAGGATCCACCACGACGAAGCCGCAGCGAGGCGCGGCAGGCGCGAAATGCGGCGGAGCGGGCGCGTCACAGGTACTTGCCGAGCAGGAGCTCGAGCCGCAGGCGCGCTTCGGGTCCGATCTTGTCCTTGGCGGTCATGATCGCGTGCTTGAGCGCCGAGCCGCAGCCGCAGGCGCGCGGCATGGCGGCGACCTTGGGCGCGAGCGCCGCCACCAGTCGCTTGGCGTTGCCCACGTTCTTGTGCATGACCGCCACGACCTGCTCGACGGTGACGGCGTCGTGGCCTTCATGCCAGCAGTCGTAGTCGGTGGCCATGGCGATCGTCGTGTAGCAGAGTTCGGCTTCGCGAGCGAGCTTGGCCTCCTGCAGGTTCGTCATGCCGATGACGTCCACGCCCCACGAGCGGTAGATGCGCGATTCGGCGCGCGTCGAGAACTGCGGGCCCTCCATGTTCACGTACACGCCGCGGTCGTGGACGACCTGCCCCAGCGCGCGGCCGGTCGACACGACCTCGCGTCGCAGGTCCTCGCACACGGGGTCGGCGAACATGACATGCGCCACGACCCCGTCGCCGAAGAAGGTGTCGACGCGGTGGCGCGTGCGGTCGAAGAACTGGTCGATGGCGACGAAATCGCCCGGCGCCACGTCCTCGCGCATCGAACCCACCGCGGAGACCGACAGGATGCGCTCGACTCCGAGCTTCTTCAGTCCCCAGATGTTGGCGCGGAAGTTCAGCTCGTTGGGCGGGATGCGGTGTCCGCGTCCGTGGCGCGGCAGGAACACCATCGGCACGCCGTGCAACTCGCCGCAGATGTAGTTGTCGCTCGGATGGCCGAAGGGCGTCGAAAGTTGCACCTCGCGCACGTTCGCGAGGCCTTCCAACTCGTAGAGCCCCGAGCCACCAATCACGCCGATCGTCGTCGCCATGCACGCCACCTCGTCGCGCGCTCGCGGCCGGGACTCCGGTCGTCGTCGCGCGCGGGTGCAGGATCATTCACCACCGGGCGCCGGATGGCGAGAGGCAGCCCGCGGGAAAAGGCCCCTGCCCACCGCGCCACGCGTAGCGCACCGGAGGCCACGCGTTGCATCTCCAGCGGCCAGACCGCGCGCCCAGGCACCGCGGCCGGATTGTGCGGCCGGATTGTGCGGCCAAGCTGGGCGGCGAGGCGCCTCTGGCGCGGCCCCGGCGGACGCCGAGGCCGCGCAGGTCTGCGCTGGAGGCCGCGGTTCGTCGCCTCGGCGCTGGTCGCCTCAGCGCCCGCCGCCGCGGCGCGGTCCAGATCCGCCGCGCGGTCCAGATCCGCCGCGCGGTCCAGATCCGCCGCGTCCAGATCCGCCGCGTCCAGACTCGCCACGGCCCGCATCACCGCGACCCGAATCGCCGCGACCCGCACCTCCCCGCCCGGGTCCACCCTGCTTGCCGGATGCACCCGGGTCCCGACCAGCCCCAGGGCCGCCTGCGTTGCCGGGGCCGCGGCGAGCGCCATGACCGGGTCCGCGCTCGCCGCGCGATTCCCGCTCGTCGTAGCCCGGCCCGGCTGCACGTCCGCCGCGGTCGAAGCGCCCTCCGCGCTCGCCGCCGCCGGAAGCGCCCGGTCCCCGCGCTCCACGACCGCGCTCGCCGCGCGGCTCGCCCTCGCCGCGGTCTCCGAACTCGCGCTCCAACGCGCCGCCGGCGAGCCGCGCGACGACGAGCGTCGCGTAGGCGCCGCGCGGCAACTCGAACGACAGCACGTGCTGGCCCTCGTCGCGTTGCACGAGGCGCAGCGCGCGCGGCACGACGTGCAACGCGCGGTCCTCGCCCTTCAACGCGAAGCCGCTGACGCCTTCGATGCGGAACTCGCCGGGCTGCAGTCCCTCGCCGCGCAAGGCCAACGCGAGCAGGTCGCGCTGTAGCGGATGCTCGACATCCTCGAGCCCCGCTCCGGGCAGGCGGAACACTCCGCGCATCGAAGGATCCTCGGGATACGCGCCGCGCGAGAACGCCAGCGGACCCTCGGGGCCGCGCACGACCAGCGTGTCGGCCTTGGCGAGGTTGTTCGAGATCCAGTTCGACACCGCGCGATTCCACAGGTGCGACTGCCACGCGTAGAGATGGATCAGGCGCAGCTTCGACGCGATGTAGCGGAACGCGCCCGCATGGTCCTCCTCGTTGCGCGACAAGTGCTCGAACACTCGCATGTGCGCGCCGAAGCGCCCGGCGATGTCGCGACAGGCGCGCCAATCGCCCCAACGCGCGAGCAGCGCGTCCTTGAAGCGCGCCGTGTCGGGATCGTCGTGCTCGTTGCGCGAGGCCAACAGGCGCTTCAGCGCCTCCTCGGCGCGACCGAGCGCCAAGTCGCGCGCGATCCAGCCTTGGTGGCCGCGCAGGTTGCCGAAGCGCTGCTCGCCGAAGTAGTTGGGCAAGCCGTGGCGGCGCACCGGCTCGAGGTTCTCCTGCAGGGTCTTCGCCTCGGTCGCCGACACGTCGCGCAAGACGATGGCGAATGCGTTGCCGGCGCTGTCCTGCGACGACAGGGCGCGCGAGCTGGAGCCCATCGTCTCGATCTTGATCGACGGCTCGGACAGCTCGACGCGCCGGCCGCCGGGCGCGCTCATGTATTGGACGGTCACCCCCTGGCGATCCTTCAGCCCGGCGATCGACACCTCGCCCGGGGCCACGCCCGCCTCGCGCGCCACGCGCGCCACGGCCTCCATCGAGGTGAGCTTGCGCTTCGACACGCGGTACACGCGGTGGCGGCCGCGCGCGACGAGCAACGATTGGTCGAGGAGTTCCTCGACGCGGAAGTCTCCGGGCTTCTGCTTGAGCTTCATGGCGCGCGGTACTTCCTGAGCTGCTTGAGCAGGCGGGCGTAGTCCTTCGGGAGCGGCGCTTCGACGCGCACCACGCCGCCGTCTGGACCGGGGAACTGGATGGAGGCGGCATGCAGCGTCAACCGGTCCATCAAGGCCGACTCCTCGTGCCCGCGCTTCTTGCGATAGCCGCGCTTGAAGTCGGACAGCGACAGATGGTCGCGCCGCCCGTAGACCGGATCGACCGCCAAGGGGAAGCCGACCTCGCGCGCGTGCACCCGGATCTGGTGCGTGCGACCGGTGAGGGGCTCGGCCTCCATGAGCGTGTAGCCTTCGAAGCGCTCGGCCACCGAGAAGCGCGTGCGCGACTCCTTGCCGTCGACTCGATCGACGCGCATCCGACCGCTGCGCCGTTCATCGGGCCCGAGCGGCAGGTCCACGATCTCCTCCGCGCCATCCGCCAGGGGCCAGTCGCCTTCGACCAGCGCGAGGTAGCGCTTGCGCACCGTGCCGGGCTGTTCGAACGCCGCGCGCAGGCGGCGCTCGCTTTCGATCGTCTTGGCGACGATGACGCAGCCCGTCGTGTCCTTGTCGAGGCGATGCACGAGCCGCGGACGGAATTCGAGCCCGTCCACCGGCTCGACCTCGTCGCCCTCGGCGAGCTCGAGCCCGCTGCGGCGCAGCGACAATCCGAGCAAGGCCCCCGACAAGCACCCCGCGTCGCGCGCCCAGCGCTCCGGCTCCGCCGACAACCCCGCGGGCTTGTCGACGACCAGCACTTCCGCGTCCTCGAACAAGACCGGCACCTCGATGCGCGGATCGCGCGGCGCCTCGGGCACGTGCTCGTCCTCCTCGAATTCGACGATGACGACTTCGTCCTCGGCCAGGCGGTGTCCGGGCACGGTGGGATTGCCGTCGACGGTCACCTTGCGCTCGCGGACTTGGCGGCGCAGGAAGCCCTTGTTGAGAAGGGGGAATTGCAGGCACAGGAACTCGTCGAGCTCCATGCCGGCGCGGTCCTTGGGGATCGGGATGTGGTAGGCCACGGTCGTTGACGCCCTGCGGCGGGTGCACCGGCCTGCGCCGGTCCCGCCCGTGGCTCAGGAGTACAGTTCCCGCCGCAAGGCCCCGACATAGGGCAGGTTGCGGTACCGGCCGGCGTAGTCGAGGCCGTAGCCCACGACGAACAGGTTCTCGACCTCGAAGCAGCGGAAGTCGGCGACGATCGGAACGCTCCTGCGCGAAGGCTTGTCCAGGAAGACGCAGGTGCGGACGCTGCGCGCACCGCGGCGCTGCAGCTCGTCCTTGAGCTTCGAGAGCGTGCGTCCCGTGTCGAGGATGTCGTCGACCAAGAGCAGGTCGCGGTCTTCGATCTCCGAGCCGGTGGGCACGAAATCGATACGCAATTCGCCCGATTCGGTGCCCGCGCCGTAGCTCGAGGCAGCCAAGAAGGCGAGTTCGAGGCGATTGGGGATCCGCCGAATCAGGTCGGACGCGAAGACGCACGACCCTTTCAGGACCGAGACCACCGTGAAACCCCGGTCGCCGTAGCTGCGCGCCACCTCGGCCGCGACCCGGTCGATGGCGGTCTTGATCTGCTGCTCGTCGTAGAGGACCCGGTCGATGTCGTCGTGGACGCTCATGTGCGTCCCCATAGTGTCGCCGCGCGGGAGGGTGCCCGTCAACGCATCCACCGGGGACACGCCCTTTGCGACCGGCACGGCACGCCGCGGGCCCGGGCTTTGCCATACTGGGGACGCGTGGGCGCGACCTTGGAATCCGCGAGCGTCCCCGCCATCAAGGTCGAGGCGTGCCGAAGACCCTCGGCTCGAGAAGCTCCAAGCGGAAAGCAAGACCATGCAGCAAGACAAGCCCAAGCGCCATCGGCGCACCGAAGAAGAGATGTTGCGCGACCTGGAGGCCAAATTGGCCCAGTTGCGCGAAAAGGCCGAAGCGCGGAAGCAGCGCGAAGGTCCGATGGTCAAGGCCACGAAGAAGTTGGTCAAGTCGGTGCGAAAGTACGCCGAGCAGGCGCAGGGCGAGGGTCGCACCGACCTAGCGCTGTCCGCGCAGGCCTTCGCCGCCGGTCTCGAGCGCGCCGCCGCCCAGCCGCCCGTGAAGGAGCGTTCCCGCAGGGAGCGGGGCGACGAACAGGACTCGGAGCAGTCGTGAGCCAAGCCCCCGAGCCCGGCCAGGCCGCGGCGGGCCCGGAACTGGTGTCGAGCGAGTTGCTGCATCACAACTCGCGCTTCGACTTGCGTCGCGATGTCGTTCGATTGCCTTCCGGACTCACCCAAGATCTGGTTTGGGTCGATCATCCTGGTGCGGTGGGTATCGCCGCGCTCGAAGACGACGGACGCCTGGTCCTCGTGCGGCAATATCGCCACGCGGTCAGGCAGGATCTGTTGGAGATCCCCGCGGGACGCTTGGAGCCTGGCGAGGACCGCTTGCAGGCCGCCATCCGGGAGCTCGAGGAAGAGACTGGCCTGCGCGCGGCGGAATGGAGGCTGTTGCGAGACATCGTGCCCGCTCCCGGATTCGCCAGCGAACGGTTGTCGATCTATTTGGCACGCGGGCTGTCGCCGGCCGGACCTGGGGCCGCGAACTGCGACGAGGACGAGGAGCTGAGCCTCGAACGCCATGCTCCGAGGGATGTGCTGGCGGGAATGACGACGGATGCCAAGACCCTCATTGCCGCGGCGATGTTGCTGCGCATCGATGGGATCGACGACGAGCCACCTCCCGCGGACTGACCAACGCCGGTGCAGCACCAATCTGGACCGCTGCACGCCTCTCGCCTCTCGCCACGACTCGCAGCTCGCCGGAGCGAAGCTCCGCCGAGCCAATAGCCTCATCTGGATCCGCTCCCAAGCGGGCTTCTACTCCCCACGCCGGCCGGTCCCGTGCTGCAACCCGCGCCTTGGATTCATCCGGCCCCCACCTTGCGCGCAACCCGATTCGGCGCGGCCCTCCCCGCTGCACGCTGCGCTCGTCTTGTCGTGGCGTCCATCGCCGCGCGGGCGCCACGGTCATGTCCGCGGCGCCACCGCACGCCGATTCGCGCACGCGATCACTCGTCAGGCGGCGCTGCCCTGCACCAGCCGGTGATCCAGGCGAAACCGCCTTGGCCCGGGAGTTGTTCGCCGTGCCAATCCACTCGGATGATGCCCGCAGGCGAGGCCACGAGCGCGCCCCCATCGGGCAGCACCAGCACATGGCGCGCCCCCGGCAGGATGGCGAGGTCGACCTCGAGCCGGACGCGTGCATCGCGCGTGCGCGCGCGCAAGACCAATCCGCCGCGTTCCAAGGTCCAGGGTCCGCTCGAGTCCGGCAAGGCGTCGAAGGAGATGGGATCTTCCAAGGGGGCCTGCGCCATGCGCGCCATGCGTGCGTCGAGACGCGCCAAAGTTGGCGCGGAACCGCCCAACGCCACCCAGGCACCGCCCTCGCTGGCGCTTCTCACGCCGAGCACGGGCGCGGGGAGGCAGGCCAAGGCGAGCACGGTGCCGTCCTCCACGTCGACCTGACGCAAGCGGCCATCGTCGCCACCGCACCACGCCACCCCGCCCGAAGCGCGCACCTGCCGCAATCCGGCCGCACGGAACAAGAGTCTCGGCGTGGCCTCGGCATCGACTCGCCACAGGCGACCGACGCCTTCCTCGAGGCGTTCGAGGCACAGTGCGCGGCCATCGGAGAGCACATCGAGATCGTGGAAGCCCTCGAGCCACAATTCGCCGAGTTCCACGCCATCCTCGGACAGGTCGAGCAACCGCGCGCCGAAGGCGTTGGTGCCATCGCCGGAGCGCGCCACCCACAAGCCGCCATCGGAGCGCGACGCCACCGCCAGCGGCCAACCGAGCGCATGACTGCGACTGTCGATCATGTCGGCATCCAGCCCGCGCAGCAGGGACGCGTCCCGGTCGGCGACCCACACCTCGGGCCTGCCGGACGGCGCGGGGCCGAGCCAAGGTTCGACGGCAAGGCCCGCGCCCATGCAAGCGAAGAACAGGGCCGCGGCCCCCACGCCATGGCTGGCGAGCCAAGGCGCGTCGGAAATCCGGTCGGGAGTCGAACGCGCGGTTGTCTCGTTGGATTGGTGTCCCACACCAGCCTGACGAACGAAACGAGCCGGGCGTGGCAGGCAAACGATGGAATCGCTCGAAAACGTGCAGTTGGAGCCCTGCGCTCCTCGCCCGCTCGCCTGCTGGTGCCGCTCGCCCGCCGTGCCCGCACGCCACCAGCGATGGACGCGCGCGGCGGGGCATCCCCTCGCCCGCGTCTGCTCCTTGCTGGCGAACCGTGCCGCGCGAAGCGGACCTGATCGCCCTTGGCGCCGACGCGCTCGAGAGGCCCGCAGCGGCCGTGGGTGGCAGGCAGGGCGCACTCGAGGAAGGACAGTCACCTCGAAGCACAGGCATGGGCCAGCACAGGAATGGGCCAGCACAGGCACAGGCCAACACAGGCGCGAGAAGCGACAGTCACGGAGAAGCAACCGAAGAAGTCCGTGTCGTCCCCCGCTTCGCGGAGTCTCCGCATCGCGGGCAGGCGGCAGTTCCATCCACATCCGCGACGAAGGGCGGCGCTCCGCGCTTCGATGTGCGCTCCGATGCGCGCTCAACCTCCGACGATCGCCCCTTCGAAGCGCAGCAAGCGCGCCTTCGTGGCTGTGCCGCCAGGCGCCGAGAACCCGCCGAGCCCGGTGCTGGACAGGACTCGGTGGCAAGGCACGAACAAGAGCAGCGGATTGCGCCCGGTCGCCCCGCCCACCGCGCGCGCCGCGCTGGGCATGCCCAATGCGCGCGCAACTTCACCGTAGGTGCGCGTCGCGCCGCGCGGGATGCCGCGTTCGTGCTCCCACACGCGCAATTCGAACGGGCTGCCGATGGCGTCCAGCGGAAGGTCGAGGACGGCGCGACGCGCGGCGAAGTACTCGTCGAGCTGCGACGACGCGGCCGCGAGATGCGCGCTCGACTCGTGGCACCGGACGTGTCGCCCGCCGCGCCTCGCGAGCGCGAGGAGACGCTCGCCGGGATCCTCGACGCCGAGGCCCGCGCAAACGAGACCGCGCGCGCTCGCGCACAAGAGCAACGGCCCGAGCCATGTCTCGTGCACGCACCAGCGCCAAGTCTCCGGCCGCGGCGAGTCCTCGTGGGCGGGAACCACGCGCCGAGCCGCCTTCGAGGTCGCCTGGCTCATGCGGGCATGTTCAGCGCGACGAGCCCTTCGCGCGCGATGATCGAGCGCAGGCGCCGACGAGCGACCAGCACAGGCCCGCCCCCGCCACCAGCAACGCGCCCAGCAACCACCACACGCCGGCGGCGATGCCGGTGCGCACGGACGCGTCGGACGAGGCGACCGCCTCGCGGCAGGTGGGTCAAGCCCAACCTGCGCGCGCGCTCGAGGCGAGGAAGACCGCGATGGCCGCGATGCGCCTCATGGGGCGGGATTCCAATGGTACAGCGTCAAGTAGACCAGCACCCCGGTGACCGAGACGTACAGCCAGATGGCGAAGGTGGGCTTGGCGAGTCGCCGGTGCTCCTCCCAGCGTTCCTCGTGCGCCAACCACAGGGTCCGCAGCACCATGGGCAGGTTGACGATCGCGAGCAGGACGTGGCTCGCCAGCATCGCGAGGTACAGGTGCTTCTTCACGCCCACGCCGTTGAAGCGGGTCGGACCTAGCTCCTTCTGCGCGCCGAAGTGGTACCAGAGGTAGGAGACGAGGAACGCCGCGGAGACGAGGAACGCCGCGCGCATCAGGCGCTCGTGCGACGCGCGCCGGCCGCGCTTGATGGCGACGAGCCCGGCGACCAGCAGCACGGACGCGGTGGCGTTCAAGCAGGCGTTGACCAGCGGCAACACGGACGCGGGCGGCGCTTCGCCGACGGACGCGGTTCCGTCCTGCGCGAACGCGACCGACGCCAGCAGGCCCGAAGCCACGGCGACGGGCGCGAGCGGGGCCGCGAGCGTCCGCTGCGCGGCGCGGCATGCGCGCGCGGTCTCCATCAGCGCCCCTCCTTGGCGAGCCACGCGGCGCGCGCCGCCGCCAGCGACACGCCGTCCTCGCCCTCGCCATCGTAGTAGCCGCGCACGTTGCCGCGCGAGTCGACGACGGCGAGGACCGTGCGGTGCGTGACGAGTTGCCCGACCGGCGCGGAGGGATCGCGCTCCACCGGCAGCATGAAGCTGTCGACGGACACCGAGCGCACGGCCTCGGGCGTGCCGGTCAGGAACAGCCAGCGCGACTCGTCGGCTCCGAGCCGGCGCGCGTACTCCGCCAGCACCTCGGGCGTGTCGTGCTCGGGATCGACGCTGATCGTGACCAGCCGCGCGTCGACGCCGGCCAGCTTCTCCGACAACGCGCGCATGTTGCCGCTGATCTTCGGGCAAGGACCGGTGCAGCGCGTGAAGATGAAGCCGACCACCCAAGGCTTGCCGAGCAGGTCCTCGCGCGCGACGGGGCGGCCGCTGCGCTCGACGAGCTGGAACGGCTTCACCTCGCCGAAGCGCTCGGGGCTGTCGGCCGGCTGGGCGAGTTGGGCCGAGGCCACGCTGGTGGGAGCGTGGCGCGAGGCGAGCCATGCGCCCACCACGACCACGGCGACCAGCGAGAAGATCGCCGCCCCCAGCACCCAGGCGGGGACGGGCCTGGCGGGCGCCGAGGCGGCGGATGCGGGGCCGGGGTTCTGGTTGTCGTCCATGTTGGGCGTCGAAGGGCCGGTTGTCCTGATTTCTTGACAAGGCGCACGGAGGGCGCGCCGGGAAGTCCGCCTCACCCGAGGTAGAGCCCCCACAGGAGCACGAGCCACACGAGGTCGACGAAGTGCCAGTACGGGGCGGCGAGCTCGAGCGCGCGGCCGGAGCCGCCGCGGGCCTGCGCGATCCAGCCGCACGCGATCCAGATCGCCCCGGCGGCCACATGCAGGCCGTGCACGCCGGTCAGCACGAAGAAGCAGGCCCACCAAAGGTCGGTCGACGGGTGCCGCCCGGCGGCGACGAGGGCGCCCCATTCGAAGGCCATGGCGGCGAGGAACAGCGCTCCGAGCAGCAGCGCCGCGAAGCCGAAGGCGAGCGAGCGGGCCCGTGCGGTGGCGCGAGCCGCCAGCGCGGCGTGCAGGGCGCCCGAGCTCGCGAGGAGCAGCGCGGTCATCGCCAGCGCGAGGGGCGTGTCGAGCTCCGCCTCGCGCCGCGGGGCGAGCACGACGAAGGCCGAGTACAACCCGGCGAAGAACATGACCTCGGTGGCGAGGAACACCAGCACGCCGACGCGCGCCCGATCGACCTGCGCCGGCCTCTGGGCGCTCAGCTCCATCCGAGCCTCGCCAGCGCGCCCGTGCGCGGATCGCAGACCACCGCGAGGAGCACGAGCGGCAGGTGCACCAGCGAGGCGTGCAGCAGGAGCCGCGCGCTGGAGCGCTCGGTGCGCCAGGCGAAGCGCGCCGCCGCCGCGACGTAGGCCGCGGAGAGCACGAGGGCGGAAAGCGTGAAGACGAGGCCCGCGTCCCCGCGCATCGCCGGCAGCATGCACACGGGCAGCAACGCCAGCCCGTGCATGAGCGCCGCGCGCGCCGCCATGCGCTCGCCGTCCTCCTCGCCGGCCAGCATGCGCAAGCCGCCGCGGCGGTAGTCCTCGCGATAGAGCCAGGCGATGGCCATGAAGTGCGGGAACTGCCAGACGAAGACGATGGCGAACAGGATCAGCGCCCAACCCTCGACCGAGCCGGCGATGGCCGCGTAGCCGAGCAGCGGCGGGGCCGCGCCGGGCACCGCGCCGACCAGGGTGTTGAGCGTGCTGTGGCGCTTGAGCGGCGTGTCGACCGCCACGTAGGCGAACAGCGTGCCGAGCGCGAGGAGGCCCGCCACCAGGTTGAACCGCACGCACAGCAGCAGCACGGCGGCGAGGGCCAGCAGCGAAGCGACGAGCAGCGCGTCGCGCGCCGACAGGCGCCCGGCCGCCACGGGACGCAGCCGCGTGCGCTGCATCAGGCGGTCGGTGTCGCGTTCGAAGACCTGGTTGAACGCGCTGGCGGCCGCGGCCGAGAGCGTGATCCAGGCCGCGGCCTCCAAGGCCCGCGCGATGGAGAAGTCGGTCGCCGGCGCCACCAGCGCGCCCACGAAGGCCGCCACCGCGACGAACACGGCGATGCGCAGCTTGAAGAGCGTCGCCAGGTCGCTGGCGAGGCTCGGTGCGAGCGCGGCGTCGTCGGTGCGGGTGGACATGGCGGTCGGTGGCGAGACCTTCAGGCGGACGCGGGCCGCAGGGTGCGGTGCGCCCACAGCACGCAGGATACCGTGGTCCACAGGAGCAGCGCGCCCGTGGCCACGTGCAGGGTGGCGAAGATGGCTTCGCCGACGGAGACGGGGTTCGCCGGACCCGTGACGATGTAGACCCACACGGCGGTCAGGATGCCGAGCACGACCTGCGTCCCGAGCAGCAGGTGCAACCGGCGCTTCAGCCCGCGCCAGCGCGGCGCGTCGGCGCCGCCCTCCTCGGCCGCCTTGCCGCAGGCTGCGCCGAGCAGCACGACCAGCCCGGTGGCGACCAACGCCAGCGCCATGTGCGCGAACAGCGCGTGCGTGCCGCCGTTGTGGCGCCCCCCCGCTCCCAGCGCGATCTGCACGTACAGGAGCGACGCCGTCCCGAGGCCGAAACGGCGCAGGAACGCGGCCTGCGCGCTCGAGCGCGCGGGGGCGCCGCGCCAGCCGCTGCTGTGCAGCAGCGCCTGCGCGGCGAACAAGGCGAACAGGCCCTGCGCGAAGGTGCCGTGCAGGAAGGCGAGGTGCGGGCTGTTCTCCAGCACGCGGAATCCACCGAGCAGGCCTTGTCCCGTCACCGCGGCCAGCGCGACGACGGAAAGCAGCCTCAGGTGGCGCGCACGCTCCAGGAGGAGCGTCAGCACGCAGGTCGCCAGCACGGCCAAGCCCACCAGCGCGCCCCACAGGCGATGGCCGTGCTCCCAGAACACTCCCGCGTCCTTGAGCATCTCGGACAACGGGTAGGTGAACATGTTCTGCTGGAAGGTCGTGGGCCAATCGGGCACGGCCATGCCTACGCGCAGCGTGGTCACGGTGCCGCCGATGAGCAGGATGGGCGCCGTCAGGAGCGCGGCGGAAAGCGCCGCGCGCCGCGGCCAGGGGTTGGTGGCGTCCATGTTCATGCGCTCGCCTCCGCCTCGGAGGTGCGGGGCCGCGCCTGCGGCAGCCAATCTTCGGCGCCGGCGGCGTCCCCGTACTCGTAGGGTCCGCGCACGACCACGAGTTCGCGGTCGAAGTTGCCGTGCGGCGGCGGAGAGGGCGCTTCCCATTCGAGGCTGGCCGCGCGCCACGGGTTGGCCTCGGCGTCGCGCGGACGCAGCAGCGTCAGCGCGAGGTTGGCGACGAACAGCGACTGCCAGGCGAACAACAGCAGCGCGGCGACGGTGATGAAGGCGTTCAGCTCGCGCAACGGTTCGAGCGAGGGGTAGGCGTACGGGTCGGCGATGCGCCGCACCATGCCCGCGAAGCCGGCCTGGTGCATGGGCAGGAACACCGCGTTCGTCAGCACGAAGGTGCCGAAGAAGTGCAGCTTGCCGAGGCGCTCGCCGAGGTGGCGCCCCGTCATCTTCGGGAACCAGTGGTGCAGGGCGGAGAAGACGCCGAACAAGGTCCCGCCGAACACGATGTAGTGGAAGTGCGCCACCACGGTGTAGGTGTCGTGCAGGTGCACGTCGACCGGCGTCGCCGCCATCCAGATGCCCGACAGGCCGCCGATCACGAACATGGACACGAAGCCCAGCGCGTAGAGCATCGCCGCGTTGAGCCGCAGGCGCCCGCCCCACACGGTGCCGATCCAGTTGAAGGTCTTCACCGCCGAAGGGAGCGCGATGAGGATCGTGGAAAGCATGAAGCCCGTGCCCGCCACCGGGCTCATGCCGGAGACGAACATGTGGTGGCCCCACACGAGCACGCCGAGGCCCGTGATCGCCGCCATCGCCCAGACCATCGGCTTGTAGCCGAACACGGGCTTGCGCGCGTGCACGCTGAGGATGTCCCCCACCATGCCCATCGCGGGCACGACCATCACGTACACCGCGGGGTGGCTGTAGAACCAGAACAGGTGCTGCCACAAGAGCGGCGTGCCACCCGCGCCGGCGATCCACTCGCCGTTGACCCACGCGCCCCCGCCCGAGAAGAACCCGGTGCCGAGCAGGCGATCGCTGTACTGCAGCACCGTGGCGGCGGTCAGCACCGGCAGCGCCAGGCATTGGAGCAACGCGGCGACGAAGAGCCCCCACACCGTCAGCGGCAGGCGCAGCATCGACAAGCCCTCCGCGCGCATCGTGGCGATCGTGACCACGTAGTTGATGGCGCCGGAGAGCGAGGAGAGTCCGCTGAAGAACAGCGCCCACAGCCACAGGGTCTGCCCCGCTCCGTTGCCCGGCGCGGCGCCGAGCAAGGTCGACAACGGCGGATAGGCGGTCCAGCCGCTGGAGGCGGCGCCGCCTTCGACGGCGAAGGACGCGAGGGCGCAGGCGATCCCCGGCGCCATGATCCAGAAGCTGAACGCGTTCAGCCGCGGGAAGGCCATGTCGCGCGCGCCGATCATCAACGGGATCAGGTAGTTGCCGAACGCGCCGGTCAGCAGCGGGATGACCACGAAGAAGATCATGATCGTCCCGTGCATCGTGAAGAGCGCCGCGTAGCCTTCGGGGCTCGGCACCCCGCCCGTGCCGCCGAAGAGCGCGCGTCCCACGATCGGCATGTCCGTCCACGGCCAGGCGAGTTGCCAACGCACGGCCATGGCGAGCAGCCCGCCGACCAGCAGCATCGCCAGCGAGGCGACGAGGAACTGCAGGCCGATCGTCTTGTGGTCGAGCGACCACAGGTGTCGGCGCCAGGCTCCGGCGCGCGCGCCGGCGCTCACGGCCGCTCCTCCGCGCCGTTGGCGTTCCAACGCGTCGCGAGGCGCGCCAGGTGCGCCTCGTACTCGGGGCGCGGCAGGACGCGGATCGAGCCGGCCATCTTGTAGTGGCCGAAGCCGCACAGTTCCGCGCACACGAGGTCGTGCCTGCCCGGCGACGGCGCCTCGAACCAGATGCGTCCGTCGCGGCCCGGCACGATGTCCTGCTTGAGGCGGAAGTCGGGCACGTAGAAGCTGTGGATCACGTCGCGCGTGCGCGTGGCGAGCACGATCGGTTCGCCGGCGGGCACGACCAGTTCGTGGACCTCGAGCAGGTCGTCGACCGTGTCGAGCCGGCCGTCGGGGCCCGGATGGCGGAAGCGCCAGTCGAACTGCGCCGCCTCGACGCGCGCCGCGGGATCGCGCGCCATCAAGGCCTCGTCGCCCTTCATCGCGCGCCATGTGGGACCCTGGGCGACGGCGATCCACGCCAGCACCGCCGCGGGGACGAGGGTCCAGAGCAGTTCGAGTCGCAGGTCGCCGTGCGTCGTGCGCGCGCGCTCCACTCGCGCCGCGCCGCGCCAGATGGCGGCGACCAGGAGGACCATGACCAGCGCGAAGGCGAGCGCGAGGGCGACGAGGATCGCGTCGAACAGTCCGTCCACTTCGGCCGCGTAGCTGGACGCCTCGGGCGGCAACCACGGCCCCGACCGCGCGGAGTGCGCGAACCACCACGGCACGGCGACGAGCAGCGCGACGAACAGCGCGGTGGCGAGCACGCGGGTCACGGCCCGGCCTGCCTCTCGAGCGACTGCACGTAGTGCACGAGCGACCAGATCTCCTCGTCGGAGACGACGCGCACCCCGTCCTTGTCCGTGGCCTCGCGCAGGGCCGGCATCGGACCACCGGGGATGCCGTTGGCGATGCGCCTCCACAAGTCGATCGGGCGCGAACCGCCGCGCCAGATGCCCAGTCGCAGGTTGCGCGGCAGGATCGGATCGCCCCACGCGTCGAGATAGGCCGGCGCGCGCTCGCCATCGGGCCCGATCTTCCAGGCCGAAGGCCCGTCGCCGCGTCCGTCGACCCCGTGGCACGAGGCGCAGTTGCCCTTGGTGGCGTCCTCGTAGAGCGCCTTGCCGCGCGCGATCGACTCGCTGGTCGCGGCCGGCACCGGCCCGTCGTAGGCGAGCACCTTGTCGCGCGCCGCGTCCCAGCGCGACAGCACCGCGTCGAGCTCGTCGCGCGCCGCCTCCTCCTCCCACTCGCCCTCGGACTCGAAGGTGGCGGCCATGCGCAACTCGACTTCGCCGCGCACGGACAAGAGGCGGATGTAGTCGACCAGGCCTTCGAGCTGCGTCTCCGACAAGCGCGCGAAGCCGGGCATCGAAGTGCCGTTCACGCCTTCCTTCAACGTGCGCAGCAGATCGTCGCGGCGCGGACGCGCGGGCGAGGCCAGCGCGGTCCACTTGTACACGCCCAGGCGCACGTCGCGCGGCCGGGGCTTGAGGAAGTGCGCCGTGGGACCGTCGCCGCCGCCTTCGGCGCCGTGGCAGTGGAAGCACTCGGCCGCGTACAGGCGCGCGCTGTCCTCGAGCGTGGGATACCAGCCGAGGAACAGCTCCTTGGCGCGCTCGCGCAAGGCCTCGGGGGCCAGGGAGGAACGCTCCGATTCCGCGCGCAGCGCCGACCACGCGACCTGCAACGACGGCTCGCGCGCACGCACCTCGTCGAAGGCCAGCGCGTCGATGGCCGCCAAGGCGCGCGCGTGGCGCGTGGCGTTGGCTTCGCGCAGGCGCGCCGCGCGCAGCGCGCCGTCGGGGGCGGCGGCGAGTTCCGCCTGGCCGAGCGCCTCGCCCGGCCACCGAGGCGCCTGCGCCGTGCCGAAGAGCGCTTGCAAGTCCCCTTCGAGGCGCGCGCGCGCCTCCTGGTCGTCGCCCAGCTTCTCCAGCGCCACGGGGTTGGCGCGCCAAGGCTGGACGGGCGCGACGGGTTCCGAGCAGGCGGCGAGCAGCCACGGCAGGCAGGCGAGCGCGCCCGAGGTCGTGACGTTGGCGTGGTTCGGAGCGCGCATCGGGTGGAAGCCGTCCATCAGTTTCGAATGGCCCGCGTGCTCCGTCAAGGAACGCGGGCGGCGCCTTGGGGCCGAATCCGCGTTGGTCGTACACTACCCCGCCGCGCGCATGCCGGCGCGCTTCGGCGGATGGCCGGATCCACGACTCCGCGTTCCCGCCGGCCCCCCGCACGCCCTGCGCTCCACACGCATGCCCCACGCCAGCGCCCTCCTCGACCTCCTGCGAAACCGCCCGTCCGCGCGCATCGCCGGTCCGGAACACGCTCCGTTCCTGCTCGCCGCGGGCCAGGTGCCCGTGGAGTACGCCGCCGCGCGCGAGCGCTGCGTGCTGTTCGACCAGAGCGCGAGCGAGACCGTGGTGGCGAGCGGCGCCGACGCGGCCGCGTTCCTGCACCGCCTGCTCGCCAACGACGTCAAGTCGACGGCCGATGGCGAACGCCACGAGAACCTGCTGCTGTCGGCCAAGGGCAAGGTGCGCTTCCAACTGGCGCTCGAACGGCGCGGCGCGACGTTGCGGCTCGCCGTCGCGCCCGAGCAGGGCAAGGCGCTGCTCGACGCGCTGGAGATGTACCACTTCAGCGAGGACGTGGCCTTCGCGCTCGACGAGTCGTGCGCGCGCCTGGAGCTGTGCGGTCCGCGCGCGGCCGAAGTCTTGCGCGCCGCGGGCGTGGACGCGCCGGAGCGCGGCTCGCGGCGCGTGGTCGCGCAGGGCCTCGCCGCTCCTGGTCGGGGTCCGATCGCCTGCCATGCCGCCGACGCGCTGGTGGCGGGCTCGCCCGGCTTCGTGGTCGAGGTGCGCCGCGCGGAATGCGCGGAAGCGGTGCTGGCCCTCGAGGCCGCCGGCGCGTTGCTCGCCGGGCGCGCCGCGCGCGACATCCTGCGCGTGGAAGCCTGCCACGCGGAGGCGCCATTCGACGTCGACGAGGGCGTCTACCCGCAGGAGGCGCGCCTCGAGCGCGCGTTCTCGCTCGACAAGGGTTGCTACATCGGCCAGGAAGTGGTGGCCAAGATCGACACCTACGGCGGACTCAACAAGCGGCTGGTGCCGCTGCGCATCTCGCACGACGACCCGCTGCCGCGCGGCGCCAAGCTCCTCAAGGAAGAGGACGGCGAAACGCGCGAATTGGGCGTGGCCACCAGTTGGAGCTGGTCGTTCGTGCTCGACACCGGCCTCGCGCTGGGCTTCGTCAAGCGGCGTCACCAGGCGCCCGGCACGCGGTTCGCGCTCGAGGGCGGCGGCGAGGCGGTGGTCGTCGAGGCGCCCGTGCGGCCCGACGCGGTGCGGCCCACGGGCGAGTTCGAGTCGCGCGACTGAGGCGTGGCCCGCCCGGAGTCCGTCAAAAATTTTTGACAGACGCGCGGGGCGTCGGCTCAGGGGAGCTTGCGGAACTCCGGGTCGGCGGCCTTGGCGGACTTGAGCTGCACGCGCACGCGCAAGCTGTCCACCAACGGCACCGGGATCGGCAGGTCGCCCTCGATCAGCACCGGCGTGCCGGTCTTCTCCTCCAGCCAGATGCGCAGCGTGCCTTGCAGGCCGAACAGGCCCTCGAAGTGCGCGTTCGGCTTGTCGTCCGGCTCGCCGCGCAGGAGCTTGGTCGCCAGCGACACGGGACGGCAGCGGAAGCGCCCGGCGGGCACGGCGACGACGGAGGGCGCCCCGATGACGGCGGTCACCTGCCACAAGCGCCGGCGATCGACGATCGGGAACACGCTGCGGTCCACGCCGGCCTTGACCATCGTGCGCGCCACCCACACGGCCCCGAGCATGTCGAGCCCGTCGGCGGGCGACTCCTGGCGCGCGGGCTTGTTCCAGGCGCGATGCTCGAGGCGCTTGCACTTCTTGCAGTGCGACGGATCCTGCCACGGCAGCAGGCCCTCGACCTGGTGCTCGGGCGATTGGCATCCGCGGCAGTGGCCGTCGGAGCGGTACTCCAACAGGTGCCCGCCGTCGAGCGAGCCGAGCTTCGTCTCGCGGTTGCGGTTCTCGCTGCCGCGCTGCTCGTCCTTGTGCACGAGCCGCGGCCACGGCCCCGGCAGGAAGCGCGTCTCCAGCACGTGGCGCAGCTCGTAGCCGAAGTGCGCGCCCTTGGCGGTGCTGCGCACCCACGCGACCTCGACCCTCTCCGGCTCCGCGCGCTCGTCCTTGGCGTCAGGCAAACCTGACATCATCACGCTGCGTCCGGCGGCGAGCTCCACGTCGCCGGCGTCGATGGCGCCGACGCCCACGTCGATCTCGACGTCGTACTCGAGCACCTCGCCCGCCAGGATGCGCAGGTCGAGCGCGTCGCCGGGGCGATCGACGACGAACCACTCGCGACCCGCGACCTTCTGCACGCGCAGGAGCGGCCCCGGCAGGGCAGGTGGCGCGAAGAGGGGCGCAGGTTCCACCACTGCGGCCGCCGGTGTTGCGGGCACTGGCACTGGCACTGGCGCGGGCGCAGGCTCGGCGGACGCGGGCGCGACCGGCTCTGGCGCATGGAGCGGAGCCGGCTCCACGGACTCGGGTCGCGCTTCCGGCGCGCCCGTGGCGAGTTCCGCCGCGCGCGGCTGGGGCGCGGACGACGCGCTGGATGCGGTGGCGGGCCCGGCGCAAGCGACGAGTCCGGCCGCCGCCAGCCCGCAAGCCGCGGCGCGCCACAGTTCCGCGCGCCAATCGCGGCGAGTTCGAGGGCCTGCTCCAGTCACGCCCCGATCCTGACAACTGGGAGCAGCCGCTGGAAGCGGTCTTGAGCCGGATTCGCCGCGGAACATGCGTCGCGAATCGCGCGGCGCGGCCGCTCGCGCGTGGCTTGCGCGCCGCCGCCGCACTACCCTCGTACGCGCCTCGGCGGGAAGAACACCCCCCCTCCGATCGTCCCAAGGACCCGCCATGCGCTCCACCCTCCGATCGTTCCGACCCCGCGGCCGCGGCGCGGTGCTCGCGCTCTGCCTCGCCTGGGCCGGCTGCCAAGGCACCAACGCCAAGTCCGGCGCCGGCGAACCCGCGCCGCTCAAGCCGGAGGAGCTCGCCAGCCGCTCGGCCAAGCAGGAGGCGCAATCGCTGGGCGCGTTCCTCGCCGACATCGACGGCCAGATGCGCGCCTGGAACAGGCTGTTCCTCTCCAGCGAGACCGACGAGGACCGGCGCAAGGCGCGGCTCCTGGAGTTGAACCTGATGACCGCCACGCGCAAGCGCAGCGCGGAGCTGCTGCAGACGCTCGAAGCGGGCGCGCCCACCAACCGCATCGTGGCCGCGGCGGCGCTGGGGTTCACGCGCGAGGCGACGGCGCAAGGCCCGTTGATCGCGGCGCTTTCCAGCGAGGACGAGCGGCTGCGCTCGGCGGCCTTGCTCGGCTTGTGGCTGCTCGGTCGATCGGACACGCCGCTCGACAAGGTCTGCGACCTCTTGCGCAACTCGGTCTCCGAGGAGGAGCGCAACAACGCGGCGCTGTGCCTGCTCTACCTCGTGCGCGCCGGCGCCGGCGGCGAATGCGTGCTGGCCGCGGCGCGCGCCGGGATCGTCGATCCGCTGCCGGGCGTGCGCGCGCAGTGCACGCTGCTCCTGGCGCAGTTGAAGGACAGCGACTCGTTCCAACCCATCGCCGACCGCCTGCACGACGAGACCAACTTCGTGGCGCTGGCCGCCGGGCGCTCGCTCGCCTACCTCGGCAAGGCGGTCACGGCCGAGAAGGGCCGTTGCGCGCGCGCCTTGGTCAAGGCCTGGATCGCGGTCGAGGAACCGCGCAAGTCCGCCTTCATGCGCGACATGCTGGCGCTGGAACCTCCGCGCAACTACGGCGAGAAGGAAGAGGACTGGCTGGAGTGGTCGCTGCGCCTGCCCTGATGCGCGCGGACTTCCAGGCGCCCTGGGCGCTGCCAAGCGCGGCGCGCATGTCGTAGGCTCTGCGCATGCACGCGTCCACGGCCTTCGTGCTGCTCGCGCCCCTGTTGGCACCGTCCCGCGCCTCGACGCAAGCGACGGGCGCGTCGACGCCTGATGCCGGCCGCCCCGCGCCCGTGGCCAGCGCGCCCGTCGAGAGCGCGCGCGTGCAAGCCGCCGCCGGCGCGCCGGCACTCGGCCCGCGGCAGGCGATCGACGGCATCCAGGCGCTCGAGGTCTGCGCCACCCTGACCTACGACGCTGCCCCGTCGCGTCCGCACGCGCTGCGCATCAGCTACGCGTTCCCCGACCGGGCGCGCTTGTACATGGCGAACGGTCCGATCGAGGGGCCCGCCGACCGGCGATTGCGCTACCGCCACGGCGAGATCGTGTGGGCCCTCGAACCGCGCCAAGCGCAAAGCGTCGAGTACAAGGCCGAAGACCGCGCCGCGCTGCTCCTGTCGTTCGAGGCGCGCCGCGCGCTGTACCTGTGGCCTCATGGCTTCGCGTGGACCACGCCGCCCGAAGGCGGCGACAAGCCCCGCGAAGGGCTGCGCGAGGCGCGACTCGCCGGACTGGGACTGTTGCGCGTCGAACTCGACCCGCACGGCCGTCCCGCGCGGCTCGACGCCCTGGGAACCGACGGCGGCGCGGGCGAGAGCTGGCGCGCCATCGCGTGGGAGTCGCGCGACGGCCGCTGGATCCCGGCGGGACACGAGATCTGGCTGGGCGACAAGCGCGTGTGGACCGAGCGCGTCACGAACTGGGATCGCCAGGCGCGGCTGCTCGACGCGTTCTTCCTCCCCGCCGATCGCCGCCCCGCCCCGCCCGCGGGAGTGCAGCACCTCGACCTGCCCGCGCACCGCTCGCGGCGCGTGGCGTTGCCGAAGGACGCGACGCTCGCCTCGGTGCCGGCGATCTTCGAACGCGAAGTCGCCTCGCGCGCGGAGGAAATGACGGCCCTCGGCACCTCCATCGAACCGAAGGTGACCGTGGAGCTCGACGAGGAGCTGCGCCCGACGCACCTCGTGCTGCGGCTCGCCGGGTTGCCGTTGAAGCCGGCCCCCGACTGGATCGCCGTCCCCGAACGATCCGGCTACGCGCTCGTCTCGCGCACGCTGCCCGAAGGGCGACAGCCTCTCGAGCGATTGCGCTCGGCCGCGCAGAAGGACCAGCCGCTCGGCCGCCCCTACTTGCGCCACGACCTCAAGGATCCTGCCTCCTTCGTGCTCGTGCTGCCGCTCGACCCTTGAGCCGACGCCCGTTGTCCTCGCCAGTGGACGCTGTCCTCCCGACCGCCGACGGCGACCCCGCCCGCGGCGCCCTGGCGCCATGCGGATCCACGGCACGCGGGTTGCTGCCCGGAATCCACCCCCTCTGGCGCTTGCGCCGTCACGCCCCATGACCAGCACCCCCCGCTACTGCCTTTCGCTCCTCGCCCTGTTGACCGTCGCGGAACTCGGCCAGGCCTTGGATCGCGGTCGCGGCAACTCGTCCAGCAGCCCGGCGCGACCGGCGGCTTCGGCCCCCGCGCCGCAGGCCCGGCCGGCTCCGGCCCCCGCTCCCTCGCGCCCCTCCGCAGGGGCTGGCTGGAGCTCGCGCGGCTCGGGCAGCGGCTCCCGCACCGGCTCGGGCGGTTGGCAGGGCGGATCCTCGCGCGGCACGTCCAGCAGCGGCGGCACGAGCTCGCCTTGGAGCGGCGGCAGCGGCGCCAGTCGCGGCAACTCGGGCGGGGGCTACGGCGGCTTGGACTCCGCAACACCGGCGCCTTGGAGCCGCGGGTCCGCCGGCACGTCGTCCTCCGGCTCGAGCTCGCCTGACCGGCGCACGCCGCGCGGCGGAGCGAGCAGCGACAGCTACGCGCCCGGCCCCGATGCGGGATCGCGCAGCGCGCGCGAAGTCGGCGAACCGGTGCGCTGGCGTCCCGGCGATCCGGATCGCGCCGCGCCCGCCGCGCGACGCGCGGAGGATGCCGGCACGCGCGCGGGGCGCACGAGCTACGCGCCGAGCTCGGACGATTCCGCGTCCGGGCTTGGTCGCGCCGGCGCGAACGGCGCGAACGACGGCCGGTACTCCGAGCGCGTCTACGCCTCGGACGATCTCGTCTGGCGCACGCGCGAGACGGCTGCCGCGCCGGTTCCGCGCCTCGCAGGGTCGAGCAGCCTTCCGGTCGACACCGGCGTGGAGCGCGCCCTTTCGCGGGCACGCCTCGAGCGGGCCAACGGCAACGCTCCCCTCGTCGGCGGCGTCGGCGCCATCGCCGGGCCCGGGGCGCGCTTGGGCGCCGTCGGCGGCGGACGCGTGGCTCCCGCAGGAGCTGCGAGCACCAGCCAACCGATCGACAACGCGCGCATCCTCGAACGCTACCAGCCGAGCGCCGAGGACCGGATGACGCGCGGCGCCGCGGCTCAGGCACCGACGCGCAGCCTCGCCGATCTGCGCGGCGCGCGCGCGAGGTACGCGAGCGACGAGGCCAAGCGCGCCTCGGAGGCCAAGGCGGACGAAGGAGCGGGCGCCGCGCGCAAGCTCGCGGCCGAGGAGGTGGCGGACGGCGGCAGGACGAGCCGCAAGGACGTCGGACCGAAGTCCAGTGGCGCGCGTCGCGGCTCGCGGGACGAGGGCGCGGGCGAGGCGCGCCGCCGCGCGGCCGCCAAGGAGGTCGAGGGCCTGCGGCGCGTCGATCCCGCGGCCGCCGTGCTGGTGGAGCGTCGCAGCCAAGGGCTCGCCGAGGCGGCGCGCGTCAGCACGCGCATCGCCGCCGGCGTGGCCGTGGGCTCGTGGACCGGCTGCAGCACCGGCTGGTGGTGGTCGGACAGCTGGAACGACTGTGGTTGGTACAAGCCTTGGTGGACCTGGCACATGAGCTGGTCGCAGTGCTGGGGCGGCGGCTACGGGTTCGGCTTCGGCTGGGGTTGGAACTCGTGCTGGTGGCGACCCTCGTGCTGGTCGCCGTGCTACGGCTGGTCGTACCCGAGCTGGTACTGGTACCCGAGCGTGGTGTGGATCGACCGCGACGAACCGCTCGTCGTCGAGCGCGTCGTGGAGCGCGAAGTCGTGCGCGAGACGCTGGTCGAGTCCGAGGCGCCGCCCGTCGTGGTCGCCGCGGACGCGCGCTTCGCCGAGCCGGCCGCGCCCGAGGTGGTCGTGCAGGCATTGCACGCCGCCGCCCGGCAGCACCTCGACGAGGGCGATCGCGCCTTCCTCGAGGGCAGGTACGCCGACGCGGTGCACCACTACGCCCGCGCGGTCGAATGCTCCCAAGAGGACGGGGCGCTGCACCTCGTCCTCGCGGACGCCTTGTTCGCCACGGGCGACTACCACTACTGCGCCTGGTCGCTGCGGCGCGCGCACGAACTCGATCCGACCCTCTTCGACGCGCATGTCGACAAGCGCGGGTTCTACCGCGATGCGGCCGAGTTCGAGCGCCAGATCGCACTCGCCGAGGGGTTCCTCGAGGACCACTTCCTCGACGACGACGCGCGCCTCGTGCTGGCGGCGAACTACCACTGGGCCGGCCGCCACGGCGACTGCGTCGAGCTGCTCGAAAGCGCGTTCAGCGTGGGCGTGCGCGAATCCGCCTGCGGTGCGCGGATCCTGGCGCGGGCGCGCGAAGCCGCCGCGGTCCGCTGAGGGCCTTCCGAATCCGGCTCGGGGGCCTTCCGAATCCGGCTAGCGGGCCTTCAGGCGTCGATGCGCCGAGGTCCGCCGCCGGGGCGATAGACCTCGACGCTCGGACGCCAGCCGTGCAGCGCCTCGAACGACGCGCCGCAAGCCTCGCGCAAGGCCGGCTCCGCGTCGCGCGCGAGCAGCGCCACGACGCACCCGCCGAAGCCCGCGCCGGTCAAGCGGGCGCCGTGCACGCCCTGCACGGACGTGGCGCGTTCGACGAGCAGGTCCAGTTCGCGCACCGACACCTCGAAGTTCCCGCGCAGCGAGGCGTGCGCCGCCGTCATGCGCGCGCCGAAGGCCGCGACGTCGCCGGCGAGCAGCGCGGCGCGCGCCTCGAAGGTGCGCGCCACTTCCTCCACGACGTGCGCGGCGCGGGCGGCGAGCGGCGGCTCGAGCAACGGGCGCGCGCGCTCGAGCGTGTCGCGTTCGATGTCGCGCAGGCAGGTGGCCGCGGGTTGCAGCGTGCGCAGCACCTCGAAGGCGGCGGCGCATTGCTGCACGCGCTCGTTGAAGGCCACCTGCGCCAATTCCCGCCGCACGTGCGTGTCGAGCACCGCGATGGAGACGGCGTCGAGGTCGAGCGGCACGCTGCTCCAGCTCGCGTCCTTGCAATCGAGCCACAAGAGCGCCCCAGGGCGCGCCATGGCGACCGCGTAGGGATCCATGATCCCGCAACGCACGCCCACGAAGCCGCGCTCGGCGAGCAGCGCCGCCTCGACGATCTGTAGGTCGCTCGACTCCAGCTCGAAGCACTCCGACAAGGCGCGCGCCGTGCCCACGCAGATCGAGGCCGAGGATGACAATCCCGCGCCGATGGGCAGGTCGCCGCCGTACAGGAGGTCGACGCCGACGGGCTCGTCGCCGCAGACCCTCAGTCGCGCGAGCAAAGCGTGCAGCACGCCGAGCGGGTAGTCGCTCCAGCGCCCGCCGCGCGGCGGAGGCGCGCCGACCTCGAAGGAGAGCTCGCCCTCGAAGCTCGTCGAGGCGATGGTCGCGCGCCCGTCGACGCGCCGTCGCAGCGCCACCAAGGTGCCGCGATCGATGGCGCAGGGCATGACCGGGCCGCCGTTGTAGTCGAGGTGCGCCCCCATCGTGTTGACGCGCCCGGGCGAGAACCAGATCGACTCGGGAGCCGCCCCGCGACGACGGCGGAACTCCGCCACGAGGCTCGTGGCGGAGGCGAAGGCCGGATCGTCGCGCGGCTCGGCGGTGCCCATCCCGGCACGAGACTAGCCCCTCCCGGCGCTCCGCGCGACCGTCGGAGCGCGGTCGGGAGCGAGCCCGCCTTGGACTGCCGCTCGCCGGGGCGCTAGGCTCCGCCAAGGCCATGAAACCGACCGCCCGCCTCGCCGCCGCGCTCCTCCTCGCCTCGCTAGCCGCTTCCTGCGCCAACACGAAGTTCAAGCGCGAGACCGAGACCTCGGGCACCTTCGAATCGACGGCGTGGTGCCTGACGGTGTTCTCGATCGACATCCCCAAGGGCGCGCTGATGGCCGCGCGCGAGAACGTGAACAACGCGGGCCTCGCGAACGCGGTCGTCACGGGCACGGAAGTGGCGCCCCACCTGGGATGGTTCGACTGGATCCTCGAGATCCTGTCGCTGCGGCGCGCGCGCCTCGTCGGCACCTTCGGGTTCGACAAGTAGCGCGGCTGCGCGCGGCGCCGATTCCGCGCCTGCGCCGCGTCGCCTTCAGCGTTCGCGCCGCACGAGCCAGAAGCCGCGCGGATCGTGCAGCACCTCGGACAACGCGCCGGGCGCCAGCACCATGGATCGCACGAGCGGATCCGGGCAACCGGGCAGGTCGCGGTGCACCCAGCCGAGGTCGCCTTGGCGCGCGCGCCCGACCAGCTCGTCGCTGTAGGCTTCGCACAACTTGGCGAAGTCGGCGCGCTCTTCGACGACGCGCGCGCGCAGCTCGTCGATGAAGCGCTTGGCCTCGGGTTGGGCGCGCGCCCCCGCAGGCGCGCCGCGCGCACCCTCGAAGGCCACGAGCAGCGCCCGCAGCCGCACGAAGCTCTGCTCGACGAGTTCGGGCGGCCACGAGGCCGGATCCTCGGCCCGCACCCACGCGAGGCCGATGGGCAAATCCTGCGGCTCGCTGGTCCGCATCCACTCGAGCTCGAAGGCCAGCTTCTTCAGCAAGGTGTCGCGCGGTCCGCGCTCGAGCACCGCGTGGCGGCCGGCGCGCGCCTTCAGCAGCGGATCGTCGTTGTGGCGCGCGGCGAGCTCCGCGAAGTCCTCGCCGCGCAAGAGCGCCAAGGCGACCTCGGCCGCGCGCGCGCGATCCTCGCGCGGCACGACGATCATGCGCACGCCCACCCGCTCCGGCACGCGCCGCAGGATGTGCAGCGCTCCGTCGGTGGCGATGGGCGCGCTGCGTTCCCAAGGCTTCGCGCGCCACAAGAAGTCCTCGAAGGCGGGCGCGAGCACGCCCTGCGGCAGCGATCCCAGGCACGCGCCGGAGCGCGCGTCGGGAGCGTCCGAATGCGCCGCGGCCTCGGCCGAGAAGTCGGCGCCCGCCTCCAGCCGTTCGAGGATGGCGCGCGCCTCGGCCTCGAGGCGCGTCCACGCGGCCCGGCGCGCCTCGTCTCCCTCGGCGCCCTCGGGCAGCAGCAGGATGTGCTGCGCGCATCGCACCGGAGGCGGAGCGTCGGACAGGTGCAGCGGCGCCAGGAGCGGCGCGCCTTGCAGGAGCATCAAGGCCAGCATGGGTGGTCGGATCCTCGCGGTCGCGGCGCCGTTCAGGGCAGGTCGACCACGACCTCGACCACGCCGTCGAGGCCGTCGATCTTCACAAGCTTGACGCCGCGCGCCGACGAAGCCCGCTGCACCTCCACGCGCCATTCGCCCGCGGCGTGGCGGCCCAGATCGAGCCTGCCGTCGTCGCCCGAACCGCCGGCGCCCTGGAAGAACTGCTGCAGCATCGCGCCGGTCGCCTCGGGGTCGAGCTCGCCCTCGCGCGCATCCTTGGCGACGACGCGACCGCGCGCCCCGGCGACCGGCGCCCCGTTCTGGCGCACGATGGCGACGATGTTCGTGCCGCGCGGCAGGAGGATCGTCGTGGGCTTGGGAGGCAGGTCGCGCGCGACCTTGACGCCCGCCACGCGCGCCGAGGCGCGACCGGGGGCCGTGGCCACGAGGTCGTACTCGCCCGCGGCCAGTCCGCGCACTTCGAACGCGCCCTGCGCGTCGCAGCGATCGCTGGCGCCGCGCGGATCGCCGACGGCGCCGGCGGGCTGCGCCACCACGCGCGCGTCCGGGATGGGAGCGCCTTGCTCGTCGACCACCACCCCCGCGATCGACAGGGCGGGCAGGAGGCGCACGACCAGGCCGTCCTCCACGCGGTTCGCCACCACGACGACGCGCATGGGCTCCGAAGGCGCGTAATCGCCGCCACCGGCCGAGACCTGCAGTTCGTAGTTGCCGCCCTCGAGCCGATCGAACTCGAACGCGCCCTCGTCGTCGACTCCGGCGCGCCGCGTGCGGCCCTCGCGCGAGAGGAAGGAGCCGAACATGCCCCCTCCACCCCCCTCGGCCGAGAGCGAGCGGAGCGTGGCCGTGGCGCCCTTCACCGGATCGCCCGTGCGGTCGTCGAGGACGCGGCCCTCGAGCGCCGCCTCGGGCAGCGCCAGGTCGATGCGCGCCTCGGGGGCGTCGGGCACCTCGAGCGTCAAGCGCGCCTGCGGACCGTCGCCGTCGAAGTTGAGCTGGTACTCGCCCGGCGCGAGGCCCGCGAACTCGTACTGTCCGTCGCCCTTCATGCGCGCCGCGCGCCACTCGACGCCGAGCATCGAGTCGGTCTCGTAGTTGAGCGCCGAAAGGAACCCGCGTCGCACCGGTTCGCCGCGGTAGGTGACGACGCCGTGCACGCGACAACCGCCCGCGGTCGTGTCGACCAGGTCGAAGCGCACATCCTCGCCCTCGGGCACGGTCACGAGATCGAAGTTCATGCCGCCGAACAGCGACATGGGGTTGAGCTCCTCGTCGCCGCGCGTGGCGACGACGAAGTAGCCGCCCGGCGCGACGTGCTGGATGCGGTAGTTGCCCTGCGCGTCGGTCGAGCCCTGGTACATGCCGCCCACCGAGGCGGGCGAGTTGGGCTGCAGGCTCTGCGGCGCCACGGCGACGACGATCTCGTCGGGCACCGGGTTGCCGCGCGGGTCGCGCACCGTTCCGTGGATGCCGCCACCGGCCTTCATCACGAGCACGACATCGGCGACCGCTCCTTGCTCGCCCATCGCCAGCGACTTGGAGGAGGCGCCGCAGTAGTCGCGGTGGAAGGCGTGCACGCGGAAGTCGCCCGTCTCGACGCCGGCGATCTGGAAGGTGCCGTCGCGACCCGTGGTGGTGGCGCGCTCGCCCATGAAGCCCATGCTGGCCGCGTAGGCCATCAAGCCGGGCGGGATCTGCGGACCGCGACCGACGCGGCCCATCGCCATGTTGCGCGCCTCGCGGCGCGCCTCGCCGCGGCGTCGCTCGCCCCGGCGCGCGGCCGGTTCCCCGTCCAAGTTGGATCCCTCGCCGCCGCGCGCGGGGCGGTCGAGCTGCGCCACGACCTGCGCGCCAGCGATCGGCGCGCCGTCCTCGTCGATCACGCGGCCCTTGACCACGCCGCCGGGCGCGAGTTCGACGATCACGCCCTTGGCCGGCGCACCCGGCGCGACTTCGACTTCGACGGTGGCGGCGAGGTAGCCCGGGGCCGACACGGACAAGCGCGCCTTGCCGGGCCGCACGCCCTGGAGCTCGAAGCGGCCGGCGGGATCCTCGAACAGCACGCCGCCGCTGAAGGGATTGAGGGGCGAGGGTGCGGCCGCGTCGAGGTCGACGCGTTCGGCGCAGTCGATGCTGAAGGAGGCGACCGGCTCGCTCTTCAAGGCGTCCATGACGACGCCCGAGACGACCACTCCTTGCTGCAGCACGACCACCGCCTCGCCCGAGTCCTTGGCCGGATCCCACTTCAGCTCGGTCTTGGCGTAGCCGAGCTTCTCGAAGTCGATCGAGTACGGCGGCTTGCCCGCGATCGGACCCGCGACGAAGCGGCCGTCCGGGCCGCTGGTCGGCGGCTCGAAGCCCTTCACCGCCTGGGCCATCAACGGCGCCAGCGAGAAGTCGAAGCCGAAGTTCGACCACTCCACGAGGTTCCAGCGCATGGTCACGCCGGCGAGCGGCGCGCCCGCCGCGTCGATCACGCGACCGGCGACGGTGGCGCCGCGCTTCAGCACGAGCTCGTCGCGGGCGAGGGTCGCGCCATCGTCGAGCGCCGCGCGCGCGCCGATCGCCGGCAGGTGGTCCTTGGAGATGGCCACGACGTCGACCTCGCCGGCCGGCACGTTGGGCATCGTGAACGACCCGTCGGCGGCGGTCTCGCAGTGCGTGGCGACGAGCACCTCCTCCACGCAACGCAGGTTGCGCAGGCCGCGCGGCACGGCGCCGAGGTGAGCGCCCGCGACGGGCGTCCGCGCGCCATCGGCGTCCTCTCCCACCACGCGCCCCACGATGGTTCCGCCGAGGCGCGCGCGCAGCTCGACCTTGGTGGCGATGCCCGCCGCGACGACGATGTCGCGCGCGTGCGTCAGCGAGAACTCGGGGCTCGAGGCGGTGATCTCCCAACCCGCGCCGGGCAGCACGCCGTCGAAGGCGAAGCGGCCGGACTCGTCGGTCTCGCCCTCCATGAAGCGCACGTCGCCGTTGCGCGCCACGGTGAGGAACGAGCCCGGCCCCGGCACCAGCGCCAACTTGGCGCGCGGCGCGGGCGTGCCGTCGGGACGCAGCACGACGCCCACCACGCGACCCGCGGGCAGCATCTGGATGTCGGGCGCCGCGGCGTCGTCCTTGCGCGTAGCGCGCGCGCGGACCACGCCGTCGGGCGCGTGCCACTCGCCGCGCGCCTCCAGGTAGTACGTGCCGGGACGGACGCCGCGGAAGGCGTACTCGCCGCGCGCGTCGGTGGCCGCCACCGCGATGGGCTGCACGCGCTTCCACATCTCGTCGCCCATGGCGAACATGCGCAGCATGCGCCCGAGCACGGCCGCGCCGGCGGGCGGCACGGGGAGCAACTCCACCTGCGCGCCGGCGACCGGCGCGCCGCCATCGCGCTCGACCACTCGTCCGCGCAAGCCGGCTTCGCCGCGCACGCGCACGCCCGTCGAGAGCGCCGCGCCCCGCACCGCGGCGAGCTCGTCGCCGTCGTCGGTCGTCGAAGGGGAAGCGAGCGCCGCTGCCGTGTGGACGCCGCGCGCGACTTCGTCGGCGGCGCCAGCCTCGAGGGCCGGCGCCGCGCGCCGCGTGTCGCCAAGGAAGAGCCACAGCAGGGCCGCCGCCGCCCCGAGGGCGAGCAAGGCCGCCACCACGGCTCCACGCGCAGCCCCGCGTCGCGCGCGGAGCATGTTGGACACGGTGGAGTCGCGGGTCGAAAGGCGGCGAGGTTGGGCGAGGCGCATGGCGGGAGTGCCGCGCCGCGGGGAGGCCGGGCGTGGCATCGCACCATGCTAGGGTCCGGCGCGGATCGCGGCCCGTAAGTTCCCAGTCAGCCTGCGCGGGACTGGCGGCTTCCGCGCCGGAAGCGCCGAGCCTCTCGGCTAGGCGCCGGACTCCAGCGCCGCGGCGAGCGAGCGGCGCAGCACGCCCTCGAAGGGCTCCGGCGACCATCCCAGTTCGCGTCTCGCCTTGGTGGCGTCGAAGACCAGATGCCGGCCGAGCATGGTCAATGCCTGCGGGGGCACGAGGTCCGAGGCGCAAGCGGGCTCCACCGCCCTGGCCAGGGCCGCCAGCGGCGGCAGGACCCACGCGGGCAAGGTCGCCAGCGGCGCGCGACGCCCGGACAGGCGCGCCGCCAGGGCGAACAGGTCGCGCGTGCGCCAGTTGGACTCGACGAGCAGGTAGCGCTCGCCGCGGCGTCCGCGCTCGAGGGCCAGCAGCACGCCCTCGGCCGCGTCCTCCACCCCCACCACCGCCAGCCAGCCCGGCGGCGCCACCGGCGGCGCGCCGTGCCGCGCGACGCGCGCGAGGAAGCGCGCCGTGTTCGAGCCCGCCCCCTTGGCGCCGAAGATCGCGCCGGGATTGGCCGAGACGCAGTCAAGTTTGCTTGACAGAGCGAGCACGTGCTCCTCCGCCGCCCGCTTGGTGTCGGCGTAGTCGACGCGGCATCGCCCGAGGTTCCAGCGCGCGGTCTCGTCGATCGGCCGGCCGTCCTCGGAGGAGCCCACGGCCACCACCGAGGAGACGTGGCAGAAGCGCCGTGCGCCGAGGCGCGCGGACTCGTCGGCCATCGTGCGCGTGCCCTCGACGTTGATCGCGACCTGGTCGGCGCGATCGGCGCGCTTGTAGCTGATGAGCGCCGCGTTGTTGACCACGTCGAAGGCGCCGCCCGATTCGCGCGCGCAGGACTCCAGCGCTCGCCGCGTCGCGCCGGCGTCGCGCAGGTCGCCCAGGTGCACGCGCGCCCCGCGCGCCTCCAAGGCCTTCGCGCGCGCCGCGTCGCGCACGAAGAGGTGCAGGCGCGCGCCGCGCCGCTGCAGCCGCGCGAACAACTCGGCGCCGAGGAAGCCCGTGGCGCCGGTCAGGAAGCAATGCGGAGCGAGGGTCACGGACGCGCCCCTCCCGCGGACGCGGGCTCCTCGCACAGCGGCAGGCGCACGCGCGCCACCGTGCCCGTCCCGGAGCCGGCGCGCGGCGCGAGCTCGATGGTCCCGTTCATCTCCTCGACCAGCCGGCGCGCGATGGCCAGCCCGAGCCCGGTGCCGTGGCTGCGCGTCGTGAAGTACGGCTCGAACAGCCGCGCGCGAGCCGTCTCGGTCAGGCCGGTGCCGGCGTCCTCGAACTCCAGCAGCACGCGCGCGAGCCCGGCCTCGCGCTCGACGCGCACGCGCGCGACGAGCCGACCGCCGCTCGGCATGGCCTCGATGGCGTTCTGCACCAGGTTGATCAGCACGCGGCGCAGCTCGTGCGCGTCGGCGCGCACCGTGGCGGGCTCGAGCTCGCGCACGAGCTCCACGCCCGACTCGGCGGCCCACGCGGCGTTCAAGTCGAGCACCTCGCCCGCGAGCGACGCCGCGTCGAGGGGCTCGGGCCTGGCGGCGCGCGAGCCGGCGAAGGCCGAGAAGTCCGCGGCGATCTTGCGCATGTGGTCCACCTGCCGCAGCACGAGCTCGACCGTGCGGTCGAAGATGCCGGGGAACTCCGGGCTGCGCTCGTCGCGCGCGCGCTTGAGCAGGTTCATCGACAACTGGATCGGCGTGAGCGGGTTCTTGATCTCGTGGGCCACCTGCCGCGCCATCTCGCGCCAAGCGCGGTCCTTCTCGGCCTTGACCAGCTTGCGGCGGCTCTCGTCGATCTCGCTCGTCATCTCGTCGAAGGCGCGGCCCAGGTCGCCGATCTCGTCGTCGCCCGCCACGCCCGAGCGCGCGGCGAGGTCGCCCGCGGCCACGCGGCGCACGGCCTGCTGCAGGCGCAGGATGGGCGCGGTGGTGCGGCGCGCCACCAGCATGGTCCCGAGCACGACGAAGAGCACGACCACCAGCGTCGCCTTGAGCAGCACGGCCTGCAGTTCGTCGAGCGTGGCGGCGATGTCGTCGTCGTCCATGCCCACGCCCACCACCCAGCCGAAGCCGCCCTCCGAGGCGGGCCGGCAGTGGCGGAAGGCCGCGCTGCGCTCGACGCCGCGGAATTCGTAGCGCGGGTAGAGCCCGTGCTGCGCGCCGCGCGCGGCCTCGACCAGCTGCGGCAGCGAAATGGGCGCGGCGGACACCGAACGGCCGTCGAGCTCGCGCGAGGGATGCGCGAGGATCGTGTCGCAATCCGACTTCCACAACCACGCGTAGGTCGAGGCGTACAGGTCGTCGCGCGTGCGCAGCGGGATGCTCGGCTTGACCGGGCGCAGCACGACCGCCTGCACGCGCGCGAAGTCCATCAGCGCGTACACGACGCCCACCACCGCGCCGTCGCCGCGGCGGCGCACCGGAGCGGCGAAGCCGAGGTGGGCGCGGCCGCCTGCGTCAAATTCATTTGACAGAAGCGGCGAAGCGTGGTGGTCCACCAGGGCCGACTCGCCGCGCATGGCCGCCTCGAACCACGGCTCGCGCGAGTAGTCGCGCGAGCGCAGCCGCTCCAGCGCCGCCTCCTGCGCCGGTCCGCCGCCGGGGCCGCGCGCGCCGGCGGCGAGCAGCCGCCCTTCGGCGTCGACGGCCACGATCAGCTCGAAGTGCTCGCCGCGCTCGACGAAGCGCTCGAACTGCCGCTGCAGCTGCATGGGGAAGGGCGATTCGGCGTCGTCGCGCGCGTCGAGGGCCCACTCGGCCTGCGGATTGATCGAAGCCCACGCCTGCACGTCGCCGAGGCGCTCGGCGACCAGCGCGTCCAGGCGCTCGGACATCTCCTGCGCCATCGTCAGCAGGTAGTACTCGACCGACGACCAGTGGCGCTCCTGCAACTGGGCGCGCATGAAGAGCGCGAAGCCCAGGAGCGGCAGCACCAGCGCCGCCAGCACCAGCAGCACCCAGCGGACCGCGATGCTGCGCAGGGGGTGTCGCACGGTCGTGCTCGTCGGGGCCGCCCGCGGCGGCCCGTGCCTGTTCAGCCGCCCGCCGCCGCCTGCGCGGCCTCGAGCGCGGCGATGCGCGCCGGCAGATCGAGGTACTCGGGCCAGAAGACCTGGATCTGGCGGTACAGGGCCAGCTTGCCGGCGGGGTCGGCTTCGGCCTCGGCCCGGCGCCAGAGTTCCTCGGCGAGGCGCATGTATTCCCGCAACGTGTCGCGGCGCGCGATCACGTCCTTGTAGTAGTCGGCCTTGGCCAGCAGGGCCTCGTAGCGCGCCACCGCCTCCGGGTAGCGCCAGTCGCGCTCGAGCGCGAGCGCCTCCCTGTAGGCCTTCTCGTGGCGCGCCTCGCGGATGCTGGCGCCGGCGCCCTCGACCTCGTCGGCCTGCAAGGTCGTCATGGCCGCGGCCTTGGCCACGTTGGCCTCGGCCTGCTCGAAGCGGCCGCGCACGATGTCCATGCGCACGCGACCGAGCAGGTCGCGCACCTGCAGCTCGACCTTGCAGCGCTCGAGCCCGACCTTGGCCTCCGCGTCGTCGGGAGCCTGCAGCAGCGCCGCCGCGTACTCGTGGCGCGCGACGCCGAAGCGCTTCTCGCCTTCGTGCGCCTTGGCTGCGGCGACCTTCTCGCTGGCGATCAGGCGCTTGACCTGGGTCTCGCGCTGCGTGGCGCGCTCGTCGGCCGGGCGGTACTTGCGCGCGTACGAGAAGCGCGAGCGCGCCTGGTCGAGCCACAGGTCGGAGAGCGCCTCGAGCCCCTGCTGGAAGTAGGTCCGGCCGAGGCCCGAGCGGTGCGAGACCAGCGCGAGCGCGATGTTGCGGCCCTCGAGCGTGGCGGGATCGCCGGGCACGTGCTTGAGCGCCTTCTCGTAGGCCTCGAGCGCCGCGTCGATGTCGTCCTCGGCGTGCAGGTCGAAGGCGCGGCCGCGCCAGGTCCACGCGAGCTTCTGGTTGGTCTTCTCGCGCCAGTCGCGCACTTCCTCGTTGCCGGGGGCGATGCGCGCCGCCTGTTCGATGGTGGCCAGCGCGGCGTCGTCCTCGTCGCGGAAGGACTGCGCGCGCGCCAGATCGAGCAAGTACGCCACCGAAGCCTGCTTGTGCAGCTCGATCGCCTCGGGCGAACCGGGGTCGCGCTCGACGGCCGCGGCGGCGACGCGCACCGCCTCGGCATGGCGGCCGTGCGCCACCAACCAGCGCGGATCGTCGGGCCGGTCCGGGTTGGAGTTGCAGGACCACAGGCACAGGCCGATCAGGACGGAGCCGAAGTGGAGGTTCAGGGGGCGCTGCGCGTGCATGGCGTGGTGCGGTTGTGACGACGGCGCCGCGCGAGTCTTCCCGCGCACCGCCAAGTCCATGGCGGGGGCCACGATACGGCCTCGAGGGCCGACCGCGAAGCACCTTTCCCCGCCCCGTCGGGGTCCCGCCGGGGGGCGCGCCTCCCCGCGCCGATCCCAACCCGCGCTCAGGTGCGGATGCCGTCGTACGAGGCGAGGCCCAAGGCGCCGAAGAGCAGCACGGGCAGCCACGCCGCCAACTCGGGCTGGAGGCGGCCCTCCAACCCCAAGGTCCTGCACACGAAGTCGGTGCAGAAGTACAGCAGCGCGCACAGGAAGGCGAGCAGCACGCCTCGTCCGCCTTGGCCGCGCTCGTGGCGCAGGAGGAGCGGCAGCCCGGCGAGCAGGAGCACGAAGTTCGCCAAGGGGAAGGTGAACTGGTGCTGCAGCAGCGTCTGGTAGTCCGTGTTGTCCGGATCGCGGCGCGACAACTCGAGCGTCTGCTCGAAGGACAGCTCCAGCGGGGCGGCGCGCGCGCGCTGGTAGGCCAGCGCCAGCTCCGGACTGAACTCCATGCCCTCGAGCCGCTCGATCGTCTCGACGCCGCCTTGGCCGTGCATCGCGCGCCGCGTGCCGTTGACGAGCGTCCACGCGCGGTCCGCGGGGTCCCAGATGGCGGCGTCGGCCCGCACCGTGGTCCACTCGCGCGCGTTCATCAACTGCGCCTCGAAGCCCTCGACCACGGCGCGCGGCGGCGTGCCCGCGGCCGGGCGGAGGCGATCGAGGTGGGCCACGCCGCCCTTGCCGTCGCGCACCCACAAGTTGCCCACGACCCGTTCGGGCTCCTTGCGCTCGAGCAGGTGCAGCAGCGCCTCGCGCGACTCGAGCGGTCGGCCGGCCAACCCCTCGCGCAGGAACCAGCTGCCAGCGCCGCACAGGATTCCGCAGGCGAGCAGCGGTGCGAGCATGCGGCGCAGCGAGACGCCGGCGGCCATCGCGGCGACGGTCTCCTGGTGGCGCACGAGGCGCGCGACCGAGAACAAGCCCGCGACCATGGTCACGAAGGGCGAGAGCTGCACGTACAGGAACGGCAGCGAAAGCGCGTAGTAGCGCACGATGGCGGAGGCGGGCGCGGTGCGTCCGGCGCGCGGCGCGAGGAACTCGTTCAGGTTGCCCGCCATGTCGAGCACGAGGAACAAGCCGACGACGATCAGGAAGGCCGTGGCGTACGAGGCGAGGAACAGCCCGACCACGTGGCGGTCGAGCCTGCCGAGCGGCCGCAGGGAGCGCGCGCTCATCGCCGCAGCGCCTTGCGCGTCCACCACGCGCCGAAGAGGAGGAACGCCAGGCCGACGGCCCACGCCGCCTCGCGCTCGGGCACCCACTCGTGGCGCGCCAGTTGCCTCGTCACCTGCATGAAGAGCACGTAGTACAGGAGCGCCAGGCCGACCGCCACGGCTTGCGGCAGCAACTGGTTGCCGCGCCGCAGGGCGAGGCCGGTGGGCAGGCCGAGCAGCAGGAACACGACGCAAGTGGCCGACAAGGCGCGCCGCCAGTGGTACTCGAACGACAGGGTGCGCCGCAGTTCCGGTTCGGCCGCGGCCATCTCGGCCTCCAGGCGCGCGTCGTTCCAGTAGCGCGAGGAGAGCGCCTTCGACTTCTTCTCCGTGCGCAGCAGCGCCGTGTCGAGCCGGATGACCGGGTTGCCGCTGCGCACCTCGTGGTCGCCCAGCACGGTGCGCGCCTCGACCAGCTCCAGCAGCACCTGGTCCTCCTGGAAGCGGAAGCGCACGCGTTCCGCCCGCAAGGTGCGCGCTTCGCCCCCGTCCTCCGCCGGCAGGTGGAGGAACGCGTCGAGGAAGGCGGGACCGTCGCGGCGCCGCGCCGTGAGGTAGAACTCGCCGAGTTGGATCTCGGTGCGGCCCGGCGCGAGGTCGCGGATCCCGCGCGAAGCGGCCTGCAGCACGAAGGTGTTCTGCTGCTGGCGGACCCACGGCAGGAACTCGGACAGGAGCTGCAGCGTGCACAACTGCAGCACGAAGGCGAACGCGAGCGACGGCCACACCACGGCCATCGGGCCGCGCCCCGACATGCGGATCGCGGTCCATTCGTTGTCGGCGGCGAGGCGCGCGTACACCGAGACGACCGCGAACAGGAAGGCGAGCGGCACGAGGTACGGGCCGAGCTCCGCCAAGGCCAGCGGCAGCCACTTCACCACCTCGAGGATCGGGAAGCCCTTGAGCTTGTGCACCGCCGACACGGCGACCCCGGGCAGCGCGAGCACGACCATGCCGCCGAAGGTGAAGCCGAAGGCCACCAGGACGAGGCGCAGGATGTAGAGCTGCAGGCGCACGAGCGGGACGCGCGGCCCGCGGGTCGCGCGCGGCCAGTAGACTACGCGCCGTGCAGCCCGGGCAACCGCAAGCCGAGCGCGGAGGCGCGACGAAGTGGTCTCGCGCGTTGCGCCATCGACTGCGCGCGGCGCTCCTGCGCGGGCTCGAACAGCCGCTGGTCCCCGCCGGCCTCGTCGAAGCCGGACTGCGCGCCCTCGCGCCGCTGGCGCGCGCCTCCAGCCCGATGCGCCGCGTGCGCGCCAACCTCGCGCTCGCGGCAGCCGGGCTCGGCCGGGTCGAGCCGCGGACGATCGAACGGCAGGTGGCGCGCCACGCCGCGCGGCAGTTCGCCACGTGGGTGCGCCTTTCGCGTTCCGACGGCCCGACCGGTCCGCGCGGCGCGTGGCTCGACGACCTCGTGCGCCACGATCCGAGCGCCGAGGCGGCCCTGGCGCACCTCGCCACCGGCCGCGGCGCCATCGTCGCCACGGCCCACTTGGGCGATTGGGAAGTGCTGGCCGCCTGGTTGGCGCGGCGGGGCGCGCGCGGTGGCGTGATCGGCCTCGAGCGCCCCCGCGATCCGACCACCGCGTGGCTGGCGCGTCTGCGCGCGAAGAACGGGGTGCACACCTGGTCGCACGCCACGCCGGCGCGCCGGTTGGTCGACCTGCTGCGCGGCGGCGGGTGCCTCGGCATCCTGAACGACCTCGACACCCCGCGCAGCGCGCAGATCGAGCTGGAGTTCCTCGGGCGTCCGGCGCGCGCCGCCAAGTCCCCGGCCAGCTTGGCGCGGCTCTCGGGCGTGCCGATCTGGCCCCTGGTGTGCGTCGTGGAGGGCGACGGCTGGATCGTGCACGGAGCGCCCCCGATCAGCCCGGAGGCCGAGGCGGACAAGGGCGTGGCGATCCGCGATTCGCTGGCTGCGCTGGCCAAGGTCCAGGAGGGCTGGGTACGCCGCTGGCCCGCGCAGTGGGCTTGGCATCAGCCGCGCTGGCGGCGTGGCTGAGGAAATTCCTAAAATGCAATTTGATACGGCTCTATGTCTTTACAAAATCACAGCAACACCTTCGCACCCTGCTGACATGCTGTCTCTAGCGTCCGTCTTCATGAAGAAGTCGCGCATCCTCGTGGTGGATGACGAGCCCGATCTGGTGGAGCTGGTGCGCCACCACCTGGCGCGCGAGCACTACGAAGTCGTCACCGCCACCGATGGCGAGACGGCCTTGGCCGAGGCGCGTCGCCGCCTGCCGGACCTCGTGGTGCTCGACCTGATGCTGCCCGGGATCGACGGGTTGGAGGTTTGCCGCCGCCTGAAGGCCGATCCGCGCACGACCCACATCCCGGTCGTGATGCTGACCGCCAAGGGCGAGGAGTCCGACGCCGTCATCGGGCTCGCCCAAGGCGCCGACGACTACGTGCGCAAGCCCTTCGGCATGAAGGAGCTGATCGCGCGCATCGGCACGCGCCTGCGCGGCGGCGAGGCGCGCGGCACGCCCGAGGTGGGCAAGGTCGTGCGCTTCGGCGACCTCGTGGTGGACTCGGTGAAGCACGAGGTGCTGCTCGAGGGCGCGCCGCTCAAGCTGACCGTGACCGAATTCAAGCTGCTGCGGCACCTCGTGCAGAACCGCGGCCGCGCCTTCACGCGCAACGAGCTGCTGAACGCGGTGCTCGGCCAGGATGTGTACGTCATCGACCGCAACGTCGATGTCCACGTCGCCACGCTGCGCCGCAAGCTGGGCTCCTACGGCGTGCACATCCTCACCATCCGCGGCCTGGGCTACAAGTTCCGCGAAGCGCCCGGCGCGCCGGACTGACGCGTGGGGCCGACCGCGTCCATCCGCCGGCGCATCGTCGTCGGCGGCTTGCTGTTCGCGCTGCTGCCCGCGCTCTTCTGCCTGTGGAGCGGGCGCGCGCGCATCCAGCGCTTGCATGAAGCCTCCGTCGAGGAGGAGGTCGAGCTGCTCGCGCAGGCCTGCGGCGCGCGCGCGGCCGAGGAGTCGACCGGTGGTTGGCAAGCGCTGCTCGACGAGCTCGCGGCCTCGCATCCGGGGGCTTGGCGACTCGAGTCGCCGTCGCAGCAGCTGCTGGCCGAGGCCGGAGGCACGCTCGAGCCGCACGCCTCGCACGTGGCCCGCGCCCCGGTCGAGCGCGAGGGCGCCATCGTCGCCTGGCTGGAGCACGCACCCTCGGCCTCCAGCCGCGCGCGCCTGGAGGCCGAGCTGCGCGGCTCCTTGTGGTGGACCGGAGCTTGGGCCCTGCTCGCGTGGGCCGGCATGGCCTGGCTGGGAGCGCGCCACCTCGCGCGGCCGGTCGAGGACCTGCGGCGCGCGACCGAGGACCTGCGGCGGCGCGACTGGAAGGGCAGCGTGCCCGTCGAGGGACCCGACGAGGTGGCCGACATCGCCGGCGCGATCAACCAGGCCGCGGGCACCTTGGCGGCGCGCGCCGAGGCGGCCTCGCGCGAACGCGCCGAGCTGGGCACCGTGCTGGCCTCGATGGCCGAAGGCGTGGTCGCCGTCGACAAGCACGAGCGCATCGTGCTGATGAACACGGCTGCCGCCAGCCTGCTGGGCTTGGAGGAACCGCTCGCGGCCGGCTCGCAGCTGTGGACGCGCCTGCGCTTCAGCGAGATGGAGCGCGGACTGCGCTCCGTGCTCGCCGGCGGCGGTCCGTGGACCGGAGACGCCGCGCCGCCGCGCGCCGACGGCCGCACGCTCGGCTTGTCCATCGCGCCGCTCGCCGACGAGGGGGACGACGCCGCCGCCCCGCGCGGAGCGGTCGTGCTCGTCTCGGACGTCACCGATGTGCGCAAGCTCGAGCAGGTGCGCATCGACTTCGTCGCGAACGTCAGCCACGAGCTGCGCACGCCGCTGGCCGCCATCATGGGCGCGCTCGAGACGATCGGCGAGCCGGACTGCGACGACGCCACGCAGCATCGCTTCCTCGAGCTCGCCAATCGCAACGCCGCGCGGCTGTCGGCCATCGTCAACGACCTGCTCGACTTGTCGAAGATCGAGGCCGAGGGCGACCGCATGGCCGTCGAGCCCATCCGCGCCGACCTGCCGCTGCGCACGGCGGCGGGAGCGTTGGCGGGCGCCGCCGAGGCCAAGGGAGTGGTGCTCGAGCTGCCCCCCACCCTGCCGGCCAAGGTGAAGCTCGAAGGCAACGCGCAACGCCTCGAGCAGGTGTTCACGAACCTGCTCGAGAACGCCATCAAGTACACGCCCTCCGGCGGCAAGGTCGAAGTGCGCCTGCGCGTCGACGCGCGCGAGGCGACCTACGAGGTGCGCGACACGGGGATCGGCATCCCCGCCGCGGCGCTGCCGCGCGTCTTCGAGCGCTTCTACCGCGTCGATCGCTCGCGCTCGCGGGACATGGGCGGCACCGGCCTCGGACTCGCCATCGTCAAGCACGTGGTCAAGGCCCACGGCGGCGCCGTGTCGGTGGCGAGCGAGGAAGGCCGCGGCACGACCTTCACCGTGCAACTGCCGCTCCTGCCCCATGAGAGGGAAGCACGCGATTGAGAGTCGGGTTCCCGTCGCAATCGGTGCTCGGTTCGGGCTAGATTTCCCGGCCGCTGGTCGCACGAGGCGACCGCGGCAACCCGAACGGCGCCCGGCCCGGCCCGGCAAGGCAAGGCAAGGCAAGGCAATGCAAGGCAATGCAAGGCAGCGAGCATTTCCAAGCTGATCGAGGAAGACCTCGACGAGATCACCAAGCGCATCCTCCACATCGGGGGCCTCGTGGAGACGGCCATCGACCGGGCGCTCGTGGCCCTGCTCGACCGCGACCGCGCCAGCGCGGTCTCGGTGATCAACGGCGACACGGTCGTCGACAACCTCGAGAACGAAGTCGAGGAGAAGTGCTTGTCGGTGCTGTCGCTGCGCGCGCCGGTCGCGCGCGACCTGCGCTTCATCTGCGGGATGATGAAGATCAACTCCGACCTCGAACGCATGGGCGATCTGGCGGTCAACATCGCCGAGCGCGCCGAAGTGCTGGCCGAGGTCCCGCCCCTGCCGTTCCGCCCCGACGTGTCGCGCATGGCGGCGGTCGTCAAGCGCATGGTGCGCGAGGGCCTCGACGCGCTGGTGCGCCGCGACGCGGCGCTGGCGCTGCAAGTGTGGAAGTCGGACGCGGAGACGAATCGGCTCTACCGCGAACTGATCGGCGAATCGATCCAGTTCATGCGCAGCCACCCCGAGCGCATCGGCGACGTGATGCACCTCGTCAACGCCTTGCGCAACCTCGAGCGCATCGCCGACCACGCCACGAACATCGCCGAAGACGTGATCTTCGTCGTGCAGGGCCGCATCGTGCGCCACCACATGGTGGAGTTCAGCCAAGAGCACGAAGCCGCGCACGGCCCGACGCCTCGCGCCTGACCACGTCCGGCCGACCGAGCGCGCCGCCGTCGCGCTCGGTTCGCGCGCGCGGGGGTTGCGCCAGATTGTCGGCTGCTCGCGCCGCCTTCTCGCGGGTCTTCTCGCGGGGCTTCTCGCGGGGCGTCTCGCGGGTCGACTCGCGGGTCTGCTAGCGTCGTCTGCTCGCGTCGTCGGCTCGCGTCGTCGGCTCGCGTCGTCGGCTCGCAATGTCGGGTTCCCGCGGCAGCGCGCAGGGTGATCGCCAGGTGTCCTATCGCTGGGTGGCCTCGTGATGCGGTCGCGCGGCATCCGCGGGCGATGTTGCGGCGCATTGTCCCTGCACCTCGCGCCGAGGGACGGCGGCGCCCGTCCCGGTTGCCTGGCGGTTCAGCGGCCAGGACGAGGCATGGGGCGAGCCGGGCCAAGCTCGGAGCGGAGGGTGTGGAGCAACGCACGACCGGACGCTGCGTCGAGCTGCTCCGCGGGGAGACCGACCAGCGACGCTGCTTCAGCCAAGCGAGGCAGCGCTGCTTGCACTGCTCCGCGCGACCACTCGCGCTGCGCCGCGACCGACAAGGTCTGCGCCAATTGGCGCCTCGCGACCTCGGATGCGGGCGCGCGCCGAAGGGCAAGGCGCGCAACGGCTACGGCCTGCTCGAGCAAGGCATCGCCAGCCGGCGTGGGCAGGCGACCAAGGCGAGTCTCCCAGTAGGTGCTAGGGTCGTCCTCCTCGCGCACCAGGTGCTCGAAGCGCGCAGCGACGCCTTCGCGACCGTCGTCGCGCAACCCCTCCCGCAGCAAGGCATCCGCCACCATCGACAGGACCTGCGAGGCCGCGCCATCGTCCGCCAGCGCCGCATCGAGCGCCGCGGCGAGCCGCGGTCCATCCACGCGGCTGGCACGCCCGAGGCGCCACTCGAAGACACCGTCGATGGCGTCCGGCAGGTCGCGATCGAGTCCATCGCGCGTGCCGCGGATGCCACCCACGACCCGGCCTGCGTCGATGCTCGCCGCCACGACGAGTTCGTCGGCGGCTTCGGTTTCCGCGCGACGCAGGAGCAGCGCGTGGGAGCGGGCGAGGTGGCAGCGCGCGCGCCAAGCGCGAGCGCTGTCCGCAAGCCATGCGTGCGCCTCCGCGGCTTCGAAGGCGCGCGCCGCGCGCGAGGCGGCCGCCAGGGATTCGTCGATCTGCAGGCGACGCCGCAGGACCTCGGCGTGGAAGAGCTCGGCCGAGCCGAGGTACCACGCGCCGATGCCATCGTCCGCGGCGCCAGTCGGGGGGTGCAGGCCTGCCACGCGCCGCGCCACCGCGACCGCCCATTCGACGCGGCCGAGCCGCCAGCCGGCGTCGTGCAGCGCCGCGCGCAGCGCGTTGCTGCCGGGGAGACGGGCGACAGCCGCTTCGAGCACTTCGCCCTCGGTGGCGACCCCTGACCAGATGCGCGCCGCGCTGGCCAAGGCCAGCCAATCGGCCTCGCCGGCGCGCGAGGAGCAGGCGACCGCGGCCGCGGCGCGCACCGTGCGCACGATGCGCGCGACCTCCGCGCGCGGGTCCAAGGTGGCGAATGCCTCGGAACCGATGGGCGGCGCGGCCGCCGCCACGCGCAGTCCGGCGTCCACCAGCCAACGCGCATCCTCCGCGAAGGCGGGATCCTCGGCGGCGAGCACGAATGCGGCCCCGTCCGCGGAAAGCCACGAGCGCAGGCGCGCCGCGCGCGACGAGTCGGCGGGAACGCGGGCGCGCAGGGCCTCGGTCGCGATGCGCTCCTGCTCGGCGTGTTCCCCCAGCCAGTAGGCGACGCGCGCACGCTCGGCCGAAAGCACCGCGGGATCCGCTCCCGCGGCCAGCGCGCGTTCATGCCACGAGCGAGCATCGCGCAGCAACAGGTCCGCACCCGCTTGGGCCGCAGCGATGCGCTGGCGCGCCAACGCAAGGCAGGCAGCGGCGAGGCGCGCCATGGCGCGCGGATCGTCGGCGGCCGCCTCCAGCTGCGTTTCGGCCTCGGCCAGTTCACGCTCGGGATCGGCGACCGCAGGCGTGGCGTCCACGGCGATCGGCGGCAGGTCCATGCAAGCCCACAACCGCGACACCTGCAGGGCTCCGGGCAAGTCGACCGGACCACCCTCGGAACGCACCGCCTCGAGCAACTCGGCGAGGCGCTCCTCGCCGATCGCTCGGGAAAGGCCTCGTTCCACCACCGCGCGGCGCGGAGCGGAACCAAAGGCGAGGATGCCGAGGATCCACGCGCGGCCCGCCTCGTCGTCGGCCCACTGGCGCGCAAGGAGCTCGTCCAAGGCGAGCTGCGACTCCGACGCCGGAAGTGCGAGCTCCGGAGCGTGCGCCAGTCGCCCGTCCGCGAGCGGACGCACCGGCGTGCTGGAACGCAGCCAACGACCGAAGGCGCATAGTTCCGGCAAGCGCTGAGACTCTCGTGCACGCCGGAACGCCTCCGCCAAGAGCACGCGGCTGGCGTCCGGCCTGCCGATGGCGGCCACGCAGGCTTCCAACGCCAAGTCGGGGTTCGATTCGGCGGTCGCGCGCAACGCGGCGCGCAGGGTGCTTTCGTCGGCCAGCGCGTCGAAGGCCAGCAAGGCCTGCGCGTTGGCGCGCGCCGAGCGCTCGTCGGCGAGCATGCGCCAGGCGACGAGGTCGCCCCGGGCGAGCGCGGCGGAGTCCACCACCAATTCCGGCCACGGCTCGAGTCCGCGCGCGGCCTCGGCCAAGGCGCGGTCCAGTTCGCGCATGTCGAACAGGTAGTACAAGTCGAAGCGCTTGTCGCCGTCCGGATCGACCAGCGCGTGGCGCGGACTGACGCGCGGCTCGGCGAGGAAGGCGTCGAAGATGGCGGGCTCGAGGGCGATGTGCTCGCCGCAGGTCACTTGCCCGAAGCGCGGGCAAGCGATGCGCCGTCCGTGCTCGTCGGCGTCGCGCGGGTTGTGCCGCACGGGACTGCCGAGCACGCAGACGAATCCGCGCGTGGCGGCCACGAAGTCCGGATCGCGGTAGCGCTCGACCACGATGCGTTCGGAGGAGCTTTCGCCGTCGACATTGATGGCGACGAGCAGAGGACGCTCGCGGGTGGCCGCCAAGGTCCGCGCCGTGGCGAGGTCGCGCTGCCAGTCGATCTGCGCGGATTGCCCCGCGCCATTCGCGGGCGACCACGCCACCGCGAGCGCCATGGCGAGCGCCGCCAAGCGCGACGCGCAGCGCCTCACGGCGCCAACTCCCGCTCGTGGTCGCGTCCCGCGCCGAAGTTCTGCGTCCAATAGGCGCCGGACAGCGCGCTGCCCATTTCGGCGTGCCCGGGGGCCAGCAGGTTGCGGTGGTGCCCGCTGCTCCACATCCAACCCACGTGCGTGTCCTCCGCGCCGGGCCGTCCCATGCTGCAGTTCTCGCCAGCGCCGCCCTCGCCGTAGCCGGCGAGCCGGAGCCGCTGCGCCACCGTGCGTCGCGTCGGGTCGTCCTCGTCGTGGCTCAACACGCCCACCTTGCTCATCCAATCGCTGTGGCCTTGCGCGGCCGATTGCAAGCGCGGATCGAAGGCCAGCGCGCGCCGACCAAGCATGACCCGGTACTCGTTGGTGATCGCGACCTGGTCGCGCTCCTCCACCGACAGTTGGGAGGCGGGGTCGTCGTACTTGCCTGCCTTGGGGTCCTTCAAGTAGCGAGCCGCGCGTTCGGCGTTCAGTCGCAGGACGGCGCGACTGCGCGCGATGTCGTCGCGTTGCGCCTTCGCCAGCGCGAAGCCTTGCAAGTCGACGCTCGGCAGTTCGAGGTCGAGCCACTCGAGCCAAGACGGCAGCGAAACACCCGCACCCAGTTCGACCCCGTTGAGTCCCGCGCGCCGTCGCGCCCAACGCACCTCGTCCAAGGCGGCGCGGAACTCGGCGGGGAGCTTCACGACCGGGTTCCGGTTCCACAACTCGCGCACCGCCTCCACCAGCCGCATGACCTCGCGCTGCACGCCCGCGTACAGCTTGGCGCGGTCCGGCGGACATTCGGGAGGGTTGTAGGGATAGAAGTAGCGGTCCTCGTCGAAGATCAGCGCCAGGGCGGCTTGGCGACGTTCCGCGAGGTCGCGCGCCTCGTCCGCCAAGCGCGCCAATTGAGCCAGCGTGCCGCGCTTGCCCAACTCGTCGACGGCCGCTTCGCAGCGCGCGCGCAAGCCGACCATGGCCGCGGCCTTGCCGTCCTCTCCGAACGCCAACAGGGCGTCGAAGGCCGCGTCGCGCCCCTTGGGCTTGGCCTTGCGCAGGGCCTCGACCTGCTCGGCGAGTCCAGCGGCGCGCTCCAGCACCTCCGCATCGTCGACGCGCACCCACCGACCGCCCTCGAAGCGGTACCCGCGCTCGGGTTGCGGTTCGCCGCGGGTGCGCGCGACGAGCGACCACGCCTCGGCCGCCGGAACGACGCCCCGCTCGACGAGCAATCCGAGGTCCGCCAGCGCGGCGCGCACGTCCTTGGGCGTCTGGCGGGCGATGCGCTCGTGCACGAGGCCTAGTCGCGCCGGCGTCGACACCTTGGCCACCTTGACGAGGGCCTCCAGCAACATGAAATCCACCTCCAGCCACGGCACGACGGCGGCGGTGGTCTGGAGTTCCTTTTCGTTGGCGCTGACGAGGCCGGCCTCGCGCATCGCGTCGCGCCGCAGGCTGCATGCCTCGGCCACCTCGCGCCGCAGTTGGAGGCGCAACTCGACGGAGCGCGCCCGATCCCCGGCCGCGTCGCGCGCCGCGCCCGGGGCGAGGAGCGATGCCAACTCGATCCAAGTCGCCTGGGCCTCTCCGAGGCGACCGGCTCGCTCTTGACGCTCGGCGCGCAAGTCGAGGGTGGCGGCGCGCTCGAGCTCGGCGGCAGAGGGCGTGGCTTGGACGGCCGAAGCACCACGTGCGAGCGCTCCGATGAGCGTCAGCGCGCACACGAGGCAGGCAAGACTCTTGAGCAGTCGGGCGTGCATGGACGGCGCCAAGTCTACTACCCGCCCGCGGGCGCGTCGGCTACGCCCGCCCGGCCCGCCCCACCTGCACGGCGTTGCTCCGGCACCGCGCGCGAAGCACCGCCCCGACCAGCACCCGCATCGTCGTTGGTCGCGCCCAGCAAGTCCTCGTAGCGGACGCGCCGCGCCACGCCGCCGGTGGCCGCGCAGAACCCGGACCAGCGCGCCGCGATGGCGGGCTTGCAGTCGACCAACAAGGCGTCGACCGCCAATTGCCGCGGGACATTGCGATCGAGGATCCGGTCGAAGAGCAGCCCGAGCTCGTGCCGCTCGCCGCCGGTGGGCACGCCATCCGTGAGGACGCACACGCTGTCGATGTGCTCGTCGGCGAGCACGCTTTCGAAGGCCTCGAGGAAGTCCCCCGGCCCGGAGTCGCGTCGACCACCGAACCACTCCAGCGCCTGGCGCAGGCGCGACGAGTCGAGGGGCACCGCCGCGCGCTCCCAAGGAATGGGGCGGGCCGTGTAGGGCACGAGTTGCACGCGTGCGCCACGGGGCAGCGATTCCAAGGCTGCGGCCAGCGCGCGGTCGACCAGTTCCTTGCGCGTCCAATCCCCGACCTTGGCCGACCACATCGAACCCGAGAGGTCGACGAGGAAGGCGACGCGATCGGAGACGAGCGGCAGCCCGGAGAAGTGCGCGCCTGTGACCGGTCGCAGGTCCGCGCCGGCGGAGCGTGTGGCGACACCTCCCGTCCAAGCCGCGACATCCGCGGCCCAGGCCGCTTGGTCCTCCCCGCGATCGACTCCCAGTTCGTTGGCCAATTCGAGGCGCAGCCGATGGCGCAAGCGTGGTTGCGTCTCGCGCGCCAGGCGATCCGCCAGCGCGCGCAGCGCCCCGCGATGCTCCAAGGATCCGAGCACCGCGATGGCAGCGGTGCGCACGGCATCCTCGGGATCGTCGATCGCTGGCGCGGCCAGTTCCAAGGCCAACACCTGGGTGCAACCGCGCAGGCTGCTCGCCGCCGCGGCGCGACGCGCCGGATCCGGCGACCGCAAGGCCGCTCGCACGGATTCCTCGGCCTCGTGCGGCGCTACCCGCCACGCCAAGCGCCACGCGAGGGCTTGCAGGACAGGATCGCGTCCACGGAAGGCCTGACGCGCCACAAAGGCAGCATCCTCGCGTTCGTCGGGATCGAGTCGTCCAGCCTCCGCGCGGCGCAGGAGCGCCGACAGGGCGCAGCGTGCGACTTCGCCATCCTCGTCCTTGGCGAGGTTGGCGAGCCACGCGATGCGCACCGGCAACGCGGAGCGACCGAGGAGCTCCGCCACGCGCGCGCGCACCACCGGATCGCGCTCGTTCAGGAGTGGCGCAAGGCGTGCCAGCCGCGCCGCGTCGCCGCGCGTCGCGAGCACGAGCAACGCCTCGTCCCCCACGATGGCGCGCGGGTCGCGCAGGGCTTCCACGACCAGTCCCCACGCTTCGTCGCCACCCAGGTTCGCCGCTTGGCGCACCGCCCAAGCACGAGTCTCGGGGCGACCATCACGCGCAGCGCGTTCGATCTCCTTCCACTCGAGCGGCCTGGCCGCTGCGGGCGTGACACCCGCGGCATCGCCGCCCGTCACAGCCGCACCCGTCACAGCTGCACCCGTCGCAGTCGCGCACGCCGCAACTGGGCGGGGCTCACGAGCGGAATTGGACGGGGCGCCCGCCGACGCGACGGCCGCCAAGGCGCAGGCGAGCAGGGCGGCCACGAGGATGGCGCGACGCAGCCACGACCGCCGCACTTCGCTCGCGCGGTCGGGCGCGCAGTCGAGCGCGCGCGCAGGTGCTTGCCCGGCGAAAGGACGCAACCTCCCAATCAGGGCGCGGCGCGTGCCCACCCCAGGAACCAGACGCGAACTCAAACGCGAGGTCAGGCCCGAAATCAGGCCATGATTCAGGCCTGAAATCAGGCGCGAGTGCCGGCGCGCTCCTGCCGAGTCCCCGGAGTGTTGCGCGGGAAGAACCGCTGGCGAGTTCGCGGTCTCCTTCCCACTGGCCTTCCCGGTGTCGTTCCCGATGTCGTTCCCGGTGTCGTTCCCAGAACCCACGCGCCGGTTGCGACCCTGATCGCCCTTGCGGGCCCGCCGCTGAATGCTGGTGCTTCCCATGGCATCCTTATGGACGCTCGCCGCGCGCCGCGCGTGGCAGGCATTCGCAGGAACCTCGGCATGACCAGCTGCACCTTGCTCCTCGTGGCCTTCGCCTTGTTCGACACCCAGGCGGGAGGTCCCATGCCCGCCGAACAGATGGCGCCCGCGGCGCAGCGCGTGCTCGACGCGACACGCGCCGAGGACGAGGACGCGCGACTGCGCGCCTGGATCGCCCAAGGCGGTCGCATGCGCGTCGCGGTGGCCGCGGGCGCGGCCCCCCGGGACGAGCGCGAGCCGCTGGCGCTGGAAGCGCTCTCGCATTCGTTCATCGCCGCGCTCGCGCTGCGCTTGTGCGAGGAGGGCAAGCTGCAACTCGAGCAGCCGCTGGGCGAAGTGATGGGCGGACTCGATCCGGGCATCGCCGCCGGCAATCTGCTCGACGCGCTGGGCGGCCGCCTGCGCGTGCCGTCGACGCCCGCCCTCGCCGATGCCGCCGCCGAGGCGCGCGACCACGCCGGCTGGGCGGCGCTGTTCAAGCCCGCGGGACCGCTGCGCAGCGGACACGATCCCGACGACGCCTCGTGGGCCATCGCCGCGCGCGCCTGCGAAATCGGCGGCGGGGCGACCCTGATGGAGCTCTTGCACCAGAAGGTGTTCGCCCCGCTGGAATTGGTCGCCACGGTGGCGGCGCCGCGCAAGGAGCGCCCGGACTGCATCGAGCTGCCCTACTCGCGACCCTACTCGCGACCGGGGTTGTCGCCGCGCTCCAGCGTGGAGCTGCTCTCCTCGCCGCAGGAACTGGCGCAGTGGATGCAGATCCTGCTCGAGCGACGACTCCTGAGCGACGCGTCGACGCGCCGCTACATGAATCCGCTGCCGCTCGCCGACGGCAACTCGAGCCATTGCGGCCTCGGCATCGCGCAGTCGAAGGTCGCCGGATTGAAGCGCTACCGCATGGGCTCCGCGCGCGGAGCCCGGCAACTCGAGCTGTCGTTCTGGTCCGGCTCGGGGTTGTGCATCGTCGTCGAGGCCGAGGCGCTCGACCTTCCCATCGAACTCGTCGGGCGCCGGTTGGCGCTCGAGCTCCTCCAAGCGCGCCAGAAGGCGGAAGCGCCAGTCGCGCACGATCCGGCGCGAGCCGCGCTCGTGGCCGGACGCTGGAACCTCTCCGGGCGCGAGTTCGAGCTCGTCGCGGGCGCGACGGCGCTGGAGCTGGTCGAGGCCGGGCGGCGGCTCCAACTCATCCCGCTCGCCTCCGGCGCGTGGACTTCGCCCGAGGACCCCGAGGCGCGCTGGATCCCGCCGGGCGGCGGCGAGCCGGCGCGCGAGTTGATCGTCGAACGCGGCGGCTACCCCTCGACCGCGCGCCGCGCGCCCTGATTCGCTGCGTTTCGCGCCCACGCGCACCGCGCGCCCGCCTTGGGCGCGGTGCGCATCCAAGGCCCGCGCGCGCCGCTCCGCCGAGCGGGCGCGCTCTGTCAAATTAATTTAACAGAGCGCGCCGCGGGCTCAAGGCGCCGCGCGCAGCACCACGCCCGATGCGTCGGCGCCGGTGCCCACCACGACCTCGAGCGCCGCGACGCCCTTCGCTCCCAGGTCGGCGCGCACGCGCACCTTGCCCGGGCCGACCGCGTCCAGCTCGAAGCGGCCGTCGGCGCCGGCGCGCACCTCCTCGACCACTTCGAGGCCGGGGAGGCCCAGCACATGGGGCTCGGTCCACGCCACCTCGACGAGGGCCGCGGGCACGCCCGCGCCGGCGGCATCCTGCACGACGCCCCCCAGCTTGCCTCGTCGTTCGCCCACGAGCAGCAGCGTGCCTTCGAACGCGGGCAGCTCCACGCGCGGCGCTTCGCGGCTCCTCAGTTGCCGCGCGAGGATCCACACGCGCCAAGGACCCGACTCGAGGCCATCGAGCTCGAACAAGCCGTCCTTGTGGCGCACCTCCTTGGTGCGCACCTGCGACTCGGCCACATCCTTGGCGGGGATGTCGGCGCGCGTCCACGCGATCTGGTAGCGCTGCACCACCATGCCCCGGTCGTCGACCACGTGCCCGCGCAACCCGTAGGTCGGCGCGAGTTCGATGCGCAGCTCCTCGGAGCCGGGCACCACGTCGCGCGCGGCCTTGTGCACCACGCGTCGGCCGCCTTCCTCCAACGCATGCTCGACGACGAGTTGCAGCGGCCGCGCGACGAGGCCGCCGATGCGGAAGCGCCCGGCTTCGTCGGCGGCGAGGCTGCGTTGCGGCGCCAACTCGACTCCATAGGCGCCCTTCTGGGTCCAGCGCAGGACGGCGTGGGGCGCGGGGCGGCCATCCGCGAGCACGATGGCGCCGCGCAGCACGAGTCCGTCGGCCAGCACCAGATCCACGCCTTCGATCGTCCGCGCACCGGGAGCCACCTGCACCTCGCGCGCCTTGCCGATGTACCCATCGAGCACCGGGGCCAGCCGCAAGGCTCCCGCAGGCACGCCGGAGAGTTCCCACGCCCCGTCCGCGCCGGTGCGCCGCGCGGCGCCCGGCAGTTCCAGGAGGATGTCGAGCAGCCCGTCGCTGAAGGCGTCGATGCGCGCCTTGTCGACGGGCTGGCCCCGTTCGTCGACCACTCGTCCGCGCACGATCGCGCCTGGTTCGAGGAGGATCTCGACCACCACGACCTCGCGCGCGCGTGGCGCCAGGTTCTCGCGGCGGAACGGCACCCACGGCGCGATGGAGGCCTCGAGTTCGAAGGCATGGTCCGTGGGCAAGCCGACGAACACGGCGCGGGGCCCATCCGCGGGCGGCGCGCCCGCTTCGACGGCGGCCACGCGCTCGAGTCCGAAGCCCGAGCCGCTCGTGGGCAGGCCGTTCAAGCGCAGCCGGGCGCCGACGAACAGCGCGAGACGGGCCGCCTCGGACTCCGGCGCGCGGAAGCGCAATTCGAGCACGCCCGCAGGCTTCGCCTCGATCACGAAGCCGTCTTGCGCCTCTCCGCGACGCCAGCGGGCCGGCTCGGGGCTGCAAGCGAAGCGCGACTCCAGCGCGAGCAGCGCCCGGGAAGCGCCGTGCGGCAAGTCGAGCGCGAACGATCCGTCCGCCGCGCAAGCGGCGCGGGCCAGCTCGACGCCACCCTCGCCGCGCGCCACGACCGCGGCGGGATCGTCCGCGGGATGGTCGTCCGGCAAGCGCACGCGACCGGCCAGCCGCACGGGGCCGTGCGTGTCCTCGTGGCGCGACGCGGGTTCGGCGGCGTCGGGCCGCGGGCCGGGCAAGCCGAGGCAAGCGACGAGGAGCAGGCCGATCCGGATGGCGAGGAGGGCGCCCCGCGGGCCGGAACTCGTGCGTTGGGAAGGCGTGGACATCGACGTGGAACCGCGTTGCGGCTCCGCGATGTTGCCAAATGCGGGACTAGTCGAGGTAGTCGTACCCGCGACCCGCCTGGGCGGCGCGCTCGCGCAGGGACTGCCAGCGCTTGGCGACGGTGTCCTTCAACAGCCCGAGACGCTCTCCCGCCTCGTTGTAGGTCAGCCCTTCGAGCCCCACGTGCATGAACATGGCGTATTCCTCGGCGTCGAGGGAACGCGCCCATTGGAGCAGCGCCTGCACTTCCTCCTCGCGTGCGAGGCGGCGGCAAAGGGTCGTGGCCGAATCGGGCGCCTCGTGCAGGACTTCGCCGCGCGCCGCGGCGTTGTAGTCGTTGCGCGTGCGCCGCAGGCACTCGAGCACCACGTTCTTGGCGATGCGGAAGAGCCAGGCGCGGAACGGCGTGGTCTCGGGGTTCCAGGTGTGGAAGCGCTTCCAGGCGCGGCACCAAGTCTCCTGCGCGATGTCGAGCGGGTCGACGGTCTCTCGCAAGGGTCCGGACACCTTCAATTCGCACCATGCCACCAAGGCGGGCGCGACGCGCTCGCACAGCTCCGAGAAACGCTTGGCGTCCCCCTGCGCGGCGGCGCGCGCAAGGTTCTGTGTCGTGTCTTCGTAGGGAATCCCGTTCCCGGAAGGAGAACTGTGCATGGTGGCGGTTCCCGAGGCGTCTCGGATGGCTACAGTCTATCCTAGGTTTGGTGCTACCCGACGACGAAGCCCGGCTGGCGGACGTGCTCGACTTCGTCGAGCAGTACGAAGCGGATCGCGCTCGAGGCGTGGAACGCACGCTGGCGCAGTGGCTGGAGCGGTTTCCGCGCAGCCAATCCGAAGTCGCGGCCGAGTGGCTGGCCCTCGTCGAGGGTCGCGCGAAGGTCGCGCCTGCGAACAAGGCCGACTCCGGATCCGAACAAGTGCGTAGCGGCGCGGACGAGGCACCGAGCACCGCGCGGATCGGCAGGTACGAGCTGCTGCGCGAGCTCGGCCGTGGCGGCCAAGGCACGGTGCACCTGGCGCGCGACACGCGCCTGCACCGCAACGTCGCGCTGAAGGTCTTGTCGGGCGGAGTCGACGCGCTGCAGTCGAACCGCATCGAACGGCTGCGGCGCGAGGCGGAAGTCATCGCGCGGCTCGACCATCCGTCGCTGTGCGCCATCCTCGACGCGGATCTCGCCGCGACGCCGCCTTGGATGGCGATGCGGCTGGTGCAGGGGGAGACGCTCGCCTCCGCCTTGGTGCGCGCCAAGCGCGTGGGCGCCACGACCGTGGGCGGCATCCCGTTGCCGCCGCGCACCGCGGCCGAGGTGCGGGCCGTCTGCGCGTTGTTCGAGCGCGCGGCGCGCGCGTTGCACGTGGCCCACGAGTCCGGCATCGTCCACCGCGACGTCAAGCCGGGCAACCTGATGGTCGACGGCGACGGCAAGCCCGTGCTGCTCGATTTCGGCATGGCCGAGGACCGCTCGCTCGACCACCAATTGACGATGCATGGCGACGTGTTCGGAACGCCGGACTACATGGCGCCCGAACAAGTCGATGGTCGCAGGTCCGAGGTCGGCCCCGCCACGGATGTGTGGGCGCTGGCCGCCAGCCTGCACGAAGCGCTCACGCTCGAACGCCCGTTTCAACGCGACTCCCTGCCGGCCACATTCGACGCCATCCGCAAGGCGCCGGCGCGCAGGCCCGGCGACGCCAACGAGGCCGTGGGGCGCGACCTCGACGTGATCGTGGCCACGGCGCTGGAGAAGGACCCCGGGCGCCGCTACGCCACCGCCCTCGAGTTCGCCGAGGATCTGCGGCGCTTCCGCGAGTTCGAGCCCATCCGCGCCCGACCGGCGGGATGGATGCTGCGCCTGGCGCGCTGGGCGCGCCGCAACCCGGCCATCGCCACGGCGAGCTTCGGCGGCTTCGCCGCGCTGGGCACGGGCCTGGGGATCACGTTGCACCTGTTGGCCCTGGAGCGCGCGGCGCTCTCGAACGCGCTGGGACGGCATCTGGCGCAGCGTGCCATCGCGGTGCTGGAGGAGGACGGTTCGCGCGCCCTGCTGCTGGGCGCCGAAGCGATGGAGCGCGCCCCCAACTGGATGACGCGCGGCACCCTGTCGCGCGTGCTGGAGGCGAACTTCCTCGAACGACGCTTCGTGCAGCCGCAACCGGCGCGCTTGTGCAACGCGATCGCCGTCTCCCCCGACGGGGAGCTGCTCGCCATGGCCTTCGACGACGGCACCGTGCGCGTGGCGCGCCTGTCGGATGGACTCGACGTGGCCCAACGGCGTTTCGTTCTCGCGCCGCGGGACATCGCCTTCGACGACTCTGGCGAGCACCTGTGCATCGCCCTCGACTCGAGCCTGGAATTGTGCTCGACGTCCGATCTGGGCACCAAGTCCGCCGTCGACCTGGGCGTGGAGGTCGAACTGGTCTCGTGGGCGGGACAACGCTGGATCGTCGCCGCGGGCACCTGGTCCGCCTTGGACAAGGAGACACTCGCCGACGAGGGTTCGGTGGCCCCGTTGCGCGGGCCGGCCCGACATGTCGAGCTGCGCGTGTTGCGCGAGGGCGCGAACGCAGGCCGCATCCGACTGCTGCTGCTCGATGACGGTGCGCACGTCGTGGAACTGGGCGAGGACGCCTTGGGCGTGCTCGTGGCCCGGGAACTGGAGGCCGTGCCGCAAGCCCTGACGGCCTCGCTCTCCTTCGATGGCGCGAGCTTGGCCAGCTCGTCGGCGGAGGGCGACATCCGCCTGTTGCATCTCGAAGCCGGCGCATCGACCGCTCCGGGCTCCTTGCGACTGGACCCGCCGGCGAACCTGTTGGAGTGGGCCCCGGGCGGCGACTGGCTGGTGCTGGGCTGCAATCGGGGCGAGGAGGACAGCAGGGCGTGGGCGCTGGATGCGGCGAACCTGCGGCTGGTGCCCCTGCCGGGGCACCAGGGCAAGCCGCTGGACTCCGTCTGCCCGACCATCGAAGACGGACGCGTGTGGACGACGGGCGGCGACCTGAGCTTGTGCTTGTCGGATCTCTCGACAGGCCAGGAATTGGCGCGCACTCGTCTGGTCCTGCGCGCCGGGTACATGACGGCCACGCAGGATGGTGCGCGCATCATCCTGCGCAGCACGACCGGGACCACCATCCAAGTGATGCATGCGGGATCTCGGCCGGACGCCTTGATCCTGTCGGGGCACCGCGGGGCCATCCGGCTGGGAGGATTCGGCCCCGATGACCGCAGCGTGCATGCCATCGACGCTACCGGGGAATTCCGCATGTGGGACGCGGCCACCGGAAGGTCCATGGCGATCGTTCCGTCCAAGGCGCCACTGCGGTCGGCCCTGCACGACGCGCGCAAGCGGCATGCTCTGGTGGTCGATGTCCAAGGCGGACTGGCCAGCCTGGACTTGACGGACGGTACGCGGTCGTGGTCCCTGGATTGGGGCGCGCCCGTGCTCGCGGCGGACATCTCCGTCGATGGTCGAGCCGTGGCAGTCGTGGACGCGCAAGGCGCCTGGTTGGCACGACCGGATGGAACGCGCACCGCGCTGGTCGCGGGGGAATTGCGCGGCGCCTGCTTCGACGCCAGCGGCGAGTTGGTGCTCGTCTTCTCCAACCAGGACACGGCAACCATCCACCGCACCGCCGACGCGACGCCTGTAGGAGCCTGTGTTTGGAATCCGCGCGGCGGCGCCTCGGGCGCCAGCAAGGCCATCCCGCTGGGCGATGGCTGGGCGATCCACTGCTCGAACCTGCTGCTGCGCTACTACGACCGGCAAGGTCGCGAAGTCCACCGGGCGATGCGCGTGCCGGAAGCCGCCACTCTCAAGAGCACGCGCGACCAGCGGATCCTGCCCGTGGGGCGCTCCGGGCGAGCCTTGCGTCTGATGCAGCCCGGCAGCGACGAGCCCGTTTGGCCGCGGGTGCATCCCAATCAACCCATCGTCGCCGCCGACATCGACCCCGTGGGCCGCATGCTGTGCGCCATCGCCAGCGACCAGTCCCTCATCTTGAGCGACATGCGCGATGGCAGCCCTTGGCTGGAGCGCAAGCTGGAAGGGGCTGCAGCCACCGCCTGCGCGCTGTCGAACGATGGTTCAAGGCTGCTCGTCGGCCAAGCCGACGGACATGTGCGCGTGCTCGATTGCGACCCGGAGAAAGGCACGCGCAGCCGCCTGCCGCGTCCGCTGGATGAGTGGGAACTGCAGCGTGAACGCGAGTTGGCTCTCCCGCTCGAGTTCACGCCCGCGCTTTCGTTCTCCAAGTAGCGTCTGGCCCGCGGCCTTCGACCAAGTTCGCAGGCCCTGAGCCAACGTGGGCGTAGACAGGCAACGATTCCCGAGTCATTTCACCCAGAATTCCGGAATTCGGTTCCAGTCATTTCAGGAGGAGTCACCAAGGACCGGCGAAGCGCTCCGCACTTTCTGGCCATGGTTCCCGCGGACCACGACCAGGCGCGCCGATGCCCGAGGCCATCAGCCTCGACCGACAGCAGTACCCGACGCTCCCTCCCACCTGCGACCCCCTACGGTTCAGTTCGACATCATGACTACCACCACGCGGAATGCTTCACTCGTCCTGGCGCTATGCGCCCTGGCCACGCCACTCGCCCAAGGACAAGGACAAGGACAAGTGCGCCTGTTGGGCTCGATCGATTGGCGCAACCACTCGGTCGGCCAACTCGACGGCTTCGGCCAATCCCCCCTTTCGGAAGGCGACGTGTTGACGCCCGCAGGCAACGGCTTCGGCCCCATGCCGCGCATGGGCGTGCATCGCAATGGCGCCTCGATGGGCCTGCCGAATGCCACCGGGAGCAACGGACATGGCCCCGGTGCTGGTCCTGGAGTGGACATCGACGCCTTGTCGACCGGCAACGAGATCCCCATGCGCGTCGCAGGTCCTGCCGGTGCAGGCTCGCGCCTCTACTACTCGGTCGACAAGAACTCGCGTGGCGTCTCCGGCCAGGGCCAGATGCTGAACCGCCGCCTGCGCGGCGAGGCGCAGGCTCGTGAAGCCGGCAGCGACATCTACACTCCCATCGCGGTGCTGGTCGGTCCGGTGGGGCCGGGCGGCACGCCTCCGAGCTCGGTGCTCGTCTTCGACGGCGATGGCATCCCCGGCGCCGGCGGCGGGACTGCCCGCGGACTGGGCCTGCAGGAACCGAACATCCCGGGCACCGTGGACACCGGCGACGATCTCGACGCGCTGAACCTGACCCCGATGGATCCCAGCGAGAAGCTGTTCTTCTCGGTCGACGGCACGATCATCGACCCCTACACCGGCCTCGCCGGCAGCAATACGGCCAACACCTTGGGCGTGTCGCCCGCCGCCGTCCTCCGTCGCCAGGGCTCCGCGCTGGCCGTGTACGCGACGCCGGCGCAGTTGGGCCTGGATCGCGCCGGCTTCGGCACGGACGACCTCGACGCGCTCCTGCTGTGGGACAACGGCGACGGGATCTACACCCCGAGCCAAGGCCCCAACGATTGGGTCGACGCCAACGGCAACATCGTGGGCGACATGCTGCTCTTCTCGGTGCGCCGCGGCTCGAGCGTGGTGGGTCGCCCGGACTCGCTGTTCGGGATGCCGATCGAACCGGGCGACATCCTGATGGCCCCGGTCAATGGCGGCACGGAACCGGCCATCTACCTGTCGGCCGAGACGCTCGACCTGAGCACCGCCCGCACCTCCGGCTACGCCGACGACGTCGACGCCCTCGCCATCACGCCGCAGTCGTACTACGACTGCAACAAGAACGGCATCGAGGATGCCGTGGACATCGCCACGGGCGCGTCGGTCGACATGAACCACAACCAGATCCCCGACGAGTGCGAGGACGAGTACACGAAGAGCTGCTTCTGCTCGGCCGGCAGCAGCCCCTGCGGGAACGACGACCCGACGGCCGGCTGCCGCAACTCGCTGGGCGTCGGCGCGAGCCTCGACCCGAGCGGCTCGACGAGCGTCGCCACGGACGACCTGGTGCTGGGCGCCAGCCGCATGCCGCCCGGCGCGGTGACGATGCTCTTCGTCGGCTCGCGCGGCAATCCGGTGGCCTTCGGCGACGGGCTGCGCTGCATGACGAATGTCGTGCAGGTGGGCATGCCCAACGCGGACGCCTCGGGCAACATGGTGGTCGGACCCGGCATGGGCTCGCTCGCCTGCACCTGGAACGGCGTGGGATGCTTCGACCCGGGTGGCACGCGCCGCTTCCAGGTCTGGTACCGCAACGCGGTCGACTTCTGCACGCCGAGCACGTCGAACCTGACGAACGCGGTGGATGTGACCTTCACGCCCTGATCCCCGGGCCACGCGTCCCGTCGCGGGCCCCACGAGGCCGCGAATGGACGCGATCCTGGTGGATGGATCGCGCGCCCCGCCCCATGCCCGGTACGCCGGCCGCATGGCGCGGGGCGCGCCTGCATGGCTAGGATCGTGGCGTGCGATCATCGGCGAAGGAAATGGTCTCGCCCCGACCCGGCCTCCCCGTGCGGGCCTCGCGGGCCGGGCGCTGGCGCGCCTTCGTGCTCATCGTGGTGCACGCGTTGATCGCCTTGCATGTCGCCCATTGGCTGTCGACCGGCTCGACGGTGTCGCCGCTGGAGCCGAGCGAGTCGATGGAGTTCGCGCGCGACGGCATCCTCAACGCCGGCGCCATCTTCTTCGCGCTGGCGATCCTGTCGACCTTGGTCTTCGGCCGCTGGTTTTGCGGCTGGGCCTGCCATGTGGTGGCCTTGCAGGATGGAGCGCGCTGGCTGCTGCTCAAGGCCGGCTGGAAGCCGCGCGAGCTCGACCTCGGTCCGCTCGCGCTCGTGCCGTGGCTCGCCTGCGTCTACATGTTCCTCGCGCCCGCGGCGGTGCGCCTGCTCCAGCAGGGCGGCCTGGCGCCGCGCGAGACGCACCTCGCCACCACCGACTTCTGGCGCACCTTCCCCGACTGGCCGGTGGCGCTCCTGACCTTCGTCGTGTGCGGCGGGCTGGCGGTGGTCGTGCTGGGATCCAAGGGGTTCTGCTCGAGCGGCTGCCCCTACGGCGGCATCTTCGGCGTCGTCGACCAACTGGCGCCGTGGCGCATCCGCGTCGATTCGAGCTGCAACGGCTGCGGCCACTGCACGGCGGTCTGCACCAGCAACGTGAAGGTGCACGCCGAGGTGCGCGACCACGGCGCGGTGCTCGATCCGGGCTGCATGAAGTGCATGGACTGCGTGTCGAGCTGCCCGAACGGCGCGCTGCGCGTGGGCTTCGGCGCGCCCGCGTTGTTCGCCAAGGCGCTGGCCGCGACGCAGGACGCGCGGCGGGCCGCCGCTAAGCTCGACCTGCCGCGCCACGCGCTGCGCCTCGGGTTCGCGCTGGCCGCGATGGCCCTGTTCCACTACTACGACGGCGGCTTGTCGGCGTACGCGAATCGCGCGCACTGGGGCGTCGTGGCCTTGATCGGCGCGAGCGCGTGGCTGGTGGCGATCGTGTTCCGCTCGCGCGCGCAGAAGCGGCGCGACTGCGACCTCGGGGACGAGGCGCTGCTGGCGACGTTCTTCCTCGCGGCGATGTACGCCTTCCGCGGGCTGCACGACTGGTTCCCGTTCCTCCTGTCGCTCGGCTGGTCTTCGATCGTCGCGTGGTCCGGACTGGCGCTCGTGCGCGCGGCGCGCAGCGGCGAGTACGCCTTGCAAGCGCTGGTGCTGCGCCGCGCGGGGCGCTGGACGCGCGCCGGCGCCCTGTACGGAGGAGCGTGCGCGCTCCTCCTGGCCGGCACCGCCTGGGCGGCGCACGAACAATGGTCGCTGGCGCGCTCGCGCGGCAGCTTCCGCGCCGGCGTGGAGGCCGGCGCCCGCTCCGACTGGAGCGGGGCTCGCGCGAGTTTCGAGGAGGCGCTGCGCCACGATGGCGAGTACGGGCCGGCGCGCGCGCGCCTCGCGTTCCTCGACGCGCTCGAGGCGGCGCAGGCGGGCGACTCGGAGCGGGCGATCGCGGGCTTCCAGGCGAGCCTGGAGGCGGATCCCGGCTTCGCGGAAGCGCGCGAGAACCTGGCCGGCATGCTGTGCATGGTGGGCCGGTACGAAGAGGGCCTCGGGCTGTTCGAGGAAGCGCTGCGCCTCGCGGGCCCGGATCCACGCACGCACGCGCTGGCCGCGCGCGCCGCGCTGGCGCTTGGTCGCATCGAGGCGGCGCGCGGGCACGCGGACGCGGGACTGCGCCTCGCGCCGCGCGATCCGGAGCTGCTCGCGCTGCGCGCCGAACTGCCCGCGCCGCGTTGACGCGCCGCCCGCGCCGTTTCGATCAATACGGAGCGAGGGTCAATACGGAGCGAGGGTCGCCTTGCGTCCGGCGTTCTGGCGCGCGAGCCACGCCTTGAGCGGCTCGAAGTACTCGAGCATGGGCTTGGCCGACAAGTCGTCGCCGGTCGACTTGCGCAGCAGCACGCGCCAGTCCTCCGTCGCGCCACGCGCGAGGATCCCTTGGAGGAACTCGCCCGCGTCGCGCCGCCCGAAGTAGTTCGTGTCGCGCGGATCCTCCTTGAGGATGTTGCGCGCGATGTGGTCGTGCAACTGGAACAGCAGCACGAAGCTCAGCGCGTAGTCGTAGTACGCCGCAGGATCGTCGACGATGTGCGTCTTGGTGGCGGCGTCGCAATGCTCCTCGCCGCGCGCGGTCGGCGGCGCCACGCCCTGGTGCAGCGCCACGAGCTCCCACCAGCGCTGGTTCCAGCGCTCCGCCGGCAGCTCCTTGGCGTAGAGCTCGCGCTCGAACTCGAACATGGTGCCCGCCGACCAGGGGATGAACACCACGTAGTTGAGCGCTTCCTTCAAGAGCAGCTGCAACGGATCGGGACGCGCCCCCGACAACGGCAATCCCACCGCCTCGGCGAAGCGCGGCTGCATGGCGGCGAGGCCCATCAGGGATCCGATCGCCTCGTGGAAGGCGCGGTTGGCGCCGTTGCGCAGCACCGGAGGCACCTCGGGCCGCGAGTACGCCAGGTAGTAGTGGATGTGGCCCAGCTCGTGGTGCGCCGTCTCGTACCACTCGGCGCCCGGGCGCACGCTCATCAGGCAGCGCACATCGCGCTCGTAGTCCACGTGCCACGCCGAGGCGTGGGTGTTCTTCTTGAACGGCGCGTCGGGCGGCAGCTCCCACAAGGACGAACGCTCCCAGAAGCCCTGCGGCAGCGGCTCGAACCCCATCGAGATGTAGAAGCGCTCCGCCTGCTCGACGATCCAGCGCGGCTCCTTCCGCCGCAAGGTCGAGTCGAGGTCGAAGCCCGGCACGTCGACTAGCCCGGACCAATCCTGGCTCCAGCGGTTGGGGATCCAATGGGCCGGGATGAGGTCGGGCACGGGCTGGCCGTGGCGCGCCGCCAGCTCGTGGCGCGCCCAGGTGTGCAACTCGACGTAGAGCGGACGCAGTTCGCGGCGCAGCTGGTCGACCTTGGCCGCCAACTGCTCGGTGGTCATGCCGTATTCGGCCGCCATGTAGGCGAAGAAGTCCTTGTGGCCCAAGGCGCGCACGACGTCGTTGCGCAGGCCGCGCGCCAGCACGAGGTCGGGCTTCAACGCCGCGCCGACCGCCTTCGACGACTCCCACGCGGCGCGGCGGCGCTCGAGGTCGCGCTCGTCGCGCAGGATCGAGTCCAGGGCGTTGGGCGTCGTCTCGGCGCCGTCGAGGCGGAAGCGGAAGCCGTCGAGCGACTCCTGCAGGCGCGCCTCCACCTCGATGCGGCGCTCGACCAGCTCGGGCACGGTCTGCGGGCTGGCTCCGGCGTTCTGCAGCACGGCGTCGAGCTGCCGGACGACGAGCGGCGGCAGCTCGCGGCCGCGCTTCTTGTAGGCGCGCGCCAAGGCGATCGTGTCGACGCCGCCGGCGAAGGCCGCCAGCGCCTCTTCCGCCTCGCGCGTGCGCCGCATGTTCGAGTCGTCGCCTTCGACGATGCGCGTCTTCGAGGCCCACTGGGCCTCGGCGGCTGTGGTGGCGAGCTGCTGCCAGCGCGCGTTGTAGCGCTCGAGGAAGCCCTCGACTTCCAGCCGGAACGCCTCGTCCCCGCCGGCGGCGGAGCCGCAGCCGAGGGAGGATGCCAGGAGGAGCAGCAAGGCGCCCGGATGCGGGAGCGGACGGAGCGGTCGCGAGCGCGTGGATGACATGGCTTTCGGTGCGGGGGTGCGGGCTTGGAGGGGCGGCGGCGCGCGGGGCGAGCGCCGCGTCGCGCTGCCGCAGAGCGTAGGCGCACGCTAGGCTGGATTGCACGCCGTTCCGGCGATCGGCCCCGGTACCAGCCCGCGCCTCGGGCGCGACGACACCATGAAGAAGCTCCTCGCCCTCGTCCTCGTGCCCTCGCTCCTCCTGGGCGCCGCCTGCGCCGAGGGTGGCGCGGGCGCGCCGCCCGGTTCCGCGCCCGCGACCGCCTCGGGCGCGCGGCCGGCGCCTTCGATCCCGGCTGGACAAGCAAATTTGACAGCCGCCGGCGGGGACGCGGCGACCGCGGCGCCGCAGGAATGCGTCGAGGCGCCGGAAGAGCTCGAGGGCGGCGGCCCGGCGCCGGCCGCGCCGCAGGCGAAGCAAGGCGTCGACCCGCTCGCGGCGGAGTGGGACGCGGCCGTCGCCAAACGCTCGAAGGCCGACTACGAGGCGGCCGCGGCGCTGTTCGAGGCCTACTACGCGGCGCACCCCGACGCGCCGCGCGCCAAGGAGGCGCTGGTCGAGGCGGGCAACGCGCTCCTGTCCGTCGGCCGCTCGAAGATGAAGCTCGGCGTGCCGACGCCCGAGTCGCGCCTCGCGTTCCAGACGGCGCTCGAGCGGCTGGCCGTCGTCGTCAAGGACCGGACCAGCCCCCACGCGGCGCGCGCGCAGTACCTGCGCGGATCGGTGTTGATGTTCTCCGGCGACCTCGCGGGGGCCGAGCGCGAGTACACGCTGGCGCGCGAAGGCTGGCCCGGCGACGCGCGCTACGCCCGCAAGTCGCTCGAGCGGCGCGCCTTCGTGCGACGCCACCTGCTCGACGCCGCGGGGGCCATCGCCGACATGGATCTCTACCTCGCGACCCACGGCCCCAAGAGCGCAGGATTCGAGGAGAAGGAGCACCAATCGGTGCAGACCTACCGTTCGTTCGCGCAGGCCTTCGGCAAGCCCGCGCCGCCGCTGCAGTCGGGAGCGTGGGCCCAGGGCGGGCCGCTGCGCCTCGAGGATTGGAAGGGCGAGGTCGTGCTGGTCTACTTCCTCGCGACCTGGTGCGACAACTGCGAGAAGGCGCGCCCGCAGATCCTCGAGCTGATCCGCCGGCACGGCGGCAACCTCAAGGTGGTCGGCGTGATCGACGACCAGCGCGGGCAGACGCTCGAGACCGTGCGGGCCTGGCTGCCGACGCGCGGCTACTCCTTCCCCGTCATGCACGACGTGGGCCAGGCGGCGATGCGCGCTTGGCAATCGGCCAAGATCCCCGACATGGTGCTGCTCGATCGCGCGGGGCGCGTGCGTTGGCACGACAACGCGTTGAACCTGCAGGACGCGACCATCGAGCGACTGCTGATGGAGGATCCCTCCGAGGCCGCCGGCAAGTGAAGTCGCTCGCCGTGTACTGCGGATCGTCGAGCGGCGCGCGCCCGGCGTACGCGCGCGCCGCGCGGGAGCTCGGCGCGACCATGGCCGCGCGCGGCATCGAGCTCGTCTACGGCGGCGGGAACGTCGGCTTGATGGGCATCGTCGCCGACGCGGTGCTCGCGGGCGGCGGGCAGGT
>JBKDQQ010000044.1:0-42773 GCA_046341775.1 Planctomycetia bacterium
GTTCCGCGAGCGAGGTCCACCAACCGTGCGTGCTCGCGGCGCGGGAGGCGCACCAGAGGAACGCCAGGGCGAGGTGGCATCGGGCTTGGGTGCGGGGGGAGGGGAGGGGGAGCATGGGCGCATGATGCTGGCCCCTTTCGCTGTGCGCAACGCGCGGCCTTCCTGCCACGCAGGCGGAGCGGACGTCGTCATGTCCCTTTCACGCGCACAGGCATCGCCACCGAGCCAGGATGCGGCGAGGCAAGGGCCTACACCTCGCCGACCCCCTGCGTCGATGGGGAGCGGCCCCGCGAGAGGTCCTAGCGTGCCATGGAGCGACCGGACACGGACCGAGGCCGGGATCGCGGAGGTCTTTGATGCTGGACCACTGCGAGTGGCGTCCGCCTAGCCGTGCGGCCCTCGATTGCCGGTCTGAACGGGACGCGCAACTCCACCAACCCATCCAGAAGCGTCGAATGCGGCTTCACGGCCCGGCATTCACCCCTGTCCATCAACCATGGACGCTCGGCTGCGCCACGCCGTGGCACCGACGACGCGCCACCGATCCAGGACGCGCACAATGATCGGGGCCAGCATCGGAATCAGGGTCGCTCCCCCAACCCTCGCTCCCTCAACGCCTCCCTCGCCCACTCCGGCAGGCTCTCCATCTCCTCCCGCGTCGCCGCACGCCCGGCCAAGCTCGCGCGTGCCGCATCCACGTCGCCCGCGCGGCACAGGGCGGCCGCCACGCGCAGCTCGACGCGGGGGTCGAGGTCGTCTTCGAAGGCGCGGCAGGCGCGCAGGTATTGGCGCAGGGAACGCAGGCAGAGGGGCCACGAGCCGGTCGCGGCGTGGTCGTCCGCGTAGCGTGCGTGCGCGTAGGCTTCGAGGCCCTTGGCGATGTCGCCCGTCTGCGTCTTGGCCAAGGCCAAGGCGGCATCGGGGCCCAGGTCGCTCCATGGCGGGCCGAGGCGGGACCATTCGTGGCGGGCTGCGTCGGGGGCGCCGCGCAGGGCGGCGCGGGCGGCCAAGGTGGCGAGCCATGCGGCGTCCGGGTGGCGGCCCGCGAGGCGCGACCAGGCGTCGTCGGCGCAGCTCGAGTCGCCGGCGTAGACGCATACGGCGTGCATGTTGCGGGCCGCCACGGGGTGGCGCGCGTCGAGGGCGAGCACGGCCGCGTAGCGCAGGCGCGCGCCGGACGGATCGCGCGCGGCGATGCGCAATGCGCCGAGGCGCAGCAGCGCCTCGATCGAGTGGGGGCGCGGCTCGAGCACCGCCAGCCACGCGCGTTCCTGCACGTCGGGCGGTGCGCCCGCGCCGCGCAGGCGTCGCGCTTCCAAGGTGCGAGCGGTCGCCGAATCCGGGCGGGCTTCCAGCGCGGCCTGCAGGGCGTCGCGCACCTCGTCGGGCGCGACACCTGCGCGCGCGATGTCGGCGAGCGCGGCGCCCTGGCGCACGAAGCCCAGCGCGTCGCGGGCCGAGACGGCGGCGAGCACGAGGAGCAGGACGGGCACGGCGCGCGCACGCAGGCCGCGCGCGGCGGAGGGAGCGGACATCAGCGCCCCGAGCAGGACGAAGCTCGGAGTGGCCGCGGCGGGGTTGTGGAACCACGGACTGCGCGCCGCGCCTTCGATGGCGATGGCGAGGAACGCGGAGGCGCCGGCCGCCAGCTCGAGTCCCTCGGGTCGCGTCGCGTCGCCGCGCAAGCGCCGCAGCGCGCACCAGCAACCAGCGGCGAGGAACGCGATCCACGGCAGTCCGCCGAGCAATCCGCCCTCGTACAACGGAAGCAGCCAGTCGTCGTGCGGATGCTCGACCTCCGTGTCCTCGGCGAGTCGGCGGCCCTGCGTCGAGCGCTCGATCTCCTCGAGGTCGCGCACCGCCGGGAAGCGCGCCAGCCATTGGCCGGTGCCGATGCCGGCCCACGGATCCTCCACCAGCAGATCGAAGCCAGCGCGCGCCACTTGCAGGCGCACGGGCACGCCCGCTGCGGGGCCGGCTGCGAACACGTCCTGCGCCGCGGCGACCTGCGCACCCGCCGTCGCCGCCGCCGGGCCTTGCCGGAGGGGGAAGGCGGCCAGCAGCGCGACCACGGCGAGCAGGGCGAGCGCCGAGCAGCGCAGGCGCGCCTTGCCGCGCGCGCACGCGGCGAGGAGCGCGAGAGCCACCGCGGACGCCACGCACGTCGAGAGCACCGGCGCGAGCATGGCGTGCGCGAGCAGCGCGAGGTACGCGCCCAGTCCCATCCAGCGCCCGACGCGGCCGCCCTCCGCGGAGGCGCGCTCCCGCAGCGCCCAGTGCGCCGCGCCCGCGAGCGCGCCGCACAGCGCGACCTCGCTGGTCGACGCGGCGTTGCCGAGCACGCCGGCATGCGCGCCGGCCCGATCGAAGAGCGCGGGCGCGAGGGCGCACACGGCGAGGGCCGCGAGCCCTGCGCGCAAGGCGTCCATGCGCCGCGCGATGCGCGCGCCGATCCACAACGCCGCCGCCAACGCCAGCCAGGCCAGCCACGCGCGCCGGCCCGCATCGGCGTCGGAGGCGTCCGCGCGCGCGAGGTTGAGCGCGGCGACGAGCAGCGCCGCGAGGAAGAGCGGCGAGTAGGCCACGCGCGCCGCGGGCAGGAGCAGCGCGCACGCCAAGGCGGGCGCCAGCGCGAGCACGACGAGTCCCGCGCCGGACTCCGCGGGGAAGGGATCCGAGGAGAGCGGACCGCCGGGCAGCACGCACGCCAAGGCGGGCAGCAGCGCGAGCAGCGCGCACAGCGCCGTGCGCGTGGCGCCGCTCGTCGCCGCGCCGGCCTCGTTCATGCCGAACCCGCCACTCCGCCCAGTTCGCGGCTGACGATGGCGTCGACGAACGCCTCGGGATCGAAGGGCTCCAGCATGCCCAGCTGCTCGCCCGTGCCGATGTAGCGCACCGGCAGTCCCAACTGGCCGCGGATCGAGAAGACCGCTCCGCCGCGCGCGGTGCCGTCGAGCTTCGCCAGCACGAGTCCGGTGACCTCGACCGACTCCTTGAAGAGCTGCGCTTGGCGGATGGCGTTCTGGCCGTTGGTGGCGTCGACGACCAGCAGCGTCTCGTGGGGCGCGCCGGGCAGCCGCTTCTCGATCACGCGTCGCACCTTCTTGAGCTCGTCCATCAGGTTCGACTGCGTGTGCAAGCGACCGGCCGTGTCGATGATGACGACGTCCGCGCCGCGCGCGATGCCGGCTTCAACCGCGTCCCACGCGACGCCCGCGGGATCGGCGCCGTCCTTCTGCTGGCGCACGATGTCGGCGCCGTTGCGGCGCGCCCAGACCTCGAGCTGGTCGGCGGCCGCGGCGCGGAACGTGTCGCCCGCGCCGAGCAGCACCTTCTTGCCCTGCTGCTGGAAGCGGTGGGCGAGCTTGGCGATCGACGTCGTCTTGCCCGAGCCGTTGACGCCCACCACGAGCACCACGGTAGGCTTGGCCGACAGCGCGATCTCGCCCGAGCCGGGGCCCAGACGCTCGAGCAGCATGCGGCGCAGGGCGGCGCGCACGTCGTCCTCGCCCTTGACCTCGCCGCGGCGGTGCAGGCGGCCGAGCTCGGCGCACAACTCGGAAGCGAGCGGTCCGACATCGCTGGTCCAGAGCAGCTCCTCGAGCTCCTTCAGCAGCGCCTCGTCGATCGGCCTGCCGCCCTTGAAGAGCCCGGTGATGCGGTCGGAGATGGCCTCGCGCGTCTTGGCGAGGCGCTCCTTCAGTCGATCGAACAGGCCCATCGCGCGCCTACAGGTCGTCGGAGGAGAAGGTCGCGGCCCCCGGCAGCTCTTCGTCGAGGGCGGGCGTGGCGGGCGCCGCGGCCGCGTCGGCGCCGGGGCGGCGCGTGTTCATGATCTTGTCGAGGATGCCGTTGACGAAGGCTCCGCTGTTCTGCGTCGAGTAGCGCTTGCCCAGTTCGATGGCCTCGTTGACCGCCACCTTGGGCGGGATGTCGCCGCAGTGCAGCAGTTCGTAGGCCGCGAGCCTCAGCACGTTGCGGTCGACCACGGCCATGCGGGAGATGTTCCAGTTCTGCGCCACCGATTGGATCTCGGCGTCCAGTTCCGAGCGGTGGCCGCGCACGCCTTCGATCAAGGCCAGCGCGAAGCGCACGGTCTCCCCGTCGAGCTCCTCGGAGGACACGAACGCGCGCGCCTCGGCGTGGTGCGCGTCGCCCAGCAAGTCGAGCTGGTAGAGGAACTGCAGCGCGAGTTCGCGCGATCGGGTGCGGCGCTTCATGTGGATGTCCTGCGGGCGCGGATGGCGTCGAGCGTCCTCAGGGTGCCCAAGGCGGCCAGCGCGACCTCGGCGCCCTTGTCCTGGCCGCCTTGGGCGCGCGGCAGCGCTCGCGCCCGGGCCTGTTCGATGGTGCGCACGGTGAGCACGCCGAGGTGGATCGGCACATCCGTCTCGAGGCTCGCGCGCAGGATGCCCTCGACCGCGCCTTGCGCGACCCAATGGTCGTGGGTCGTCTCGCCCTGGACGACGAGCCCGAAGCACAGGACGCAGTCGTGTCCGGCCCGCGCGAGGGCGCGCGCCACGATGGGCAGCTCGAACGATCCCGGGACCAGGTGCACCGGGCAGCCGGCCGGATCGGCGCCGTGCTCGAGCAGCGTGCGCAGCGCGGAATCGGCCATGGCGCCGGTCAGCTCGTGGTGGAAGGTGGACACGACGATCGCCGCCCGCGTGCCGGGTCGGCGCAGGTCCGCGTCGCTCTTCGCGTTCGTCTGGTGCATGGGTCGCGCGCCGCTCGGGTCGTCAAAGATCCGGGAGAGGAGTCTAGCCGCCGGGCGAGAGGCGCGGCAAGCGCGCCTCGTCAGCCGCCGGGCGAGGCTGCGCTCGCCGTCGTCCGCGCGGGACGCAGGGCCCACGCGAAGCGCGCGCGCAGGGCGCGCGCCCAGTCGTCGACCAGCGCGTACGCAAGCGGCACGGCCACGAGCGTGAAGAAGGTCGAGACGACCAGTCCACCCGCCACGGCCGTGGCGAGCGCGCGGTAGTCGATGCTCTCGCCCTGCGGCTCCGTCGTCGCCAGCGGCACGAGGCCGATGACGGAGGTCGTCGCGGTCATGAGCACCGGACGCACGCGCATCGCCGTGCCCTCGAGGATGGCGCGCGCTCGTTCGAGCCCCTCCGCGCGCAGGCGCGCGATGTTGTCGACCAGCACGATGCCGTTGTTCACGACCACGCCCACGAGGATGATGATCCCGATCCAGCCCACCGAGTCCATGCGCGTGCCTGTCAAGTACAGCGACCAATACGCGCCGAGCACCGCGAAGGGGATGGTGACGAGCACGGACATGGGCAGCAGCACGCTCTCGAACAGGATGCCCATCAGCAGGAACACCAGCACGATCGAGAGCAGCAGCGCGGCCCGCAGGTCGGCCAGCTCCTCGGCGGCGCGCTCGTCGGCCAGCTCGGCCCGCGCGAGTTCGTGGCCGCGCGGCAGGTCGAGCTGCTCGACCAGCGCGCGCCCCGCCGCGGAGACTTCGTTGCGCAGCGCCGGATCGGCGACGCGCGCCACGATGTCGAAGCTGGCGCGTCCGTCCGTGCGCGCGATGCTGCGCGGCGCGGAGCCGAATTCGAAGCTGCCGATGGCGGCGAGCGGCACCGGCGCGGAGCGCTGCTGGACCTTCAGCTCGCGCAGCGTGGCGAGGCCGGCGGCCTGCTCGGAGTCGTACTCGACGAGCAGGGGGGTCTCGCGACCCTCCTCCTGGTAGCGCGGCAGCAGGAATCCACGCAGCGACCACGAGATCGTCTGCAGCGCGCCCTGCGGCGTGACCCCGAGGCGGTTGGCCAGCTCCGAGTCCACGCGCACCTGCACCTGCGGCGGCGCGTCGGAGAGCGGCGTGCGCACCTCGGACACGCCCGGCAGCGCCTCGAGCTCGCGCGCCACGCGCGCGCCGACCGCCTGCAGCGTCTCGGAGTCCGGGCCCAGCAGCCGGAACACGACCGACTCGCGGTCGTTGGCGTCGGTCGCCTCGTCGAGGAAGCGCACCTTGTGCCCGGCGAGCTTCGGGAGCAGCTCCTTCAGCTCGCGCTGCACCGAGGCGAACCGCTCCTCGGCCTGCGGAGCGTCCCAGTACAGCGACAAGCGACCGCCCGTGCGCGAGAAGCGGTTGGAGACGCGCGCATGGCCCCAATCCGGCTTCTTCGCCTGCAGCAGGTCCTCGTAGCGGCGCATCTCGTCGGCCGCCTGCGCCAGCGTGAAGTTGTCCTCGAGCTGCACGTAGATGTTGACGCGCGCGCGGCTCTGGTCCTGCGCGAAGGATGCCACCTCCATGCGCGAGGCGGGGATGGCGATCGAGAAGATCGCCATGGCCAGCAGCGCCGCGGCGGAGAAGGGCCGCGCCAGGGACCAGGCCAGCGCGCGCGTGCTGGCCGCGGCGATGAGCTCGGGCAGGTTGCGGGCCCCGGCGAAGCCCGCGCCGGGCGGCGCGTGCTCGCGCGCCAGCGAGCGCGCCGCGCGCGGCAGGACGAACAGCGCGAGCAAGGCCGCGATGAGCGACAGCGCCGCGGCCATGGCCGGAGCGCGCAGGCTGTCGGCGGCGCTCCAGCCGGGGGTGGCGAAGGGCTGCAGGCGCGCGGCGGTCCGCGCCGCCTCCAGCGCGTCGAGCGTCGCCAGCGTGCCCAGCGCGAGGAATCCGGCGGCGAGCAGCCAACGCAGGCGCGCGGCGGAAGCGCACGCCGCGCGCAGCGGCAGCGCGAGTGCGCAGAGGAGCGCGCGCGCGGCGGCGCGGCACGCGTCGAGCGCCCGCGCGCTGCCGCGGGCGGGCAAGGAGGCGATGGGCGCCAGCGCGTCGGCCGCGCGCTGCAGCAGGGGATGCCTGTCGCCCAGCGCGCCTTGCAACTGCACGGGCAGGAAGACGAGGGCCGCCAGCAGCGAGGCGAGCAGCGAGATGCACAAGGGCAGCCCGAGCTCGGCGAGGATCGTGGACAGGGTCGGGTTGCCGCCGCCGAACATGATCGGGGCGAACACGACCACCGAGGTCAGGGTCGACAACAGCACGGCCAGCCCGACCTGCGAGGCGCCGCGCGCGCACGCCTCGAGCGGAGCCTTGCCTTCGGAGCGCAGGCGCACGACGTTCTCGACGACGACGATGGCGTTGTCGACCAGCATCCCCAGCGCGAGCGTGATGCCCGTCATCGTCAGCACGTTGAAGCTGCCGCCGGAGAAGCGCTGCCAGACGATCGCCACCAGCACCGAGAAGGGGATCGACAAGGCCACGAGCAGCGTGAGGCGCAGTCGACGCAGGAACAGGAACAGGACGACCACCGCCCAGATGCCCCCGTCGACGGCGGTCGAGCGCACGCCGTCCAGCGAGTTCTGGATGAATTCGCCCTGGTCGAAGAGCGGCATGAACTCCAGCTGCCCGGCGAGTTGCGGATCCTTGGACAGCTCCGCGAACTCGGCGCGCAGTCGCTTGCAGGTCTCGACGGTGTTGGCCGCGCCGTCCTTCTGCACCTCGCCGTAGTAGGCGTAGCGCCCGTCGATGCGGAAGAGGTTCTGCCGCACGCTCTTGACGGCGGCGACGCGACCCACGTCCTTGATGCGCAGGCCGCCCCCGATCGGCAGCTCCTCGATCTCCTGCGGCGAGCGCCAGCGCATGTCGACGCGCAGCATCGTGCGCCGTCCGCCGTCCTCGATCTCGCCCAGTGGCGAGGCGTAGTTGTCGGCCGACAGGCGCGCGACGAGCTGGCCTAGGTCGAGGTTGGCGGCGCGCACCTTGTCCTCGTCGAGCAGGATGCGCAGCGAATCCTCGAGCGAGCCCCACACCTCGACGCGACCCACGCCGTCGACCGCCTCCAGGCGGCGCTTGACCACCGCGTCGAGCAGGAAGTCGGTGCGATCCGAGTCGCCCGGATGCAGCACCGCGAAGAACATCGCCGGGAGGTCGCTCTGGCTCCACGACCAGATGCTGGCCTCCTCGACCCCGGCGGGCAGGCTCGAGCGGGCGCGCTCCAGGCGGTCGCGCACCTCGGACTTGGCCCAGTCCATGTCGAGGTCCGCGCGGAACTGCAGGAAGATCCCCACGGTGTCCGGCGACGAGTTCGACTGGATCGACTCGATCCCGGGCAGCGTGCGGAACTGCTCCTCGAGCACGCGCGCCACCTCCTCCTCGTTCTCCTGCGCGCTGGCGCCGGGGTTCGAGAGGAACACCTGCAGTCCGGGGCTGGTGATGCCGTCGGGCATCAATTGCAGCGGGATCGCGAGGTAGCAGGCGACGCCGACCACCAGGACGGTGGCGTACATGACGAGCAGCAGCACCGGTCGCGCGACCAGCGCCCCGTGGAAGCCCGGCTGCTTCATGCGCGCTCCTGGCGGCGGTGCAGCAGGCGGTAGACCGCGGGCACGACGACCAGCGTCAGCACGGTCGAGCTGGAAAGCCCGGCCACGACGGTCACGGCCATCGGCGCGCGCAGTTCGGCGCCCGGCCCCGAGCCCATCGCGCCGATCCACGGCACGAAGGCGAACCAGCCCGTCATCGGCAGCAGGCCGATGATGGTCGTGTTGGCCGTCATGTAGATCGGACGCAGGCGCGTGGCGCCCGCCTCCATCACCGCCGCGCGCACGTCCATGCCGGAGGCGCGGTTCTGGTTGATGCGGTCGATCAGCACGATGGCGTTGGCCACCACGATGCCCGCCAGCAGGATCAATCCGATGAACACGACGACGGACAACGGGATGCCCAGCGCCGAGTTGGTCCAGACCACGCCCACGAAGGCCAGCGGCACGGTCACGAGGATGATCAAGGGCTGCAGCAGCGACTCGAACTGCCCGGCCATCACGACGTACACGAGGAACAGCGCGAAGAGCAGCGCGAGCCGCATCGACGACTGCGCCTCGTCCATCTCGCGCTTCTGGCCACCGATCTGCACCACGGTGTCGCCCCGCGGCACGAGGCCGGCGAGCGCGGCCTCGACGCGCGAAGTCAGCCCGCCGAGGTCGACGCCCGAGGCCGCGGCGCCGACCACCGCGGCGCGCGTGTTGCCGATGCGGCGGATCTCGGCCGGTCCGTCCACGACCTCGACCGTCGCCACGTCGCGCAGCCGCACGGGCGCGTCCGCGGTGGGATTGACCACCAGGTCGAGCACCTGCTCGAGGTCCGAACGCACGAACTCGTCCCCCAGCACGCGCACGTCGATCCTGTCGTCGCCGTCGACGAAGCGCGTGCCCACCTTCCCGAGCACCGCGTCGCGCACGAGGTCGCTGGTGCGTTGCAGGTCGAGTCCGTACTCGAGCGTCTTCTCGCGGTCGAAGACGATGCGCGCCTCGGGGTTGCCCGCGCGCAGGCTCGTGCGCACGTCGGAGAGCCCTTCGACCGCGGCGAGGCGCCGCGCGACCTCGTCGGCGGTCGCGCGGATGTCGTCGAGGTCCCAGCCGAGCACCTCGACTTCCAGCGGCGCCTCGAGCGCGAAGGGAGTCGGTCTGGCGAACTCGACGCCGCGCACCGCGGGATGCGACGCGACGGTTTCGCGCACGCGTTCGAGCAAGGCGTCCTCGGCCCGCGGATCCGCGCGCGCGGGATCGAGGCGCACGGTCAGGCGCGCGGTGTGCTTGCCCTCCGCCTCCGTGGTCAAGGCGTCGCGCTCCACGCCCGCGACCACGGCGGTCAGCGCCACGCCTTCGAGGGCGCGCACCCGCGCGTCGATCTCCGAGAGCACCGCGTCGGTCGCCGCCAGGGGCGTGCCCGCGTCGAGCTGCACCTTGGCGGTGAACTCGCCCTGGTGGATCTCCGGCAGGAGGTCGACGCCCAGCTTGCGCGCCTCGATGGCCGTCGCCGCCAAGGCGAGCGCCGAGAGCAGCACGACGAGCCACGGGCGGTCGATGGCGGCGCCGAGCAGCCGCGGGTAGGCGCGTTCGACGCGGCTCCATCCCGCGTCGTGCAGCCACAGTAGCGGTCGGAAGATCCAGCCGACGACGCGCGCCCCGCCGCCGACGAGCAGCGCCAGCGCGCGCAGCAGCCCGAAGAACGCCGCGCCCGGCAGTCGCGCCGCGATGCGCGGCCAGTGCGCGAGCGCGCGCCACGACGCGCCGTCGAACCAGCGAGGAGGCTCCTCGGCCGGCGCGGGAGGTTCGCCCGAGGCGAAGCGCGAGGCGGCCAGCACGGGGATCACGAGCAGCGCGACGACGAGCGACACGACGAGCGACACGACCACGGTCAGCGCCTGGTCGCCGAAGATGCGGCCGGCGACGCCGTGCACGAACACGATGGGGGCGAACACCGCGATCGAGGTCAGCGTCGAACCCGTCACCGCGCCCGCGACCTCGCGTGTGCCGGCCACCGCGGCCTCGAGGGGCGGGTCGCCCAGCTCGCGCCGGCGCATGACCGATTCGAGCACGACGATCGAGGCGTCGACGATCATGCCGATCCCGAGCGCGAGGCCGCCCAGCGACATGATGTTCAGCGACACGCCGGCGAGGTGCATGGGCGCGAAGGTCACGACCACCGAGACGGGGATCGAGAGGGCGATCACCAAGGTCGGCGGGAAGCGCCGCAGCGCCAGCCAGATGACGAAGATCGTCAGCAGGCCGCCGATCCAGGCCGAATCCTCCACGTCCTCGATCGAATCGCGGATGAAGGTCGACTGGTCCGACAGGACCTCGATGCGCGCCTCGTCCGCGAGTTGGAAGGCGAGGAAGCGCAGCGCGCGCGCGTCCTCGAAGGACGGCGGGCCGCGCTCGCCCCGCGCCTCGCGCTCCGCGAGTCGACGGCGCTCTTCGCTCGTCCCGAAGACCTTCGCGCGCACGGCGTCGACCAGCTCGACGATGTTGGCGCCGGCTTCGCGGTAGATGGCGACCTCCACGGCCTCGCCTCCGTCGAGGCGCGTGACGACCTCGCGCTCCTCGTGGCTGCGCTCGACCACGCCCACGTCGCGGATGCGGATCGGCGCGCCGTTCCTGCGCTCGAGCACGAGGTCGGCGATCTCCTCGACGTCGCGGAACTCGTTGAGCGTGCGCACGAGGTACTCGGTCGAGCCCTCGCGCACCAGGCCGCCCGAGGCGTTGAGGTTCTCCTGCGCGAGGCGCGTGGCGACCAGCGCGGGGTCGAGCTTCTGCGCCGCCCTCTTGAACGGGTCGACGCGCACGCGGATCTCCTCCTCGAGTCCGCCGCGCACCTGCACCGCCGCCACGCCGGGGATCGCCTCCAACTCGCGCTCGACGCGCTCCTCCGCGATCCAGCGCAGGCGCACCAGGTCGCGTTCGCCGCCGCGCCCGTCGGGCCGCACCAGCGCGAGGCGCAGCACCGGATCGAGGTTGGGGTCGTAGCGCAGAATCAGCGGCTTCTCCGCGCCCGGCGGCAGGAACACGCCGTCGAGCTTGTCGCGCACGTCCTGCACGGCGAAGCCCATCTCCGCGCCCCATTCGAAGTCGAGCACGACATCGCTGGTCTCGGCGCGCGAGGTCGAGGTGGCGCGCACCAGCCGCGGCAGCGTCGAGAGCGCCTCCTGCAGGCGGCGCGACACGCGATCCTCCACGTCCTCGGGCGCGGCACCCGGCCAGGTCGTGCGCACCGTGAGCGTCGGATAGCCGATCTGCGGCAGCAGGTCGACCGGGAGCTTGAGGAAGGACAGCGCCCCGAACACGAGCAGCGCCAGCACGACCATGGACACGGCCACGGGCCGCGCCACGACGAGCTTCAGGAGCGCCTGCAGCAGGCCGCCGTCTCGGGGTTCGCCGGGCACCCTGTCAACCTTGCTTGACAGGCGCCCCGCCGGCCGCGGCTTCCTCGGCCACCTCGGCGCCGTCCTCGAGCTCGCGGTTGCCCACGACCACGACGCGCGCGCCCGGCTCGATCGAACGGCCCTCGGGCACGATCTCGACGTGCTCGTCGTCCGTGAAGCCCTCGCGCACCATCACGCGCGCGGCCCGTCCACCCTCGACGAGGTATACCAGCGCCTCGTCGCCCTCGCGGCGCAGGGCGCGCTTGGGCACCACGAGCGCGTCGGGATGGCGCTCGACGACGATCTCGACGCGCACCAGCATGCCGGGCAGCAGGCGTCCCGCCTCCTCCGCCTCCGCCGCTGGGTCCAGCGCCACGACGAGGCGGAAGCTGCCGCTCGCCGGATCGATGGCCGGGGAGATGCGCTTGAGCGCGCCGCGGAAGAGCGCCTTGGGCAGCGCCTCGGCGCGCGCGTGGATCTCCAGCGGCTGCTTGGCGCCGGAGTAGAGCGCCAACTCGCGCTGCGGGCGGTGCAGCACGCAAACGAGGTCCGAGGCGTCGGTCAGCGTGAAGGCGGCCGTGGAGGCGCCGATCGAGTCGCCCACGCGGGCCGTGCGCGCCGCGACCAGCCCGTCGAAGGGCGCCTCGAGTCGCGTCCAGGCGAGGTCGAGCTGCGCGCGCTCGAGCGCCAGCGCCGCCTTTTCGCGCGCGATGCGCGCGCTGGAGGTCTCCGCCTTGGCCCGTTCGATGCCGAGGCGCGCGCTCTCCAGCTCGCTCGCCGCCGCGTCGCGCGCCACGCGCAGGGAGTCCAGTTGCTGCGCCGAGACGAGGCCCGCCTTGTCGTTGCGGTCGTGCTCGCGCACCTTCTGTTCGTGCTCGAGCTTGAGCTTGGCGAGGCGCGCCTCGGCCTCGACCACGGCGAGGTCGGCCTTCTTGATCGAGTCGTCGGCTTCCGCGAGGCGCACGCGCGCGTCGGCGAGCGAGTTCTGCGCCACGGCGGGATCGAGCTCGAGCAGCACGTCGCCCTTCTTGACCTGGTCGCCCTCCTCGACGAACAGCGCCACGACCACGCCGGCGACGCGCGGCTGCAACCTGACCTCGCGCTCGCTCTCCACCGTGGTCGTCGTCTCCACCGTGCGCACCATCTCGCGGCGTTCGACGGCGCTGGTGCGCACGCGCGTGGCCTCGCGCACCTTCGGCCCGGAGGTCTCCGCCCCGGCTCCCGGGCCGGGGCCGCAACTCGCGAGCGCGACGACCCACGGGCCGAGAGCGAGCAGCGCGGCGCGCAGCGCATGGCGGGGACGGGAACGGACTGCCGCGTCCGCGTGGGAGTCGGAGGGGATCATCGTGTGTGTGGGGTCGGGAGGGGATCGTCGCAGGAGTCTTCGCAGGCTAGACTCCGCCCGATTGCTGACGCCCACCCAAGCCCTGTCCACCATCCTAGACAGGCTGGTCCCCGCCGCCGCCGCGGAAGCGGTCCGATTGGACAAGGCCCGCGGCAGGGTGCTGGCCTCCGACGTGGTCTCGGACCTCGACCTGCCGCCCTTCGAGAAGAGCGCGATGGACGGATACGCCGTGCGCAGCGGTGATTTCCCGTACGGCCCGCGCAGCCTGCGGGTCGTGGGGGAATCCAAGGCCGGCATGCCCTACCCCGGCGCCGTGGGGCCGGGGGAGTGCGTCGCGATCTACACCGGGGCGGAGGTCCCCGCCGATTGCGACGCGGTCGTGATGGTGGAGAAGAGTCGCCGCCCCGCCCCCGCCGACGGCGAGTCCGCCGATGGCGACGCGGTCGAGGTGGTCCAGCTCGACGACAAGCCCAGGCCATGGCAGCACGTCTGCCGCGTCGGCGAGGACCTCAAGAAGGGCGAGACGACCTTGGTGGCTGGCAAGCGCCTGACCGCGATCGACCTGTCCGTGCTGGCCGCCGTGGGTTGCGAGTACGTGCCTGTGCGTCCGCGGCCGCGCGTGGCGCTGCTCACCACGGGCGACGAGCTCGTGCCGGTCTCCTCCATCCCGAGGAACGGGCAGATCCGCGAGGGCAACACCTACTACTTGGCGGCGCGACTCGAGGAATGCGGTGCGCAGGTCGAGAACCTCGGCATCGTCCCCGACGACGAAAGCCAGCTCGAGCGCGTGGTGCGCGCCGTGCTGTCGCGCTGCGACGTCCTGATCACGACCGGCGGCGTGTCGATGGGCAAGTACGACATCGTCGGCGGCGTGCTCGAGAAGGTCGGCTTCGAGCCGGTCTTCCACAAGGTCTCGATCAAGCCCGGCAAGCCCCTGTGGTTCGGCATGTGCGGGCCGACGCCCGTCTTCGCCTTGCCGGGGAATCCCGTGTCGTGCCTGATCGGGTTCGAGGTGTTCGTGCGGCCGGCCTTGGCGAAGCTGGAGGCCGAGGGCGTCGATGCGTGGGAGGACGCGCGGCTGACCGGCCGTTGGCGCGGCGGGCCCACGAAGCCCAACGACCGCCAGCAGAACCTGCCGGTGCGCGTCGTGCGCGCCGCGGATGGCGCGGACGAGCTCGTGCCCTTGGCGTGGACCAGTTCGGCGGACATCGTCGAGCTTTCGCGCGCCCAAGGCCTCGCCATCGTCGAACCCGGCCGCGTCGTCTCCGAGGGCGAGGTGCTCGAGTGGCGACCGCTCCCGTCGTGAGCCGGACGGTCCACGAACCCGCCATCGCGCCCCTCGGCGCGGTCGCGCGCTTGGCGCACCTGCTCGGCGCATGGACTTTCCTGTGGCTGGGCAATCCCGGCGTGGCGGCGCCGGGACTCGCCATCGCCTGCGCCAGCCTCGGTTGGATCTGGCTCGCCTTCGCCACCTTGGCGCCGCAACGCGCGGGACGCGCCGGTTGGAGAGGCGCGCGCTTGTGGGTCGATTGGCTGGCGGCGGCCGTCGGCTTGTCGGCGCAGTGCTTCTGGAGCACGAAGGTGCTGTGGCTGACCTTGCTCGCCGTCGCCATCGTGCCGGGCTTGTACTACGCGTCGGCCGCCGCGGTGGCCCGCATCCTGGCCGCGCGCGTGCCAGCGGGCCTCGCCTTCGCCCTCTCCTTCGCGTCGTTCGAGGTGCTGCGCACGCAGCTCGAGCCGCCCTTCGCGTTCGGTTGGATGCGCGTCGCGCACCACTACGCGGGCCCCGATGGCTGGCTGGCGCCCGTGCAGGTGGTCGGCGCGGCCGGAGCGGGATTCCTGCTGCTCGCCGCGGCTGGCGGCGTGGCGCAAGCGTGGCGCGGGCGCGCCCACGCCGCGGACTGCGCGACGGGGATCCTCATTTGCGTCGCGGGTCTCGCGGGCTGGGCGGGAGCCGGATGGCTCGCCTCCCCGGTCGAAACGCGCGTGGCGGGACGCGCCTTGCTGGTGCAACCCGCGTTCGAGCAGCGCCGCAAGATGAACCCGCTCTCGGCGCGCGAGATGTTCACCGACTCGCTGGAGCTGACGCGCGCCGGGCTCGCGCGCCACGGACCGGTCGAGCTCGTCGCCTGGGGCGAGACGATGCTGCCCTACTTGCTCGCGGAACCCGAGCTGGAGGCGGCGGTGGCGGGTGGAGCGCGCGCGCCGGATTGGGCGCGCTACCAGCCGCGACCCGAGGACCTGCGCACGCTGCGCGAGAACGAGGCGGCCCTGTTGGACGTGCTGCAGGGGGATGGGGGCGCCTTGCTGGGGGAGGGCGTGGTCTTCGTCTCGGGCGCGGAGCAGTTGTGCCTGCGCGAGGGCGCGGTGCGCCGCAGCAACAGCATCGTCGCGTGGAAGGACGGCCGCCGCGTCGGCCAAGCCGCCAAGCGCCACTTGGTGCCCGGCGCCGAATCCTTGGCCGGCCTCGAGCGCATCGGCCTCGTGCGCGAAGGTGCGTTGGCCTTGGCCGGGTACTTGCCGGATCTCGTCGCCGATTCCGGCTCGGGGCTGATCGAGCTGCCGCTGCGCGCGGGCGTCGTGCGCGCCTCGGCGACGGTGTGCTTCGACAACAGCTTCGAGGATGTCTATGTGGCTGCCACGCGAGCGGGGGCCGAACTGCACCTCGTCGCCTCCAACGAGGCGTGGTACGAGGAGTCGTTCGAGTACGACCAGATGCTCGCCTTCAGCCGCGTCGCCGCCGTGGAGACCGGCCGGGCGATGGTGCGCGCCACGAACTCGGGGTTGACGGCGCTCGTGCGGCCGGATGGCGCGGTCGAGGTGCTGCGGGTGGACGGGCGCGACCGCATGGTCGCCGGCAGCCTCGCGGTCGACCTCCCGGTGCCGGCGCGGAAGGAGCAGCGCACGCTCTACTTGCGGCTGCGGGAGGGGATCTTGCTCGGTTTGGCGGCGGCCCCGTGGTTGCTCCTCTTGTTACCTCTGGCCGCCGGGGCGGTACTGAGGCGCCGACGGGAGTAGGGCCCGCCAAACCCTTGCCAAGCAAGGCTCTGCAGATGCCGAGCCTTCCTTGACATGGGGCAGGGCGCTTCCTACACTCCCGAACCACCGTAAGTGCGTCGTGTGCAAGGACTGACGCAAGTCCTTGGCTCGGCAAGGCTTGCGGTGACCGGCCGGCTGCCTGCCGCGCCGCGTGTTCCCCGCGCCCTCCTCGAGGACCGCTGGCGACCCGCGACGCCCAAGGTCGACCTGCACCCGCCCCCCCAGCATCCGGACGCGTCCCGAGGATCCCCCCGCGGCGCCTCGCGGACGCGACGAACCACCAGCCAGAACCCCAGGCATGAGCTCCCTCGGAAAGATCTTCATCGTCCTCAACCTCGTCCTCGCCGGCGCGTTCTTCGGCTGGGCCTACAACGCGTACAACACCAACGCGGAATTCAAGGCCAAGTACGAGCAGGAGACCTCGGCTCACGCCGCCTCCAAGAAGGCGCTCGAGGCCGATGTCGCCAAGCTGAAGGCCGAGGGCCAGGAACTGGCCACCGCCAAGAACACCCTGCAGAACGAGCGCGACGAAGCGCGCCGTCTGGCCGAGCGCAACAAGGCCGACTACGACAGCGAGTCGCAGAAGAACGGCCAGCTGCGCGCCGACGTCTCGAAGATCTCGGCCACCCTCGGCGAGATGGAAGCCAGCAAGTCGAAGCTCCAGGGCGAGCGCGACAAGGCCATCGCCGCCCAGCGCGACGCCGAGGACAAGGCGCGCTCCGCCACGGAGGCCCAGATGGCCGCCGAGAAGGACGCCGCCGACAAGAACGCCGCCCTCGAGACGGCCAACTCGATGATCGCGGACATGGAGAAGGCCGCCCAAGTCTCCTCGAAGGACATCGGTCGCCTCGAGGCCGAACTGGCCACGCTGGTCGCCAACACGGGCGCTCGCGTCAGCGACTTCGCTTCGATGCAGGACATCAAGGGCGCGATCCTCGAGATCTCGACCGCCGTGGAGCCGGGCCTCGTCGCCATCAACAAGGGCTCGAACGATGGTGTCAAGCGCGGCTACACCTTCGAGATCTACGACGGCAAGGTCTACAAGGGCCAAGCGCGCGTCGAGTTCGTGCACGACACCATGTGCTCGGCCATCCTGACCCGCACGGTCCCCGGCCAGTCGATCCGTCAAGGCGACGGCGCGGCGACGCGTCTGTGATCGGCGCAGGCTGACGATCCACCAACGACTCCGATCGATCCCGCACGGACGATCGAACCCACCAAGATCGACAGGAGACCTACGCACATGGCGACTCCCCGCACCTCCCGCACCGCTGGCGCCAAGGCCGGCAAGGCCGAAGCGGCAGCGGAAGCCAAGCCGTCCGGCCCCGGCCTCGGCATGGTCGAAGCGGTCCAGATCTTCACTGCCCTGACCCTCGTCGCGGCCATCATCGTGATGGACATGTACTCCGCGGCGGCCTTCGGCAAGGGCGTGTTCTTCTGAGACACGCTTTCTTGAGACACGCTTTCTTGAGAAACGCTTTCTCCTGAGCGACGCTCGGCCGAGCACGGTGTTCCCCGCGACGCCGCACTCGACTCGACGCTCCGCATGACCAAGCTGGCGCACGCCAGCCCGACCGCCTCTCCACCGATGCGGTCCCGGAATCGGTTCCAGATCCCAGGCCAGCACACGCTGGCCTGGGTGCTTTAACGGACATCCCCACGCCGTGCATCCCCACGCCGTGGCTGACGCCGCGCGCGGCGCGCACAAGTCGCGCCACCCACCGGGGTGGTCGCACTTGGTTGCCCCCAGTCCGGCTCGGCGCCAGCGCGAGCCATCGTGTCTCCGGTCGGCATTGGACCTCACGCGCCTCCATCCGACCGCGAACGACTTCGGCGACTGGGCGACGGGCACGCGGCGTCTAGGGCCGAGGGCGAGTCGGCGGTCCGAATCCCGTCGGCGCGCATCTGCCCGCGCACCCAGCCAGATCCACCGCGAGTCACGAGTCGGCCATCGTCTTGGTGCGGGCACCGGTGCGCGGCATGCCACCGCAGCCCGCAGGCAGGCGTGCGCCGGACGGATTCTCGTGCGAAGGCGTTCATTGCGACTTGCTGCCTCGCCTCGTCGACACGCATCAGAGGCGCGGGATCGTGCCGAGTCGCACGCTTTGCGGTGGCTTGATCGCGCATCGTGGACCGCTAGACTCCGACTGGTCAGGGTCGCGCGCGGGATCACGCGCCGCAGGCCCCGCGAGAACGGCACCGGATGAGCTCGGTCTTCAAACCTCTGCAATGGGCCCTAGGCCGCTTCTCGGTCGACATGGGCATCGACCTCGGCACGGCGAACACGCTGGTGAGCGTGCGCGGCCGCGGCATCGTGCTCAATGAACCGAGCGTCGTCGCCGTCGACAAGTCGACCGGCGAAGTGCTCAACAACGGCATGGCGGTCGGCATCGAAGCCAAGGCGATGCTCGGCAAGACTCCCGGCACCATCGAAGCCATTCGTCCGTTGAAGAACGGCGTGATCGCCGACTTCGACGTGACGGAGAAGATGCTGCGCTACTTCATCACGAAGGTCCACGCCGGGCGCAACTGGGTCAAGCCGCGAGTCGTCATCGCCGTGCCCGTCGGCATCACCGCCGTCGAGCGGCGCGCCGTGATCAACAGCGCCGAACGCGCGGGCGCGCGCAACGTGTACCTGATCGACGAGCCCTTGGCGGCGGGACTGGGCATCGACCTGCCCGTGCGCGAACCGCATGGTTCCTTGATCATCGACATCGGCGGCGGCACGACGGACATCGCGGTGCTGGCGCTGGGCGAGATGGTCGTGGCGACGAGCTTGCGCGTCGCCGGCGACCACATGGACGAGGCGATCATCAACCACCTGCGACGCCACCACAACCTGCTCATCGGCGAGCAGTCGGCCGAGCGCATCAAGTTGACGATCGGCTCGGCCTGGCCGATGAAGACCGAGCTGTCGATGGAGGTGAAGGGGCGCGACAGCGTGACCGGCTTGCCGCGCAAGACGACGGTCACCTCGATCGAAATCCGCGAGGCGCTGACCGCGCCGGTGCGGCAGATCTGCGAGGCCGTGCGCGGCGTGCTCGAAGAGGCGCCGCCCGAGTTGTCCGCGGATCTCGTCGACCAGGGCTTGACGCTCTGCGGAGGCGGTTCGTTGCTCTACGGCCTGCCCGAGGCGATCTCGGAGTCGCTGTCCATCCCGGCGCGCGTGGCCGACGATCCCTTGACGGCGGTGGCGCGCGGCACCGGCGTGTTCCTCGAGAACCTCGAAGTGTTCGCGCCCGTCTTGTCGTCGGGCGACGACGACTGAGCAACCGACGCGGCGCCGCGCGCTACACGCCTCGCGCGGCGCGGACGCGGGGAGGGCGGGCGGAGGCTCGATCGTGACCGGCTGGCTGCGCTCGCGCACGCTGCAGTTCGTGGCGCTACTGGCGCTGTGCGCCCTCGCCTTGCGGCGGGTGGAAGGGTTGGAGCGCGCCTGCGCGTGGCTGCTCGCGCCATCGGCCTCCATCGCGTCCGTCCTCGCGCCATTCGAGTTCGGTCGCGAGGTGCGGGCCGCCGACGCGGAACTCGAGGCGGCATCGCGCGAAGTGCGGGCCTTGTATGCGCGAAACGTGCTGCCCGACGAGGCGCAGTTGCGCGCAGGACGCGCCTTCGTGGCCTGCGAAGTCGTGGCGCGCGTCCCGGGAGCGCCGGATCGCGTGCTGGTGCGGGCCGAGGACCATCTCGCCGTGCGGGTCGGCGATCCCGCGACGCTCCGAGGGCACTACCTCGGTCGCGTGGCGGCCGAGCGCGATGGCGAGTGGGAGATCGAACTCGCCACGGCGCGCGACCACCGGGTGGGCGCGGTGGCGCGCGCGGAGGACGAGGTCGCCCGCCTCGTCGTCGGCGGCCTGCGCCGCGCGCCTTCCGAGGATGGCGCCGCGCTGCTGGCGGCCTGGGCCCTCGACGACCACGACCTCGACGGCGCGCTCGTGCGCGTGCAGGAATCCGCCAGCGGCTCCGCCGCGCTGCATGGCCCGGAGCTCGCCAGCGCGCAGCGCGCCAACGGCTACTTGCTGGGCGAACTGCGCGCGCCGCGACGTGGAGCAGCGCTGCCGCCGGGCGTGCGCACCGAGCTCGATTGGGAGCACGGGCTGCACCACTTGGCGATCCTCGTCGATCCGCGCGCGACGCAGGACGCCGCCACGCGCGTCGATGCGCGCGACCCGCTGGATCCGCGGCGCTGGATGGAGCTCGAGACCGTGGCGCGCCGCGCGGCGACACCCGGCCGCTCGGTCCAGCGTGTCAAGGATCCTGGACAACTGCGCGTGGGTGCGGCCGTGGCCGACGGACTGCGGCTGCGCGGCCGCGTCGAGCGCGTCGCGAGCGGCGTGGCGGACGTGGCCCTGCTGGAGGACCCGCGCTGCGCCGTGGAGGCGCTTGCCGTCGTCGACGCCGCGCGCGTCGTGTCGCTGGGCAGCTTGCGCGGGGCGGGCCGCGTCGACCCCGGCTCCGTGCTGCTCGCCTGCGACGTGGCGGCCTTGCAGCGGCTGCGCGCGGCCATGGAGCGCGCGCCCGACGCGTCCGTCTCGGTGTGGACCGCGGGCAGCGAACGCGGCGTGCCCGCTGCCCTGCTGGTGGGCGAGCTGCTGCCCCAGCCCGGTGGCGGTCGCGCCTTGCGCATCGCGCACGCGGAAGGAACGACGCGGCCGAGCCTCGCGTGGACTGAACAGGGCGCGCAGTCGCCGGAGGTCGCGGCGCGATGAGTCCCGTGCGTTGGCTCTCCATCGCGTTGTTCGCGTGCGTGCTCGCGTGGCTCGCGCTGCTGGAATCCGCGGCGCGCCCGCACCTCGGCGGTTGGACGCCGAATCTGTCCTTGGTGGCGGCGCTGGCGGTGCTGGCGCGAGCCGAGGACCGCGACGGATGGTGGCTCTGCGCCGCGCTGCTGTGGGCGCGCGGCATCGTCGCCGCCGAACCAGCGGCAGTGGTCGTCGCCGGGACGGCTTGCGTGGCGTGGGGCGCATTCGTGGCGCGCGGCGCGTTCGACCTTGCCGGCCCCGCCGGACGCGCGCTCGCCGCCGCGCTCGCCAGCCTCTGGCTCGGGGGCCTGTCGGCGTTGTCGCACCTCGCGGCCGACGACGGCTCGAGCGGCCTCGCCATGGCGGCCGGCGTCGATGCGCTCCGTTCGGCCGTCGGCAGCGGGCTCTTCGCGTTGCTGCTCGGCGGACTGCTCCAAGCCCTGCCCGGTCTCGGTCCCTTGGCGCGGAGGGCCGCATGAGCGCTTGGCGCCAACGCACCCTCGTGGCCGTGTTCCTGCTGGCCTTGGGCGCCGTCGTCGCGCGCTTGGCCCAGATCCAGTTGCACGAACGCGAGCTGTGGGCGGGCCAGGCGGCCGCGATGACCAGCGAGACGCGCGTCGTGCCCGCGCGTCGCGGCACGATCTACACGCGCGACATGGCGGTGCTCGCCGAGGACGAGGAGCGCTGGCAGGTCGAGTGGATCCAGCGCGATTGGCGGCGCGGCAGCGCGCTCGGCCAGGCGGCCCACGCGTGGTCGGCCCTGCATGGCCGCGGCGTCGGCTACTTGGAGGCGTGGAGCACCGGCGCGGTGGCGGCGACGCGACTGCTCGAGTGCAGTCCGGCGGAACTCGACGCGTGGGCGCAGGGCGCGGCGTTGGAGCGCCTCGGACTCGACGCCTCGGCCGAGCCGCGCATGGAGTGGCGCTCGTCGCGCGCCTCGGACGTGCGCTTCTACGCGCTCCGCCTGCTGGAGGCGACGCGCGAGGAGGAGCGCGCCGTGCGGTTGCTGCGGCGCGAAGGGCCGGTGCGCGAGACGTGGCTCGAATTGGTGGCGCGGCTGCGCGGGGTCGAGCCCGGGGCGTTGCGCGAGTCCGTCGAAAGGCGCTTCGCGCGCGAGGCGCGGCAGTTCGCGGCCCTGGCGCTGCGCATCGATTCCGACGGCTTGTCGCTGCGCGGCGAGGAGGAGGTCGACGCGTCGGCCGCCTCCTCGGGCGGAGCGCCCGAGGAGCGGCTCCTGGCGCGCATGCAGGCCCTGCGCGAAGCCCGCGAGGACGCGCAGGCGGACGCGATGTTCGCGCTGGCGTTGGGCTTCGAGCCGTCGCGCTTGCCGACGCGCGTGCTGGTCGAGGAACTCGACACGCGCTTCCTGGCGCGCGCCTTGCGGTTCGACGACGCGCGCCACGCGCGCTGGTTGGCGGGACGGGCGGCGCGGCGGCGCGAGGAGGTGGCGGGCGTGCTGGTTCCTCGCGCGTTGGCGCGCGCCGCCAACGAACGCGACGAGCGCGCGATGGAGCGCTCGCTGCTCGACTCGCTGGCGCGCATGCTGGCCGCGGGCGGCGACGCCGGCGCGGTGGCGCGCGAGGGTTGGAGGGCGTTGGAGGAGCCGAGCGTGCTGCGCGCGCTCGACGAGTGCTTGGAGGGCGATCCGTGCGATCGCGACGGCCTGCCGACGGCAGGCCTGCCCTTCGTCGACGAGGACTGGCGCGACCTGGCCGCCGACGCGCTGGCGGACGAGTCGACTCCGCCGTGGACCGCGTTGGCGCTGCTCGAGGCCTTCGCCGTCAATCCGCTGGTCGACGCGCGCGCGGTACCGTCCCTCGACGAGTCGCGCGAGCGCTGGAGCGCCATCGCGCAATCCGCGCGCGGACTCGAAGGCCCCGACGGAGTCGAGGCGTGCTTGCGGATCGCGACCACCTTGGAGGACCGCCACGACGAGGCGGTCGAGCGGTTGTTCGCGCGCGGATGCGAGCCCGGCGACGGGCCGAGGTCCATCCAACCCGCGCGCATCGCGCGCGCCTTGCAGCACGAGTCCTACCTGGGCGTGGACCTCGCCTCGCGGCCAGCGGTCTTCGTCGGCGAGCCCTCCTACGAACTGGTGCACGCCTTGGTGCGCGATCGACGCGCGCATCCGGGCTTCGAAGTGCGCGAGGTGATGCGCCGCAGGCGTCCGGCCGCGGACGCCAACGGCACGCCGCTCGCGTCCGCGTTGCTGGGCCGCGTGGGCCGGCCCAGCCTGCGCGAGCTGCTGGCCTTCGAGGGCGTGGACGGCGTCGTCGGCCGCCGCGCGCGCGAGGCGGAGTGGGTCGGGCGCAGCGGCGTCGAAGCCTGGCTCGACACGGCGCTGCGCGGCAGCTTCGGCGTGCACGAAGTCGAGGGCTTGGCCGAGCGCGCCCGTCCTGCGCGCGTCGCCTCCAGCGCGCCGCGCGACGGCGCCGAGGTCGTGCTCACGATCGATGCCCGCCTGCAGATCGCGGCGCAGGAGACCTTGGCGCATCCGGTGCCGCCTCCGCTGGGGGACGACACGGACGCCTTGTGGTTCGAGCATCCGGTGGGGGCGATCATCCTGTGCGACGTCGACGGCGCGGTGCTCGCGGCCGCCTCCGAGCCGGGCGTCGACGGCCTCGCGCCGGCGCCCGGTCGCGGGCCGGCGCGCTCGAGCGCGCGCGAGCGCGTCTTCCACCGTCCGGTCTTCAATCCGCCCGGCAGCGTGTTCAAGCCCTTCGTGGCGGCGTGGGCGCTGGACCACCTCTCGTTCGACGAGAAGCGCTCCTTGCCCTGCACCGGCCGCTTCGACTCCATCGCCTGCAACGGCGTGCACTCCGCCTGCGACTTGCGCAGGGCGCTCGTCGTGTCGTGCAACTCCTACTTCGCGCAGATGGGGCTCGAGTACCCGCCCGAGGGCCTCTTGAGGATGGCGCGCGAGTTCGGCTTCGGCGCGCCCACCGGGGCCTTCGACGTGGCTGGATTCGGAGCGGGCGATGCGCGCGAGGACTGGAGCCTGCATGCCGGCTTGTCGGACGCGAAGGTGCTCGATCGGCTCGGGGCGCGCTTCGATCGCGTCAGGTTCCCGAACGGCCTGCAGGTGGTGGAGGCGACCCCCGCGCAGGTGGCGCGCGCCATGTGCGGCCTCGCCACGGGGGTGCTGCCGGAGCTGCGCGTGGTCGCGAGCATCGGCGGACGCGAAACGCCCGTGCGCGGTCGGGCGTTGGCGATCGAGGACTCCGCGCTGGGCTTCGTGCGCGCCGCCATGGAGGGCGTGGTCGAGGACCCCTCGGGCTCGGCCCACGGCAAGGGCCTCGACGAACGCACGCTGGGCTTCAGGCTCGCCGCCAAGACGGGCTCGGCGGACATCGGTCCGATCCGCGAACACGCCGGGCTGTCGGCGGCCGATCGCGCCGACAAGCAGGCCGGCAAGCAGCGCAAGCACGCCTGGATCGGCGGCTGGTTCCCGGCCGAGCGTCCGCGCTTCGTCGTCGTGGCGTACTTGTGCGACACGACCGAGACCGCGGGCCGCACGGCGGCCTTCGTGGTCGCGCAGTTCCTGCGCCACGAGGCCGTGCGCGCGCTGGTGGAGGATGCGCGCCAATGAGCGGCGAGGCGAAGCGGCAGGATCCCTTGGCGCGCGTGCTGTCGCTCAAGTCCGTGCGCTGGTTCGAGCTCGACTGGCACGTCGCGCTGCTGGCGCTGGCCTTGGCCGCCATCGGCATGGTCCATGTGCATTCCATCGCGGAAGCCGACGAGCTGCACCAGCGCGCCGGAGTCGACTGGGGCGGCCACGTGCAGAAGTTGTGCGTCGCCCTGCCCTTCTTCGTGCTGGCGTTGGCGGCCCGCGCGCGTTGGCTGGCGCGCAACGCGGGTCGGATCTGGCTGGCGGCCATGGTCCTGATGGTGCTCGTGTTCGTCGTCGGCGACGTGCGCAACGGCGCGCGCAGGTGGATCCAGCTGCCGCTGGGCTTCGACCTGCAACCCTCGGAGCTCGCCAAGCCCGCGCTGGTGCTGGCGCTGGCCGCGGCGCTGGCCTCGACCAAGCTCAAGAGCGGCCGCGACTGGATGCGCGTGGCGCCGATCATGCTGGTGCCCATCGCCTTGACCGCCCTGCAACCCGACCTGGGCACCGCCATGACCATGGTGCCGGTCAGCCTCGGCATGCTGTGGGCGGCGGGAGCGTCGTGGCGCCTGTACGCGGCCTTGTTCGTCGGCGGACCGCTGCTCGCGCTGCTCGCGGCCGGCACCGGATTCCTGCTGCACGACTACCAGTTGCAGCGCGTGCGCACCTGGCTCGAGTCGTGGAACGCGCAGGACCTGCTCGAGGCGAAGAACGGCGCGGCGTTCCACGCGTACCACGCGCGGGTCGCCATCGGCAACGGCGGCTGGACGGGCACCGGACTCGGCGAGGGAGTGGCGAACCGCACGGCCTACCTGCCGGAGCGCGACTGCGACTCGATCTTCGCGGTGGTCGCGGAGGAGGGCGGGTTCGTCGGAGCGCTGCTCGTGCTGCTCGTCTACGCCTTGTTCGTCGTCTCGCTGTTCGGCAGCGCGAGCGCCTTGCGCGACCGCTTCTCGCGGCTCGCCGTGACGGGCATCGCCATCTACTTCGGCGCGCACCTGGTCGTCAACACGGGCGTCAACCTCGGCCTCGTGCCGTTGACCGGGTTGACGCTGCCGTTCTTCTCGACGGGCGGCTCGTCGATGCTCGCCAGTTGGGCGATGCTCGGATTGGCGCTCGGCTTGTGCGCGAGTCGCGTTCCCACGCTCGACGGCGACAGCTTCCACCGCGCGTGAGCGCGCGCCCTCAGCCCGCCACGCCGCGTCGGCGCGCCCGACCAGCCGCCGTGGCGAACCACGCCAGCAGCGCGAGGAACAGCACGCTTCCTCCGATCGCCGCGGCCTCGAGGTTCAGGGCCAGCAGGTTCCCCGGGACGATGCACACGGCAAGCGCCAAGTACGCCAGCGGCGCGATCGTCGGCGCGCGGAAGCCGTCGAACCCGGGATCGCGGCGGCGCAGGCGGAACAGCGCCACGACGACGAGCCCGTGGAAGATCCACTCCACGAAGCTGATCGACTCCACGAGCAATTCCGCCGTGCCCAGCCACAGGTAGGCGAGCGCGAGGGTCGCCTGGATCGCGAGCGCGCGCAGCGGGGCGCCCGTGCGCGGATGCAGCGCGCCGATCGACGCCGGCAAGGCGCCATCCTTCGACATGGCGACCACCATCCATGGCGAGGCCAACACGACGACCACCATCATCCCCAGCGCCGACAGTCCCATGGCGCCGCGCAGCCACGCGCCGCCTGAAGGGCCGAAGCAGGCTTCCGCCGCGCGTCCGGCGAAGTCGCGGTCGGCGGCGACGCCTTCGAGGCCCAGAACATGCAGGAACGCGGCCACGATCGCGAGATACAGGACGACGACGCCCACGACACCCAGCACGATCGCGCGCGGCAAGGTGCGGCGCGGCTCGCGCACTTCGTGCGCCAAGTAGGCGACCATGTGCCAGCCGCCGCAGGTGAAGAGCACGGGCAGCATGCCTTGCAGGCTGCGGCTCCACCACGAGCCGGCGCGCTCGGCGACCACGACCTCTTCGGGCGCGGAGGCGGGCGCCGCCAACCAGAACGCGCCCGCCACGAAGGCGAGGATGGCGGCGATCTTGAGCGCCATCAGCGCGCTTTGCAGTCGCGCTCCTGCCTGCACTCCGCAAGCCACGACGGCCGTGGCGACGACGATCGCCGCGGAAGCGGCCGCGCGGCCCTCCGTCGTCGCGGGGCCTCCGAGCGCGGGCCAAAGCGCGGCGAAGTTGTGCAGCGCGATCGTCATGACCACGGCGATGGCGCCGGTCGAGACGACTCCCACCACCGCCCAGGCGAAGAGCCACGCCACCAGCGGATGCACCGCCTCGCGCAGGTAGACGTACCAACCGCCGGCCTGCGGCAGGCGCGCGCCCAGTTCGGCGAAGGTGGCGCCGCCGCACAAGGCCGCCAACCCGCCCAAGGCCCACAGCGCGAGCGCGTGCAGCGGCGAGTCCGACAGCTCGGCGACGCGCGAGGGGTTGTAGAAGATCCCCACGCCGACGATGCCGCCCATCGTCAGCAAGGCCGCGTCTCGCAGGCCGATCCGTGCAGTTCCCACGCCCAGACCTTCCGCGCCCGACGAGGCGGACGCAAGGACCTCGCCGCGAACTCGCGCACGACCGCGCCGCCGAGGTGGGGACGCGAGCGCGCGACTGCTAACCTCTGCGCCCATGGAACAGGCGCGTCGCAAGGAGGACCTCGAGGCGCGATTGCGGCGCTGGATCAGCCGCGTCGTGCGCGCGCTGGCGGTGCTCGGGGTGCTGGCATGGCTGTGGTGGTGGCTCGTGCCGCTGGCGCTCGTGTCGCTCGGTCGTCCCGAGCACGACGACCCGCGACGCTTCGAGGCCGACGCGCCCGCGCGAGCGCGGGAGATCGTGCGTCGTTCGCTGGAGGGCCTCGACCTGTCGCGGCGCGTCGACGGCCATGCGCACGTGGCCGGCCTGCAAGGCGACTGGTCCGGCGCGTGGGTCAACCCGGAACTCCTGTCGTGGCGCCACCCGATCAAGCACGCGCAGTTCCTGGCCTTCACCGGCGCGGGCGGCGTGGACGACCCGGCCTTCGCCGCCACGCAATGGATGAGTCGCCTTGACGCGATGGTCTCTTCGGCCGGGGCGGGGCGCTGCGCCATCCTCGCCTTCGATCGCCACTACTCCGCCGACGGGCTCGTCGACGAGGACAAGACGGAGTTCTTCGTTCCTGACGACTTCGTGGTCGAGTACGCGCGCGTCAACGCGCGCTTCGTGCCCGTGGCATCGGTGCATCCGTACGCGCCGGACGCGCTGGCGAGGTTGGAGCGCATGGCGCGCTTCGGCGTGCGGTTGGTGAAGTGGCTGCCGAACGCGCAGGGCATGGATCCCGCCGACGAACGCATCCGGCCCTACTACAAGAAGCTGGTCGAGCTGGACATGTCGCTGCTCACGCACATCGGCCACGAGCGAGCGGTGGAGGCGGACATGCTCCAGGAGCTGGGCAATCCGCTGCGCCTGCGCCTGCCGTTGTCGATGGGCGTGCGCGTGATCGCGGCCCATTGCGGCAGCGCGGGCGGGAACGAGGACCTGGACGATCCCGCGCGCGCCAGGCGTTCGTCGTTCGAACTTTGGCTGCGGCTCATGGACGAACCGGCCAGTCGCGGGTTGCTGCACGGCGAGTTGTCGGCGACGCCGCAATACGACCGCAGCCACGTGCTCTCCGTCCTGCTGGAGCGGGAGGACCTGCACCCGCGGCTCCTCGACGGTTCGGACTGGCCCCTGCCGTGCTTCGACATCCTGTGGGACATCGACCGGCTCGTCGAGGACGGGCTGCTGTCGCGCGAGGACGCGCTCGCGCTCGACGAGGTGCGCGGCTGGAACCCGTGGCTGTTCGACCTGTGCCTCAAGAGGGCGCTGCGCAGTCCGAGCACGGGCAGGGGCTTCCCCGCCGACGTCTTCCACTGGCCCGAGTGGCTGCTGCCGAGGTGAAGCCGCCGCCGATGGCGGTCAACCGGCTTCGGAGGCGACGCCGCCGCTGAAGGCGAGCAGCACGTCGGACTTGTACAGCGCGCCCGCCAGGGCACCGTCCGCGTCGAGCACCGGCAGCCGCTCGAAGGGGTGGCCGGCGAACCTCTCCAGCGCGGTCTCGAGCGTGTCGTCGAGCCGCACTTGCGGATAGTCCTCGCGCGCCAGTTCCTCCGCGAGCATGGGCGGCGCGGCGTGGCGGTCCTCCAGCCAGGGGCGGATGGCATCCAGCGGGATCGCGCCCACGAAGCGTCGCCCCGCCGCCACCACGAACAGGTTGCGGTGGCGGTTCTTCATGAACGTGTCGAGCACCTCGACGAAGCCGGCTCGCGCGTCGATGGAGATCGTCTGCCGCCGCGCGAGGGTCGCGACCTTGCGCCTGCGCACTTCGCGCGGATCGACGCGTTGCGCTTCGACGCCCACGGAGTGCGCGTACACGCTCCGTCCCCCGGCGCTCTTGGCGGTCATCCACGCCACGACGCACGCGACCATCAAGGGCGGCACGAGGTCGTAGTCGAGCGTGAGCTCGAAGGCGAGCACGATGGCCATGAAGGGCGCCAGCGTCGTGGCGGCGAGGAAGGCGCCCATGCCGACGAGCGCGTAGGCGCCCGCCGAGCCGGTGTCGTGCGGCAGCCACGAGTGCAACGGCGCGCCGACCAGCGCGCCCACGATGGCGCCGAGCAGCAGCGTCGGCGTGAAGATGCCTCCCACCGCCCCCGAGCCGACGGCCGCGGCGGTGGCGATCCACTTGAGCACGAGCAACGACACGAGCGCCAACCAGTACGTGTCCTGCCGCAGGATGGTCGCCAGCGATTCGTAGCCGTTGCCCCACACATCCGGCATGAACCACGCGACGGCGCCGGTGACGGCGCCGCCCAGCGCCAGATGGACCCAGATCGGCCCCGGCAACGCGGCGAAGCGCGCGCGCGCCGCGCCCAGGCTGGCGCGGAAGGGGGATGCCATCAGGCCGCACAGGAATCCGACGAAGGCCGCGGGCGCGAACTCCCACCACGACACCATGTCGAAGTCGGGCACGCGGAAGATGGGCTCGTCGCCGAAGAACGGCCGCGCCACCAAGGTGCCCATGACCGATGCCGCGAGGATCGGCCCGAAGGTGCCGGTGGCGATGGTGCCGAGCACGATCTCGGCCACGAACAAGGCGCCGCCGATGGGGGCGTGGTACGCGCTCGAGATGCCCGCCGCGGCGCCGCAGGCGACCAGCAGTCGCAAGCGCGGCTCCCCGAGCGACAAGCGGCGACCGATGCTCGAGGCCACGAGCGCGGACACCTGCACCATGGGACCCTCGCGCCCGATGGAGGTGCCCGAACCGATGCTGAAGAAGGAGGAGACGATGCGCACCAAGGTCGGCTTGGTGCGGATGACGCCGTCCCCGAGCGCCACCGCCTCCATGTAGTCGACCGAGCGCTGGCGCGAGAGCCGACGGCCTTGGTGGAGGATGACGCCGGCGACGAGGCTGCCCGCGACGGGCACGAGCGCGCGCTGCCACGGCTCGAGGCCGCGCGCCACCTCGACCAGCGAGGCGTCCACGCCTTCGAGTCCGCGCCCCGTCAGCAATCCGGTCACGAGACGCAACGCCAGGTGGAACAGCGGAGCCGAGAGTCCACCCAGGACGCCGACGAGGGCGGCGAGGATCAGGGTGGCCTGGGCCTCGTCGGGCGTCAGTCGGCGGTAGATCCACAACCGCCAGCGCAAGAGGCGCTTGGTCCAAGCGTTCGTCACGGCCGCACTAGGCTAGGGCACGGCCACCTCCGTTCCCATTCTTCGCGTCCACTACCTCCGCGGGCCTCGGACGGCTAGACTCACGCCTCCGCGCCCGACCCCGCATGGTCGCTCGGCGCGCCCCCGAAGGAACCGCATCCTCCCTCTCATGAAGCCGACCGCCCTGGGCATGGTCGAGACCAAGGGTCTCGTGGGTCACGTTGAAGCCGCCGACGCCATGGTGAAGGCCGCCATGGTCGAACTCTACGGCCGCGAGAACATCACCGCCGGATACTGGACCATGTTCGTGGTCGGCGAGGTCGGCGCGGTCAAGGCCGCGACCGACGCCGGAGCCGCCGCCGCGCGCCGCGTGGGCGAACTGGTCAGTGTGCATGTGATCCCGCGGCCGCACGAACAGGTTTGGCGCATCCTGCCGAAGATGGCGCCGGTGCCGAAGGCCGCCGCGGGCGGCAAGTCGGCCGGCAAGAACCCTGACTGAGTCCGGTCGCGGACCCCCACGCGATGGGCCAGGGCATCGATCCCGATCTGCGGGCGCTGCAGGACGTGCGCGATTGCGTCGCGCGCGCCTCGGCCGCCGTGGAGGCCGTGCATGGCTGGGACCAGCGCCGCGTGGACGAGGCGTGCGCGGCGATGGCCAAGGCCGGCGCGGCGGCCGCGTACGACCTCGCGCGCCTGGCGGTGGAGGAGACCGGCATCGGCCGGGTCCACTACAAGGTCCTCAAGAACCTCTTCGGTTCCGAGGGCGTGTGGAACTCGATCAAGGACGAGAAGACCGTCGGCATCGTCAAGCGCGACGAGCGCTCCGGCATCGTCGAGGTGGCGTCGCCCGTGGGCGTGATCGCGGGCATCGTCCCGACCACCAACCCGACCTCGACGACGCTGTTCAAGTCGCTGATCGCGGTCAAGGGCCGCAACGCCATCGTGATCAGCCCGCACCCGCGCTCGCGACGTTGCATCGGCGAGACGGTGGAGACGCTGCGCCGCGCGCTCGAGCGCGTGGGCGCGCCGGCGGACCTCGTGACTTGCCTGCCGAACCCGACCATCGAGTCCACCGGCGCGCTGATGAAGCACCCCGACGTGGCGATGATCCTCGCCACCGGCGGCACGGGCCTCGTGAAAGCCGCATATTCCAGCGGAAAACCGGCCTACGGCGTCGGACCCGGCAATGTGCCGGTGTATGTCGACCGCACCGCGGACGTGGCCTGGGCGGCGCATTCGATCGTCGCCAGCCAGAGCTTCGACAACGGCACCTTGTGCTGCTCGGAGCAGGGCATCGTGGTCGACGCGCCGGTCGCCGACCAGTTGATCGGCGAGCTGAAGAAGCGCGGCGCTCACCTGTGCGACGAAGAGCAGACGAGGAAGCTCGCCAAGCATTGCAATGTGCGCGGGCACATGAATCCCGAGGTGGTCGGCCTGGATCCTTGGCGCATCGCCGAGGCGGCTGGCTTCGCCGTGCCGAAGACGACGACCGTTCTGCTCGCCTTGCAGGGCGGCGTGGGCCCGGAATGGCCCTTGTCGATCGAGATCCTCGCGCCCGTGTTGTCGGTGCACAAGGTGGCCGGCTGGCAGGAGGGCTGCCGCGTCAGCATGGCGATGCTCGAGGCCGAGGGCCTCGGCCACACCTGCGCAATCCACGCCAAGGACGAGAAGGTGCTCGACGCGTTCTTCCTCGAGAAGCCCGCTTCGCGCATCGTCGTCAACGGGCCGAGCTCGCAGGGCGCGGTCGGCTACAGCACGCAGCTCGTGCCGAGCTTCTCGTTGGGATGCGGCCCGCAGGCCGGCAACATCACCAGCGACAACATCAGCGCGCGGCACATGGTCACGATCAAGCGCGCCGCGTTCGTGCGGCGCGATTGGGCGGAGATCGAGCGCAAGGACCACGCGCGCGTGGCCGCGCTCACGAAGGACGGGTTGCCGCGCGGTTGCGGCCTCGCGGGCGATCCCGCCCTGGGCGGCGGCCTCGCACCGCTCTCGCGTTCGAGCATGGAGCCCGACGCCGCCAGCAATTGGCGCGGCAACGCGCCCCTGGTCGAGCGTCCGGCCGCTCCGGCGCCCGCGGCCGCGCCCGTGGCCGCCGCGTGGGCGGCGAAGGTCGGCGCCGGCTCGAAGAGCGATGCAGGCCGCGCCAGCGCCATCGCCGGCTGGGCGACCGCGCGGGCGGGCTCGGACTCGCCGCCGAAGGGCGGGCACGCCGCGGGGTCCTCGCTCAGCACGAGCGAGATCATCGGGATGATGAGCCAGGCCGGCGCCGGTTGCCCGCTCGGCCCCTGCAAGGGTTGCGCCCACCACGACGCCACCAGCGGCTCGTGCAAGGCCTGAGTTCACTGTAAAGAAAACTTGACAAGCCCCGCGCCTCCGGCGCGAGGCGCCGGGACACGAAAGGACGACGACGATGGATGGAATGATCGCTCTGGGGATGATCGAGACCAAGGGTCTCGTGGGCGCCGTCGAGGCGGCCGACGCCATGTGCAAGGCCGCCAAGGTCACGCTGCTCGGCAAGGAACGCTCCGGCGGCGCGCTGATCACCGTGATGGTGCGCGGCGAGGTCGGGGCGGTGAAGGCCGCGGTCGAGGCCGGATCCGCCGCCGCCAAGCGCGTCGGGGAGCTGGTCAGCGTGCACGTCATCCCGCGCCCCGCCGCGGACCTCGATCTGTTCCTGCCGCCGATTCCCGAGCAGAAGTGAGCGCGCCGGGCCGTTCCAGCCAGGCCGCTCCACGCGTCCCCATGTCCTCGCGCGCGGTATCGCTGCGCGGCGCGGTGTACATCGACCAGATGCAGCCGCAGTTCGCAGCCACGGTCGCCACGAACTCCGACGGGTACTTCCCCGTCGCGGGCGAGGCGGCCTTTTGGCTCGAGGTGCAGCCGGGGATCGTCATCAACCGCCTGATGGACGTCGCCTTGAAGAGCTGCGAGGTCAAGCCGGGCGCGCTGCGCACGGAGCGCAGCTACGGCACGCTCGAGGTGCACGGTCCCGACCAGGGCATGGTGCGCCAGGCGGGCGCCGCGATCCTCTCCTCGCTCGGCGTCTCGGAGGCGGACGCACTGCGTCCGAACCTCCTGGCCAGCGAGATCATCCGCAAGATCAGCGACCACCAGGCGATGATGATCAACCGCACGCGCGCGGGGATGCTGGTGCTCGGCGGCGACACGCTCTACACGCTCGAGGTCAATCCGGCGGTGTATGTGACGCTGGCGGCCAACGAGGCCGAGAAGCACTCGCCCATCCGCATCGTGGGTCTCGGCGCGGAAGGCGCCGTGGGGCGCCTGCGCCTCGCCGGCGGCGATGCGGAGATCGACGAAGCGGTCCAGGCCGTCGAACGCGCGCTGAAGCAGCTGCCCGGCCGCGCCAACGAGGGAGTCGACTGATGTTCCTCGGCCGCGTGGTGGGCGAAGTGTGGGCGACGCGGAAGGTCGACGACCTGAAGTCGCTGCGCTTGCTCGTGGTCGAGGCGCTGGACGAGCGCCGCGATCCAGCCGCGCCCAAGGTCACCCCGGTGGTGTGCGCCGACGCGCTGGGCGCGAAGCTCGGCGAACGCGTGGTCGTGGCCTTCGGCAAGGCGGCGCGCGTGGCGACGCTCGGCCACGACGGGGACCATGCCTTCGAGGCGGCCGTGGTGGGCATCGTCGACGACTTCGACATCCCCGACGCGCCCGAGAGCTGGCGCGTGGCGGACGCGAGCGTGGCGGGCGCGCATCCGGCGCGCGCGAACAAGGGCGCGGAGGGTCCCTGACATGCTGATCGGCACCGTCGTCGGCAACGTCTGGGCCACGCGGAAGGACCCCACGCTGACGGGCTTGCGCTTCCTCGTCGTGCGCCCGTACACGACCGACGGCAAGTCCTCGGCCGAGACGCTGGTCGCCGTCGACACGCTGGGCGCCGGGATCGGCGAACGCGTGCTGGTCGTCTTCGGTCGCGCCGCGCGCCACTGCATCGGCCGCAGCCACGACATCGGATTCCAGACAGCCGTCGCCGCCATCATCGACCGCATGGAGCTTTCCGACGGGACTCTCGTCGGCCAGACGCCTCCCGAAGACCAAGCCAAGAGGACCTGAACATGACCCGCAACGACCTGAACCCCGTGCTGCGCGACGATGTCGCGTTGGATGTCGCCATCGGCGTGCTCGAGACCTCCTCCGTCGCGCGCGGCATCGAGGTCGCCGACGCCGTCCTGAAGGAGGCGCAGGTGGAGATGCTCTTCGCCACGCCCGTGCATCCGGGCAAGTACGTCATGCTCTACACCGGCTCGGTGCAGGATGTGCGCGCCTCGACGGCGCGTGGCGCGGCGCTGGCGGGCGGCGATCTCGTCGACCAGCTCGTCATCCCCCAGATCCACGCGCAGGTGGTGCCGATGATCAAGCGCACTGGCCGCATCAACGGCACGCTCGACGCGGTCGGAGTCGTCGAGACCAACACGGTGGCCTCGACCATCGCCTCGGCCGACGCGGCCCTGAAGACCGCCACCATCGACCTTGTCGACATCCGCCTCGCCAACGGCCTCGGCGGCAAGAGCTTCTACGTGCTGACCGGGGAGGTCAGCGACGTGAAGAGTTCGGTCGCCGCCGGCGCCAAGGTCGCGCAGGAGCGCGGCCTGCTCGCGCGCGAAGTCGTCATCCCCAGCCCGCATCGCGAGCTCGTGCGGCACCTCTGATGGCCCGTCGCTTCCTGACCAGCGAGGACCTGCGGCGCCTGGCCGCGGGCGGCAAGGAGGTGGTGGTCGACGAGGAGACCATCGTCACCGCCGCCGCGCAGGAGTTGGCGCGCGCGCACGGCATCGCGATCCTCTCGGGCCGCGGTGGACAGTGGAGCGAGCCGCGCCCCGATCGCGGTCCCGACGCGGAGCGCGCCCAGCGCAACCTGCCGCACCTCCCGGAGCCGCAAGGCGACCCGGACGAGGTCGTGACGGGCGTGGTGGTCACCGCGGTCGGTCGCAACCGGCCCGGCATCCTCGCCGAGATCACCGCCGCGATCGCCGCCGCCCAAGGCAGCGTGCACGACATCTCGCAGAAGATGGTCGAAGGCTACTTCCACATGGTGATCACCGTGGAGCTGCCGCCCGGCACCATGTTCGGGGCGGCGAAGCGCCACATGGAGTGCCTCGGCGGCCCCGAGGACTACGTCGTGCGCGTGATGCACGAACGCGTGTTCCGCTTCATGCATCGCATCTAGCCGCGCGACGACGGCGCGGCGGAACCGGAGGTCGACCATGCAACTGCTCGCCGCGGCCGTGTTGGCCGCATCCCCTTCGTCGCAGTCCGCTCCGCCGCTGAAGGTGCTGTTCCTCGGGGACCAGGGCCACCATCAGCCGCGTGCGCGCCACGCCGAGCTCGCCCCGGCGCTCGCCGCGGAGGGCATCGAGCTCGAGTACACGGAGGACCTCGAGCGCCTGTCCGTCGATGGGCTGGCGGGCAAGGATGCGCTGCTCGTCTACGCCAACATCGACGAGCTCGGGGCCGAACGCGGCCGCGTGCTCTCTTCGTGGATCCGCGGGGGCAAGGGCCTCGCCGCGATCCACTGCGCGAGCTTCTGCTTCAGGGACAGCGAAGAGTACGTGCGACTCGTGGGCGCGCAGTTCTCCAGCCACGGTTGGGGGCGCTTCACGACCGACCTCGTCGGCTCGACGCACGAGGGCTTCCGCGGATTCCTGCCCTTCGAGGGATTCGACGAGACCTACGTGCACGCACGCCATGGCCCGGATCGCCGCATCGTCGAAGTGCGCCGCGATGGCGGGCACGAGGAACCTTGGACATGGACGCGCGACGAAGGCGCTGGCCGCGTCTTCTACACGGCATGGGGCCACGACGAGCGCACCTGGACGCACCCGGGATTCCACGACCTCGTCGAACGCGGCCTGCGTTGGGCCGCAGGCTCCCGCTTCGTCGAAGCTCGAGCCGCCGATCCTTCCGTGGAGCGCGTCGAGGCGCGCGTGCCGCTCTACAAGGAGGTCGCTGGATCCCGCGAACAAGGCACGATGCCCAAGCCGCTCTCCGCCGAGGAGAGCCGCAAGTTGATGCACGTCGCCAGCGGCTTCGAGGTCGACCTCGTGGCCAGCGAGCCCCGCATCGGCAAGCCGCTCGCCATGGCCTTCGACCCTGATGGACGCCTATGGCTGTGCGAGACGCTCGATTACCCCAACGAGCTCCAGCCGGCGGGCTCGGGGCGGGATCGACTGCGCGTGCTCGTCGACGAGGACGGCGATGGTTCGTACGAGAAGGACGTGGTCCACGCCGACAAGTTGTCGATCCCCACGTCGTTGTGCTTCACGCCGGAAGGCGTCGTCGTGCACCAGGCTCCGCACACGTTGCTGCTCGTCGACTCGGACGGCGACTTGCGTTGCGACGAGCGCCGCGTGCTGTTCAGCGGCTGGGGTGTCGGCGACACGCACGCCGGACCTTCGAACATGCAACTCGGGTTCGACGGCTGGATCTGGGGCGTCGTCGGCTACTCGGGCTTCTCGGGCGTGGTCGGCGGCAAGCAGCTGTCGTTCGGGCAGGGCGTCTACCGCTTCAAGCCGGACGGATCGGAGCTGCAGTTCCTCGGATCGACCACCAACAACACCTGGGGCCTCGGACTTTCCGAGGAAGGCGAGATCTTCGCCTCGACCGCCAACCACGACGTGATGATGCACCTGTCGCTGGCGAACCCGGTGAAGGAGCGCGTCAAGGGCGTCAGGGCGCGCGCGGTCGAGCCGATCCACCAGTACGAGCGCATGCATCCGGTGACGGACGCCGTGCGGCAGGTCGACTGGTTCGGGATGTACACGGCGGCCGCGGGGGCGCGCGTGTACGCGCACCGCTCGTTCCCGCGCAGGTTCTGGAACTCGATGGCGCTCGTGTGCGAACCGACCGGGCATCTCGTGCACGCCTCGCTCCTGGAGCGCGACGGCGCGGGCTGGAAGGCGCTCGACGGCGGTTCGCTGCTCGCTTCGCGGGACGAGTGGTTCGCGCCCATCGCGGCCGAGGTCGCCCCGAGCGGCGCGGTCTACGTGCTCGACTGGTACAACTACATCGTCCAGCACAATCCGACCCCGCAGGGGTTCGAGAACGGCGCGGGAAACGCCTACGAGACGCCGTTGCGCGACAAGGTGCATGCGCGCATCTGGCGCTTGAAGCCCAAGGGTGCGCAGTCGTTGCGGGAACGCGGGCTGTCGGGCATGCGCGCCGGCGAACTCGTCGCCGCCCTCGGCTCCCCGGACTTGCAGCGGCGCCTCCACGCGCAGGCGCGCCTCGTGGCATCGCGCGAACCGCAGGTCGACGACCTGCTGCGCGCCGCGGCCGCCGACGAGGCGCTCGACGGGATCGGCAATGCTCCGCTCGTCCTGCACGCCATCCACGCGTTGGCGCAGCGCGGCGCCTTCCTGCGCGACGAGGCGGCCTCCAGGCAGCTGGTCGGGCTGTTGCGCCACAAGGCGCCCGCCGTGCGCGCCGCCGCGGCGCGCCTGCTTCCCGCGGGCGCGGCTTCCACCCGCGCCTTGCTCGCCGCGGGGCTCCTCGAGGACGAGATGCCGATGGTGCGCCGCGAAGCCTGCGTCGCGCTCGCCATGGCGCCCTCGGACGAGATGGTCGGCGCGGAGCTGCTGCGCTTCCTGTCGCGACGCGAGAACCACGCCGACCGCCGCATCGCGGACGCCGCGCAAGTCGCCGTCGGCGTGCATCCGATCGGCTTCCTGTCCGCGGCGCTCGATGCGCGCACCCCCGCCGACGTGGCGTCGGGCGGACTTCGTCCACGCGTCAACTTGCTGCCCAACCCGGGCTTCGAGGACGGCGACGGGGACGGGCCGCGTGGATGGCGGCTGCGCGAGTACTCCGGTTCCGCGCGCTGGCGTCGTATCGCGTCCGGCGGCCGCGATGGCGGCGCCTGCGTCGAAGCGTGGAGCGCGGAAGGCGCGGATTCGTCGTTGCACGCCGATGTGCGCGTCGAAGGCGATGCGCGCTACGAGTTGTCCGGTTGGGTGCGCACCGAGGGCCTCGAGGGGGCCATGGGCGCGTTGCTCAACGCGCATGCGCATCCGGACGCGACGACCGACGCGGTGCAGGGCACCAACTCGTGGCGGCGCGTTTCGGTCGAGCTCGCGACCTTCCCCGGCCAGGAGGCGCTGTCGATCAACCTGCTGCTCGGTGGCTGGGGCCGCGCGAGCGGTCGAGCGTGGTGGGACGACGTGTCGCTGGTGAAGGTCGACGAGTCGGGGCCCGTGGGCGCGTTGAACGCGATGCAGTCGCGAGCGCTCGACATCGCCGCCGCGAACCTGCTCGAGCGAGAGCCGGACTCCGTGGCGCGGGTGGTGGACCACCTCCACGACGCGGATCCCGCCGTGCGCTTGCGCCTGCTCTCGACCTTCGCGCGCGAGTGGCCCCGCGGGCGGGGCGTGGCTGGCCTGCGCACCGAGGCCTTGGAACGCGCGGGCGGCGACCTCGACGACGAGTCCGCCGCCGCCTTGCTCTCGTGGCTGGATCGGGCCGGCGAGGGCGACCGCTTCGCCGGCATGCGCGGGGAACTCGCGGCGCGCGCCGCGGCGATCGCGTTGGACGAAGCCCGCGCCGTAGACCAGCGACTTCGCGCGGCGGACCGCTGGCTCGTGCTGGACGCCGCCGAGGCGGGCCCGTCGATCGCGCTGCTCCTGTGTCGCGCGAAGTCTCCGGAACTCGTCGCCGGGCTCGCCGGAGCCTTGGAGTCCGTCGCCGGTTCGCGTGTCGGCGGCGAGCTCGCGGCTGGACTCGCCGACGCGGGCGATGCCGCCAGGCGCGCGGCGCTGGAGCTGCTGCTGCGGCGCGACGCCTGGCATGCGCTGCTGCTCGACGCCTTGGAGTCCGGCCGCCTCCCGCGCGGCGAAGTGCGCGCCGACGATCGGCGCAAGTTGCTGGCGGGAGCGGACGACGCGGAGCGTGCGCGCATCGAGCGCTTGCTGGGCGCCTCCAATCCGGCACGCGGGGAAGTGCTGGCGCGCCTGTCGCCGGCCGCGTCCATGCGCGGCGACGCGGTGCGGGGACGCGCGATCCACCAGCAGAAGTGCGCGGTCTGCCACCGCTTCGGCGGCGAGGGGGGCGAGGTCGGCCCCGCCCTCGACGGCATGGGCAAGCACCCCGCCAGCGAGCTGCTCGCGGAGATCGTCGACCCCAACCGCTCCGTCGAGGCCAACTACCGCCTCTGGCTCGTGGAGACCACGGACGAGGTGGTCGTCTCGGGTCGACTGGTGGAGGAGAACGAGCGTTACATCGAGTTGCTCGACGCCGGCGGCAAGCGTCTCCGGCTCGAGCGCGCCGAGATCGCCGCGATGAAGCGCTCCGATTCGTCGGTCATGCCGGAGGGCCTCGTCGACGACCTGCCGCTCGAGGACATCGCCGCCCTGCTGGCCTTCCTCGCGACGGATGGAGGAGCGGCGGGCCATCCCCGCTAGACTCCAACCCCACGATGAGCTTCAGCGACCAGGAGATCCTCGAAACGGTGCGGATGATCGAGCTCGAGACGCTCGACATCCGCACGATCACGCTCGGCGTCAGCCTGTGGGACTGCGCCGATTCGGACCTCGACGCGTCGTGCGAGAAGGTCTACGCCAAGATCGTGCACCACGGCAAGGACGTGGTGGCCGTCGGCAACGCGATCTCGTCGGACTACGGCATCCCGATCGTCAACAAGCGCATCGCCACCACGCCCATCGCCTTCGTCGCGGCCGCTTGCGGAGCGAAGGACTTGACGCCCTTCGCCAAGGCGATGGACGCCGCGGCCGAGCGCTGCGGAGTCGACTTCATCGGCGGCTTCACCTCGTACGTCCACAAGGGCTACACGAACACGGATCGCGCCTTGTTCGATTCGATCCCGACCGCCTTGGCGACGACCAGGCGCGTCTGCTCGTCCGTCTCGCTGGCTTCGACCCGCGCCGGCATCAACATGGACGCGGTCAACCACTTCGCCCAGGTGGTGCTCGACACGGCGCACGCGACCGCGGACCAGGGCGGCCTCGGCGCCGCCAAGCTGGTGTGCTTCTGCAACGCGGTCGAGGACAATCCCTTCGTGGCCGGCGCGCACATCGGCGCGGGCGAGGGCGAGACGGTGGTCAACGTCGGCGTGTCGGGCCCGGGCGTCGTGCGCAGCGCGCTGGCGCGGCTGGGTCCGGGCGCGGACTTGCTGGCCGTCGCGGAGACGGTCAAGCGCACCGCGTTCAAGATCACCCGCATGGGCGAACTCGTCGGGCGCGAAGCCGCGCGACGACTTGGAACCAGCTTCGGCATCGTCGACGTCAGCCTCGCGCCGACTCCGGCGGTCGGCGACAGCGTCGCCGACATCCTCGAGTTGATCGGCGTGGATCGCACGGGCGCGCCGGGCACCACGGCCGCCTTGGCGCTGTTGACCGACGCGGTGAAGAAGGGCGGAGCCATGGCGTCCTCGAGCGTGGGTGGGCTATCGGGGGCCTTCATCCCCGTGTCCGAGGACGCGGGCATGATCCGCGCGGTGGAGCAAGGCGCGTTGTCGCTCGCCAAGCTCGAGGCGATGACGAGCGTGTGCTCCGTGGGGCTCGACATGGTGGCGGTCCCCGGGGACACGCCCGTCGACGTGGTGGCCGGGATCATCGCCGACGAGATGGCCATCGGGATGATCAACAACAAGACCACGGCGGTGCGCCTGCTGCCCATCCCCGGTCGGAAGCCCGGCGAGACCGTCGATTGGGGCGGCCTGCTGGGGACCGCCATCGTGCAGGACCCGGGTCGCTTCGGCGCGCGCATCCTGCACGGACGCGGCGGTCGCGTGCCGGCGCCGCTGCAGGGATACAAGAACTAGTCGCCGGCTCATCGCGGACCGGGCTTCGCCGCCGGCGCGCGAAGCCGATGCGCCGATCATCGCGCCGGAAGTTCCTTCCATGGCTGCGCTGGACCACTTTTTCCACGGCGCGCTCAAGAAGCTCCTTCGCCCTCCCCGATGACCTCCTTCGTCGCGCGGCGCGCATCGCGCCCTCGACCAGGTCCCCGAGCGAAGAGCGAGCGATGAACCAGAAGATCCTCTACGTCGACGATTCCGACGAAGTGCGCACGAGCGTGGCCCGGATGCTCTCCCGCAAGTTCGACGTCACGACCGCGTGCAACGCCGACGAGGCCATGAAGAGCTTCGCCGTCGAGGGCCCGTTCCCCGTGGTCATCTCCGACTACGCCATGCCCGGCATGGATGGCTTGACGCTGCTGAAGCAGATCGCCGGCCACTCGCCCGAGACGATCGGCATCTTGTTGACGGGCGTCGCCGACTCGCGCCTCGCGGCCGAGTGCGTGCAGCAGAAGGTGTTCCGCATGCTCGCCAAGCCGTGCGGCTGGGAGGAGCTGTCCGGAGCCGTCGACGCCGCGCTCGCCACGCACCTGCGCTTCATCGCGCAGGACGAAGCCGATGCCGAGCTCGTCTTCTCGAAGGAGTCGCTGGAGAACTTCACCACGCTGCTGGAGGATCGCCTCGACCAGCAGGCCGGCACGCTGCGCAGGCTGCACCGTTTCTCGCTCGACCTGTGCTCCGCGCGCAGCCTGCAGGAGATCGTCGATCTCGCCGGCGTCGCCGCCTGCGAGTTGCTCGGCGGGCGCGGCGTGCACGTGCAGGTGTGGGATTCCTCGACTTCCTGCGGCTTCGTCGAGCGCGGCTGCGGACCAGAGATGAGCGCGAAGATGCACGTCGTGCCGCTTGCCACGCGCGAGGGCGCCGTGGGCGAGCTGGTCGTCGACCTGCACGGCAAGGGCGCCGACAAGTTGTCCGACGGCATGCAAGGACTGCTCTCCTCCATCGCTTCCGCCACCGCCGTCGCCGCCCAGCACGAGTTCCGCCGTCGCGAACGCGACAAGGCCCAGCAGGCGACGATCCTCGCGCTGGCCCGCCTTGCCGAGCGCCGCGACAACGAGACCGGCATGCACCTGGAGCGCGTGGCGGCCTATTGCCGCATCGTCGCCGTGGAACTGCGCAAGGACCCGCGCCACGCGGCCACCATCGACGATGCGTGGATCGACGACCTCGAACGCTCCAGCGCGCTGCACGACATCGGCAAGGTCGGCATCCCCGACTCGATCCTGCTCAAGCCCGGCAAGCTGTCCCCCGAGGAGTGGAGCGTCATGCGCACGCACTCGGAGATCGGCGCCCAGACGCTCGACGGCGTGATCGGCCAATACGGCGACACCGGCTTCCTCAAGCTCGGCCGCGACATCGCCCTCCACCACCACGAGAAGTGGGACGGAACCGGCTACCCCAAGGGCCTCTCGGGCCAGAAGATCCCCCTCGCCGCCCGCATCCTCGCCCTGGCCGACGTCTACGACGCCCTGACCACCGTCCGCCCCTACAAGGCCGCCTGGTCCCACCCGGCGGCCCTCGATTGGATCCGTGCCCGCAGCGGGACGCACTTCGACCCTGACGTGGTGGTGGCGTTCTTGGCTTGCCGTGAGCAGTTCGATGCGGTGAGGCAACGGATGGGTGACCAACCGGGAGATGATGGGGGGGTGGAGGTGCAGGTGGCGTCCATCTTCTGATGCTGGCCCCTTTCGTTGTGCTCGGCCAAGTCGGCGCGGGATCCACGGCGCTTGCGATCGGCGCACGCGGCTTGCGCGCCTAGCTCGTCGCGGCCCACGCCGGGCGCGCGACGCGCGCCCGGAACACCCGCTTGTGCACGAGCTCGGCGAGGGCGAGCTTTCGCCGCTCGAGCCCCATCAGGCTCGCGGGCGAGTGCCACCGCTCCGCGTTGCTCGCCTGGCGCGC
>JBKDQQ010000045.1:0-75677 GCA_046341775.1 Planctomycetia bacterium
GCGCAGGAGCGGCTGTTGTCGTTCGGGCTCGGCGGCGTGCACGACATGGGCCTAGAGCCCCCGCAGGTGGCCGCGTGGCGCGAGCTCGACGCCGCGGGCCGCGTGCAGCTGCGCGTCGTCGGCTACCTGTGGGGGAACGGCGAGTTGGGCGAGGCCGAGCGCGCCGCCGCGCGCGCCGTCGAGGCGCCGGGCGGCAACTTCGCGCTGCGCGGCATGAAGCTCATGGTCGACGGCGCGTTGGGCTCGCGCGGGGCGGCGCTGCTCGAGGACTACCACGACCATCCCGGGCATCGCGGTCTCGTGCTGCTCGACGAGGCTGGACTTCAAGCACGCCTGGAGCGAGCCCTCGAATGGTCGCTGCAGCCCGCCGTGCACGCCATCGGCGACCGCGCCAACCGCATGGTGCTCGACGCCATCGAGCGCTTGCAGGCGAGGTCGCCGCGGCTCGCCGCGCTGCGCCCGCGCATCGAGCACGCGCAGATCGTCGCGCCGCGCGATTGGCCGCGCTTCGCGACGCTCGGGGTGACGCCCTCGATGCAGCCCACGCACCTGACCTCCGACATGCCCTGGGCCGCCGAGCGTCTCGGCGCGCAGCGGCTGCGCGGCGCCTACGCCTGGCTCGAACTCGCGCCGGACTTGCGCACGCTGGCGTTCGGCAGCGACTTCCCGGTCGAGTCCCCCGATCCGCTCGCCGGCATCGCCAGCGCGCGCACGCGACGCGTGGCGCGCAGCGCGGAGGCCTTCGAGCCGAAGAAGGCGCTCGACGGACGGCAAGCCCTGCTCGCCTTCACGCGCGGCGCGGCGCGCGCGGGATTCGACGAAGGGCGGCACGGACGCCTCGTCAAGGGACTGCGTTGCGACATGACGCTGCTCGACCTGGATCCGGTCGAGTGCGATCCGGCGCTCGTCGCCGAGGGACGGGTGCTCGGGGTGGTGCTCGCCGGTCGCCTGCGCCGCGACGACTAGCCTGCGCGCCCGCGTCCCGGCGCTCGGCTCGTCCGGCGAGGGCGATGCTAGGATGCGGCCATGGTCGTGATCGACATCGCCTACCAGGGGCGCCTGCGCTGCAACGCCCGCCACCAGCCGAGCGGCACCGTGCTCGCGACCGATGCTCCGGTCGACAACCAGGGGCGCGGCGAGTCGTTCTCGCCCACGGACCTCGTGGCGACCGCGCTCGGTTCGTGCATCCTGACGATCATGGGCATCTTCGCCGAGCGCCATGGCGTCGACCTGTCGCGCGCGCGCGTCTCGGTCGCCAAGCACATGGTCGCCGATCCGCAGCGCCGCATCGCGCGCCTCGAGGTCGACATCGTCGTGCCGGGCGTCGCCGACCACAAGTTGCGCGCGGCGCTCGAGTCCGCCGCCTCCGGTTGCCCGGTCAAGCGCAGCATCGAGGGCTCGATCCAGGTGGTCGAGCGCTTCCACTGGTCGTGAACGCACCGCTGGCGTCGTTGCAACGCGCGGCCTGCGCCCATGGCGAGGACCTGCCGCTCGTGCTCGCGGACGCGAGCCTCGTCGCGCACGCCGGCGAGCTCGTCGTGCTGATCGGCAAGAACGGCTCGGGCAAGAGCACGCTGCTGTCGGCCATGGCGGGATTGCTGCCGCTGCGCTCGGGCAGCGCCTTGCTCGGGGACCGGGAGGCCGCGGCGCTCTCGAGGAGGGAGCGCGCCCTGCGCGTGGCGATCGTGCCGCAGGACGCGCCGCCCTTGTTCGACGTGCTTGCGTTCGACTTCGTGCTCGCGGGCCGCTACGCGCGCCTGCCGCGGTGGCGACGCGCGCCCGAGGAGGACCTGCGCGCGGCGCACGAGGCCATGCAAGCCTGCGGCGCGGGCGACGACGCCTGCAAGCCGCTCTTCGAACTTTCCGGCGGCGCGCGACGGCGCGTGCTGGTCGCGCGCGCCATCGCGCAAGGCGCGCCGCTCTTGCTGGCCGACGAGCCGACCAACGCGCTCGATCCCGAGCACAAGCTGCAGGTCTTCGACTTGCTCGCGCGACTGGCGCGTGGCGGGTTGGGCGTGCTCGCCTGCACGCACGAGCTCGACCTCGCCGGGCAGTACGCCGACCGCATCGCCTTGCTCCACGATGGACGCGTGGCCGCGGAGGGCCGGCCCGCCGAGATCCTGCGCCCCGAGGTCCTCGAGCCGATCTACGGTCCGCGCCTCGGCTACGCCCTCGAGGGTGGCGTTCCGCTCGTCTGGCCTTCCCGAGCCCTGCCGCGCTAGTCGAGTCGCGTCAGGCCGTGCGCGCTCGGTGCGCGCGCTCGCGTCAGGGGCGCAGGGACAAGACGTGCTCGACCAACGTGTCGAGCTCCGCTTGCGAGAGCATCTTGTAGGTAGGCATCGCCTGCGTGTAGCCCTTCATCTGGGCGCGCAGTCGCTCGTCGCGGCCGGCGAAGCCGACGGGGTCCTTCAAGTACGCCGACAAGGCTTCGCGCGTCCAATGCGCCGCCTTGTCGCGCAAGTCGGGGGCGAGGCGCGTGCCCTCCGCGTTCGCGCCGTGGCAGGTGGCGCAGCCCTCGTCCTTCCAGAGCTTGGCGATCGGACGCGGCGCGCGCGGCGCCTCGTCGCCGCACGCGGCCAAGGCCAGGAGGGCGCACGGGGCGAAGAGCATGATGCGCGCGCTGGCGCGGGTGTCGCGGGGGGCCATGGGGCTCGATGCTAGCGCTTCGTCCGCGGCGCGCGTCATGCGAGTCGCGCGCGTCGCGCGCGTCGCGGCGGGCCGGAATGGCGAAGGGCCGCCGGCAGGCGACCCTTCTCCGTGTCGCGCGACAGGCCGCGCGCCAGGCGTGCCGGCCGTCAGTCGGCCTTGACGATCGGCACCTGCAGCGCCACGACGTCGCGGCGGCCGTCGAGGGTGTAGCCCCAGTTCGACTCGCGCACGCGCTTGACGTTGCGCGCCTTGCGCCTGCGGATCTCGAGCAGGTCGCCGATCAATTCGGGGTGGCGCACCATCGCCCACAGGCGCTCGAGCTTGCGCTTGATCTTGGGCATGACGCCCTTCGTGGCGCGCGCGTGGGCCTTCAGCAGGCGCTCGCGCTCGGCGTGCAGCTCGGCGTGCGTGAAGTGCGGGTGCTTGAAGCTCTCGGTGGAGTGCCAGTAGTGGAACTCCATCTCGGCCACGTCCTTGAGGAGGTACGGCTTGAGCTGCTCGTAGACCTCGGTGCCCGGGATCGGCTGCAGCACGGACACGCACACCGCGTCGACGCGCGTCTTGGCGATCAGTTGCTCGGTCAGCCGGTGGTCCTCGACGGTGTCCTCGGGGAACCCGTAGAGGATGAAGAACTTGAAGTACATGCCGAGCTCGCGGTTGAGCTTGGCGCCCGCCAGCACCTTCTCGGGGGTGACGCCCTTCTTCATCGTCACCAGCATGCGCGGCGAACCGGACTCGAGTCCGTAGTAGATCTTGATGCAGCCGGCCTTGCGCATCCAGCGCAGCATCTCGAAGTCCATCGTGTCGACCCGCGATTCGCAGATCCACTCGAAGAACAGGTCGCGCTTGATGATCTCCTGGCAGATCGCGATCACGCGCTTGCGCTGGATCGTGAACAGGTCGTCGAACAGGATCATCTGCGGCGGGTTGTACGCCTTGAGCAGGTGCTCCATCATGTCGACCGTCTTCTCGGCGGACATGGCGCGGTATTGCCGCGGCGTCATCTCCGCGTCGCAGAAGGTGCAGGCGTAAGGGCAGCCGCGCGAGGTGATCAGGGTCACGCCCGGGTTCACCATCAGCTTCATGAAGCGCGGGATGTCCCACAGGTGCCACGCCGGCCACGGCACCTCGTCCATCTTCTTGACGAGCGCGCGGCGCGGAGTCGCGACCTGCTCGCCGTCCTTCATGAAGGTGATGCCCTGGATCGAGTCCCACGACGCGCGGTCGTGCAGCTTCTCGACGATCTCGGGGAGCGTCAGGTCGCCTTCGCCCTGCACGCAGATGTCCGCGGCGCCGGCGTTGAGGAAGAACTCGGGGTTGGTCGTCGGGTGGGGGCCGCCCATGACCACCGGCTTGGAGTACTCCTCGCGGGCGATCTTGCCGAGCTCGCGCGCGCGGCGCGCGTTGGGCGTGAGGGCCGAGATGCCGACGAGGTCGGACCACTGCATGGCCTCGCGCAGGGTTTCGATCTCTTCGATCGAGTCGTCGAGCAGGCGCACCTCGTGGCCGCGCTGCTCGAGTCCGGCTCCGAGGATGCTGATGCCGAGCGGCGGATAGATCTCGTCGCGCGCCAACTCGCCCTTGGTCACGGATTCGTCGGCGAAGACCTCGGCGGCCCGTTGGCGGATGGCCTGCGACTTGGCGTAGATGAGGACGACCTTCATGGTGCGTGATCGGGATGCGGCTCCGGCGGGAGGGGCCTCCTGGTCCATCTCCCGCGAACTGGAGATTAGGCCGGAGGAGTGTGTGCCTGCAGTATCGGAGCATAGCCGCATCGGCCCACAGCGCAATCCGCCTAGAGGCTTGTCCGCGCGGTATTTCCGCGCGAAACATGAAGATTCTTCGAGGGAATCCCCTGCGGATGGCTGGGTCTGGGATGCGACTTCCTGCTCCCGCGCCCTTCCAGGCCCCGGTTTGGGCAGGCGCTACGCCCGAGCCGCGGCGGGTCGTACAGTAGCTGCCATGAAGAAGGCCAGCGGTCCGTCCCCCGAGGCGGCGAGCTCCCCTGCGAGCCCCAACACGAGCTTCGACGAGCGTTTGCAGCGGCTCGAGGCCTTGGTGACGGAACTGGAGGCCGGCGGGGGAGGGCTGGAAGCCGCGCTGCAGCGCTACGCCGAGGGCGTGCGACTCCTGAAGGAATGCCGCGAGTCGCTGGCCGCGCACAAGAAGACCGTCGAGGAACTGACCGCCGAAGGCCTGCGTCCCGCCCCCGAGTGGGAGGGCGGAGCCGGTCAGCGATGACCAAGGCGGCCAAGCAGGCCGAGCGGCGGGCGGCCGTCGAGGCGCGATTGGAGGATTCGCGGCAGTGGGCGGAGGGCGTGCTCGAACGCCTGCTGCCTCCCGCGGAAGGCTCGTTCGCCACGCTGCACGCGGCCATGCGCTATGCCGCGCTCGGCGGCGGCAAGCGCGTGCGCGCCGCGCTCGTGCGCGAGTGCTGCCGGCGCTTCGGCGGCCAGGACGACGACGCGGCGCCCTTCGCCGCGGCCATCGAGTGCGTGCACGCCTACAGCCTCGTGCACGACGACCTGCCTTGCATGGACGACGACGATCTGCGGCGCGGGCGGCCCACGGTCCACAAGGCGTGGAACGAGGCGGTCGCGGTGCTCGCGGGAGACGGCTTGCTGACGCACGCCTTCCTGCTGTTGTCGCGCGTGCGACCGGTCGGCGCCGAGGCGGTGCTGGTGCTCGCCGACGCCGCCGGTTCGCGCGGCATGGTCGGCGGGCAGGCCCTCGACCTCGCGTCGAACTCCAAGGCCGCGCGCGCGCAAGTCGAGCTCATCCATCGCACCAAGACCGCCGCCTTGATCGGCGCCGCCTGCGAACTCGGCGCCCTCGCCGGATGCGCGCGGCCCATGGAGCGCGCCCACGCGCGCGACTACGGGACGGAGCTGGGCTTGCTGTTCCAGGCGATCGACGATGTCCTCGACTGCACCGCGGACGCGGCGACCTTGGGCAAGACCCCGGGGAAGGACGCCGATCTGGACAAGGCGACCCTGGTGGCGGCCCTCGGCCTGGATGGGGCGCGCCAAGTGGCCGCGCTGCACGCCAAGCACGCGCGCGACCTGGCCCTCGCGCTGGGCGCGGCCGAGGGGGACCTGCTGCACGATCTGCCCGAGACCCTGCTGGGTCGCAGGGCCTGAGCAGGCTTGCCCGACGGGCGTTCGCGATCCAAACTAGGCGGTCAAGCAACATGGACACGAACCCGCGCCTGGCCTTGCTCGAGTCGATCTCCACGCCGGCGCAGCTCAAGGCGTTGCCGGCGGAGTCGCTGTCGGCCTTGTGCGAGGAGGCGCGCCAGTTCCTGCTGGCGAGCGTGCAGCAGACCGGCGGGCACCTCGGCTCCAACCTGGGCGTGGTCGAGTTGTCGGTGGCGCTGCACCGCGTGTTCGACTTCCAGAGCGACCGCCTGGTGTTCGACGTGTCGCACCAGTGCTACGTGCACAAGCTCCTGACCGGCCGGCGCGAGGGCTTCGACAAGCTGCGCCAGACCGGCGGCATGTGCGGCTTCACGAATCCGCACGAGAGCGACTTCGACCTGTTCCACACCGGCCACGCGGGCACGTCCATCTCGCTCGGCCTGGGGCTCGCCATGGCCGCGCGCCACGAGCCGCGGCGTCCCCACGTCGTCGCCGTCGTCGGCGACGCGGCGCTCGGCGCGGGCGTCGCCTTCGAAGCCTTGAACCACGCGGCCGCTTCGGGCGAGAGCATGATCGTGGTGCTGAACGACAACGAGTGGTCGATCAGCAAGTCGGTCGGCGCGCTGGCGCGCTACCTCTCGAAGATCCGCTCCAACCGCATCGTCCAGCGCGCGCACCACGAGGTCGCCAACCTCATCCAGGCCATTCCCGTCATCGGCCCGAAGGTCGACAAGACCCTCGACCAGCTCGGCGAGGTCGTGCGCCACGCGGTGGTCCCCGGCCATGTGTTCGAGGAGCTGGGCGTGACCTACGTCGGCCCGCTGGACGGACACGACGTGCACCTGATCGTCGAGCACCTCGAGCGCGCCAAGGGGCTGCAGGGCGTCGTGCTGCTGCACCTCCTGACGGAGAAGGGCAAGGGCCACCCCAAGGCGCCCACGCACCCCGAACGCGTGCACGGGGTGAAGGGCGCGCCCAAGGCCGCCGGCGCGACCGAGCCCAAGGTCGAGCCGCGCGCCGAAGCCAAGCCCGCCGGGCCCGCCTACACCAAGTGCTTCAGCGACGCGCTGATCAAGCTCGCCGAGCGCGACCTGCGCGTGCATGCCATCACCGCGGCCATGCCTTCGGGCACGGGCCTCGACGCGTTCCAGGCGCGGCTGCCCGCGCGCTTCCACGACACGGGCATCACCGAACAACACGCCGTGGGCATGGCGGCGGGCATGGCGAAGGGCGGGCTGCGCCCGGTGGCGGCGATCTACTCGACCTTCCTGCAGCGCGGCTACGACCAGGTCTTCCAGGAAGTGTCGTTGCAGGACCTGCCGGTGGTGCTGGCGCTCGATCGCGCCGGCCTCGTGGGCGGCGACGGCCCCACGCACAACGGCGTGTTCGACATCGCGTACCTGCGCACCCTGCCGCACATGGTGCTGGCCGCGCCGCGCGACGCCACCGACATGGAGCGCATGCTCGAACTCGGCCTGCGCCACGACGGGCCGTTCGCGCTGCGCTTCCCGCGCGACGAAGCGCCCGCCGTGGAGCGCATCCACAAGAGCGAGCGGCGCGAGATGGCGCCGGGCAAGGCCGAGACGCTCGTGGAGGGCGACGAGGTCGTCGTGTGGGCCTTCGGCGCGCTGGTCAACCAGGCCTTGGAGGCGGCCGAGCGCCTCGAGCGCCAGGGCGTGCGCATCGGCGTGGTCGACGCGCGCTTCGCCAAGCCGCTCGACCTCGAGCTGCTGGCGCGCCACGCCACGACGCGCCGCGCCATCGTCACGCTCGAGGAGCACCAGCGCGCCGGCGGCTTCGGCTCGGCCGTGCTGGAGGCGATCAACGCCATCCCCGGCGTGGTGGCGCGCGTGAAGTGCCTGGCGATCCCCGACCGCTACATCGACCACAAGACCAGCCGGGCCGAGCAGCTGGCCGAGTGCGGCCTCGACGCGACGGGCGTCGAGCGCGCCGTGCTCCAGTTGCTGGAGCGGGCGCGCAGCGAGCGCGCCTGAACGCCATGGCGCGCGCCAAGCCCGACGACCCCGCGCGTCCCGCGCGCCCGCGGCGCGTGGCGATCCTCGCCGACGCGGAGAAGCCCGGCGTCGTCGAGCTGGCGCGCGAACTGCAGGCGTGGTTCGCCGCCGAGCGCGTGGCGGCTCGGCTGCTGCTCGAACCACGCGCATGGGAGGCGGGCCGGGCCCCGGCGTGCGACCTCGTCGTCGTGCTCGGGGGCGACGGCGCGATCCTCTCGGCCGTGCGCGCCTACGAGACGAAGCCCCCGCCCACCATCGGCATCAACTTCGGCCGCGTGGGCTTCCTCGCCTCGGTCGAGGCCACGCACTGGCGCGCGGCGCTGGAGGACGTGCTCGCCGGACGCGCGCGCGTGGAACCGCGCATGCGGCTCCTGGTCGAGTACCGCGATGCGCGCGGCCAGACGAGGCGCGCCACGGCGCTCAACGACGCGGTGCTGACGCGCGGCGCCTTCCAGGGCATGCTCGAGATGGCCCTCAAGGTCGGCAACGACTGGGTCACGAACTACCGGGCCGACGGCCTCGTCGTGTCGACGCCCTCCGGTTCCACGGCGTACTCCTTGGCGGCCGGCGGTCCGATCCTGGCGCCGGCGCTGCAGGCGCTGGTCGTGACGCCCATCTCGCCGCAGGCCTTGTCGCATCGCCCCATCGTGCTCGATGCGGCGGCGCGTCTGCGCCTCGAGATCACCAAGGCCGGTGGACTGACCACCTTGGTGGTCGACGGCCAAGGCTTCCATCCGCTGCAGGAGGGCGACGCGGTCGTCATGCGCGCCCACGCCAAGGCCTATCCGTTGCTGTCGCCACGCTCGTTCGACCCGTTCCGACGCCTGCGCGAACGCCTCGGTTGGCGCGGTTCGGTGGAGCCGGACGTGTTCCCCGGCAGGACGCGCGGACGCAAGCCGAGCGGCCGCGACAGCGGTCGCAACGGAGTGCTCTGAGCGGGGCGTCCCGCGCGCACCGCGCGCCTGGTTGCTCGTCGCAGGAGGAGCGCGGTCGAAGGCCGCGACGTCCTCGAGGCGGATCGCCCGGTGCATTGCGCGACGAGGAAGGCGCGACGAGGAAGGCGCGCCCTTCGCACGCCGGCGCGCGCGGGAGACGGTCAACCCCGCGGGTCGACGACGCGGCCGTCCTTCATGCGCACGACGCGCGAGCAGCGCGCGGCCACGCGCTCGTCGTGCGTCACGAGCAGCAGCGTCAAGGCGCGCTTCTGCTGCTCCTCGAGCAGCAGGTCGAGCACCTTCGCTCCGGTCGTCGAGTCGAGGTTGCCCGTCGGTTCGTCGGCGATCACGAGCTTGGGGTCGAGCAGCAGGGCGCGCGCGATGGCGACGCGCTGCTTCTCGCCGCCCGAGAGTTGCGCCGGTCGGTGGTCGAGCCGGTCGCCGAGCCCGAACTCGACCAGCATCGCGCGCGCGCGTTCGCGCAGCTCCCTGCGCCGCGCCTTGAGGTCGGGGTCCGAGCCGATCATCGCCGGGAGGAGCACGTTCTCGACGGCGTCGAGCTCGGGGATGAGATGGAAGAACTGGAACACGAAGCCGACCGCGCGGTTCCTGAGGCGCGCGCGCTCCGCGGGAGGTTCCCGCCACGCCGAGACTTCGCCGTAGCGCACCTCGCCTTCGTCGGGCGCGTCGAGCAGGCCCAGCACCTGGATCAGGGTCGACTTGCCGGCGCCCGAGGAACCCATCAGGGCGACGAGCTCGCCTTCGTGCAGTTCGAGGTCGACGCCGTGCAGCACTTCGACGACGCGCTCGCCCACCTTGAAGCGGCGCTTGACGCCGCGCGCCTCGAGCAGCGGACGAGCGGGCTTCGCGGGTTGGTTCGCCATGGACAGGCTCACTCGTGGCGCAAGGCGTCGAGGGGATGGAGTCGCCCGGCGCGCACCGCCGGCACCAGGGCGAAGAGCAGCGTGCACAGGAACGCGCCCAGCACGATCAGCGCCACCCAGCTCGGGTTCACCACCGAGGGGATGTGGTCGAAGATGTAGACGCCGCGGTCGAAGATCTGCACGCCGAAGGCCTTCGACAGCGCCTGCTCGATCGAGTCGATGTACACGGCGCCGAGCACGCCCAGCACGGCGCCGGCCAAGGCCCCGAGCAGCGCGTCCCAGAACGCCACCAGCAGGAAGAGCTGGGAGACGCCGCCGCTGGTGGCTCCGAGCGCCGTCAGGATGCCGATGTCGCGGCGCTTCTCGGTCACCATCATCGACAGGATGGCGAAGATGGTGAACGCCGCCACGAGCACGACCAGCGAGAGCATGATGCCCATCAGCACGCGCTCGTTCTTGATGGCGGCGAGCAAAGAGCGGCGGTGGTCCTCCCACGTGCGGACTTCGCCCGCGTCGACGCCGCGCAGGATGCCCAGCTCGGACAGGCGCAGCGACAAGTCGGACTGCAAGGCGCGGCCGTGCGAGTCGTAGTCGCGCGTCTTCACGAGCACCTGGCTGTATTGCCTGCCCGTCCCGAGGAAGTCGACCAGCTCCGCGCGATCCATGTAGATGCGCTCGAGGTCCATCTCGTTCTCCCCCGAACGGAAGGTGCCGGCCACGACGAAGCGGCGGTTCTGCACCTGGAAGTCGCCGTCCTCGGCGTCCGGCACGCCGGTCACGACCTCGATGGCGTCGCCGCGCCGCAGGTTCCAAGCGCGCGCCAGTTGCTCGCCCACGACGACCGAGGCCAGCGGCCGACCATCGGGCTCGTGGCCGGGCGGCGGGGCGAAGGGGCGCGCGGGATCGGCGACGCGCGTCGCGCCGGATCGAGGCGCGCGCTCCAGATCGGCGCGCAGGGCCGTGGTGGCGTACTCGTCGGCGAGATCGACGCCGACCAGCTTCACGCCGGAGAGGCTCTGCGAGCCGCTGGCGTCGCTCATGCGCAGCGCGCTGATGGCGGCGTCGCCGCCGCCCTGGCCGATGATCCCGTACCACACCAGTTGCGCGCACGCCGCCTCGACGCGAGGGTCGGCGCGCACGACATCCAGCACCGGACGCGGATCGAGGGGCGGCAGCGCGCCGCCCTCCAGCGGCAGGAACAGAGGTTCCACCGACAAGTCGGACAGTCCACCGCGCAAGGTCTTCTTCGACTGCTCGAGGAAGCCGGTCATGATCGACAGGATCATGATCAGGGCGCCCACGCCGACCGCGATGCCGACCACGCCGATGATGTTCGTCTTGCGGGTGCGCATCCAGCGCCACGACAGGAAGGAGCGGTACATCGCGGCCCGCCTCAGCCCGCCCCGGCCTTGAGCTTGTCGAGCTTGGCGCGCACCAGCGCCAGCTCCTCCTCGAGCTTGCGCGCCTTGCCGCGCAACAGCGCCTCCTCGGAGTCGGCGCGCTCGGGCTTCATCGCCGGGAAGAGCAGCACGTCGCGGATCGAGTCCTGGTTCGTCAGCACCATGACGAGGCGATCGACGCCCACGCCCAGGCCTCCAGCCGGGGGCATCCCGTACTCCAGCGCCTGGACGTAGTCCCAGTCGACCTCGCCCGGCGCCTCCGGATCCTTGGTGGCCACCTGCTCCTCGAAGCGACGCGCCTGCTCGGCCGGATCGTTCAGCTCGCTGAACGCGTTGCCGAGCTCCATGCCCGCCAGGTACACCTCGAAGCGCTCGGCGATGCGCGGATCGTCGGAGGAGCACTTGGCCAACGGGCAGATCCGCACCGGATAATCGACCACGAACACCGGGCCGGAGAGCGAACCTTCCACGGTCGCCTCGAAGACCTCGTTCATCAACTTCCACGGGTCGTCGACCAGCGGGATGCCGAGCTCCTCGGCGCGCCGCCGCGTGCGCGCGTGGTCGTCGAAGGCGAAGCCGTTGGCCTGCTCGAAGAGCTCGGTGTAGCGCAGGCGCTGGAAGGGCGCCTTGAGGTCGTACTCGCCGCCGCGGAAGCGCACCTTGGTCGTGCCGTTCGCCGCCATGGCGCAGCGTTCGAACATGCGCTCCACGAGTGCCATCATGCGGCGGTAGTCGGCGTGCGCCTCGTACAGCTCGAGCATGGTGAACTCGGGATTGTGGCGCTGGGACAAGCCTTCGTTGCGGAAGTTGCGCGACACTTCGAAGACGCGCTCGAGCCCGCCCACCAGCAGGCGCTTCAAGTACAGCTCCGGGGCGATGCGCAGGTAGAAGTCCGAGTCCAGCGCGTTGTGGTGCGTGACGAAGGGCCGGGCCGCGGCGCCTCCGGCGATGGGGTGGAGCGTCGGCGTCTCGACCTCGAGGTAGCCTTCCTCGTGCAGGACTTCGCGGATGGTGGCGAGGATCCTGGAGCGCGACTCGAAGACCTGCTGCACGCCCTCGCCCGTCCACAGGTCGACGTAGCGCCTGCGGTAGCGCAGCTCCTTGTCGACCATGCCGTGCCACTTCTCGGGCGGCGGCGCGACGCTCTTCGCCAGCAGGACCACGGAATCGGCCCACAACGTGACCTCGCCCTTCTGCGAGTGCCCGACCTCGGCCTCGACCGCGACCCAGTCGCCGCCGTCGAGCAGCTTGCGCCGCGGCCACCACTCCTCGAGCTTCTGCTTCTGCAAGCCGACCTGCACGAGGCCGGTCTGGTCGCGCAGCGGCAGGAAGACGAGCTTGCCGAAGTCGCGCAGCAGCAGCATGCGTCCGCTGGCGACGACCTTCTTCCCGCACAGGGGGCCGGGAGCTTCGCGCGTGCCCGCACCCGCCAGGATCTCGGCGATGGGGATGCCGCGCACGCCGCGCGAGGGATAGGGATCGACGCCCGCTTCGCGCAACTGGGCGAGCTTCTTCAGGCGATCTTCGTGGGCGAGTTCCGTCATGATGCGCCGCAGAAGGTAGCGAACCACGCGGGGCCCATCCCGTCCAAAGCGCGGCGCGCGTCCGATGGCTTCGTCGGAAGGCACGCCGCCCGCCGCCGCAGGCACGCCGCGCGCCGCCGGAAAGCACACCACCCTCGCGGCGTCGTTGCGGCCGCGAGGGTGGTGCGTGTAGGGGTGGTGGAGGTTAGGGGATTCGAACCCCTGGCCTCAACAATGCCATTGTTGCGCTCTACCAACTGAGCTAAACCCCCGCCGAGTTGTCGCCGGCCGCGCGCCAAGCGCATGGCCGCCGTCCCAACCGCGTCGTCCACGGGGTGGACAGGACGCTGATCGGGCCGAGAAGGATGCCGCCGGAAGTGCCGCTTGTCAAATGCCATGGCGGGTTCCAGCGCCGCCGGACACCTGCTGCCGCGCGGGAGAGGCGCGGGGCCGACCGCGGCTCTTGGCGCGACGCGCATCGGCTACCATGCTCCGTCCCTCGTCGCGGCGCCTAACCCGCCGAGGGGGCACAGGCATGAGCCACGACGCAGGATCCTCCAACCAATACCAACCCGGGAGCTTCGAGAGCCGCCACCAGGCGCGTTGGGAGGAGGCCGGGCTGCACCGGGCCGCGGGCCCCGGCAGCGGCAAGCCCAAGTACTACGTGCTGGACATGTTCCCGTACCCCTCGGGCTCGGGCCTGCACGTGGGCCACGCGCTGGGCTACGTGGGCACCGACATCGTGGCGCGCAAGAAGCGCATGGAAGGCTTCGACGTCCTGCACCCCATGGGTTGGGACGCCTTCGGCCTGCCGGCCGAGCAGTACGCCATCCAGACCGGCCGCCATCCGCGCCGGACGACCGACGAGAACACGGCCAACTTCCGGCGGCAGTTGAAGAACATCGGTCTGTCGTACGACTGGTCGCGCGAGATCGACACCTCGGACGAGGGTTACTACAAGCACACGCAGAAGCTCTTCAAGACGCTCCACGAGCGCGGACTCGCCTACCGCGCCGAGGTTCCGGTGTGGTGGTGCGAGGAGCTGAAGACCGTCCTCGCCAACGAAGAGGTGATCAACGGCCGCAGCGAGCGCGGCAACTTCCCCTGCGTGCGGCGCCCGCTCAAGCAGTGGATGCTGAAGATCACCGCCTACGCGGACCGCTTGCTGGCGGACCTCGACGGGCTCGATTGGCCCGAGTCGATCAAGATCCAGCAGCGCGAATGGATCGGACGCAGCGATGGCGCGTCCGTGCGCTTCGCGCTGGAGGCGGGCGGCGAGGTCGAGGTCTACACGACGCGCCCGGACACCTTGTGGGGCGCGACCTTCATGGTGCTGGCGCCGGAGCATCCGCTGGTGGAGCGCGTCACGACCGCCGCGCAGCGCGCCGCGGTCGAGGCCTACGCGGCGGCGGCGCGCTCGAAGAGCGAACTCGAGCGCACGGAGCTCTCGAAGGAGAAGACCGGCGTCTTCACCGGCGCCTGGGCGCTGAATCCGCTGCTCGACGCGGCCGATCCGCGCGCGCGCATCCCGGTGTGGATCGCCGACTACGTGCTGTGGGGCTACGGCACCGGCGCGATCATGGCCGTGCCGGGGCACGACGAGCGGGACTTCGAGTTCGCCGCCAAGCACGGGCTCGCCGTGCGCGAGGTGGTGCGCCCGCCGCAGGGCGAGAAGGGGCTCGCCGACGGAGCGTGCTTCAGCGGCGAGGGCACGGCCATCGCGAGCGGACCGCTCGACGGCCTGCCGACGCCCGAGGCGAAGGCGCGCGCCATCGCCTTGCTCGAGGAGCGGGGGTGCGGCGCGCGGAAGACCACCTACAAGCTGCGCGACTGGCTCTTCTCGCGCCAACGGTATTGGGGCGAGCCGTTCCCGCTGATCCACCTCGAGGACGGCACGGTGGTGCTGCTTCCCGACGACGCGCTGCCCGTGCTCCTGCCGGCGATGGACGACTTCAAGCCGTCTCCCGACGGTTCCGCGCCGTTGGCGCGCGCCAAGGAGTGGGTCGAGACGCGCGACCCGCGCACCGGAGCGAAGGCGCGGCGCGACACGGACACCATGCCGGGCTGGGCGGGGTCCTGCTGGTACTGGCTGCGCTTCATGGATACGGCCAACACGCGGGAGCCGTTCTCCAAGGCGGCCGAGTCGTACTGGGGGCCTGTCGACCTCTATGTCGGCGGCGCGTCGCACGCGGTGATGCACCTCCTGTACGCGCGCTTCTGGCACAAGGTCTTCTTCGACGCCGGACTCGTCCACACCAAGGAGCCGTTCCAGAAGCTCTTCAACCAAGGCATGGTGACGGCCTTCGGCTACAGGGACGCCACGGGGCGCCTGGTGGCGAGCGACGAAGTCGAGGCGCGCGGCGACTCCTTCGTGCGCAAGGGCGACGGCGCCGCCCTCGAGCAGTTCATCACCAAGATGGCCAAGTCCTTGAAGAACGTCGTCAACCCCGACGACATCATCGAGGAGCACGGCTGCGACGCCTTCCGCCTGTACGAGATGTTCATGGGGCCGCTGGCGGATTCGAAGCCGTGGAACCCGCGCGACATCCCCGGTTGCCGGCGCTTCCTCGAGCGCCTGTGGCGCGTGTACGTCGACGAGAAGGCCGCCGATCCGGTGCGACCGCACCTTCGCGCGGAAGCGGCGGGCGAGCCGCTGGGCGAGTCGCTGGCGCTCGAGCGGGCGCTGGCGAAGACGCTGGTGCGCGTCGAGGAGTCCTTCGCGCACTTCAACTTCAACGTGGCGGTCGCGGCGTTCATGGGCTTCGTCAACGAGGCCACCAAGGCGCCGCAGGCCTTGACGCGTTCGCAAGCGCGCCGCCTCCTCGCGGCCCTGTCGCCCTTCGCGCCGCATGTGGCGGAGGAACTGTGGGAGCGCCTGGGCTGCGAGGGGCTGTGCGCGGCGCAGCCCTGGCCCAAGGCCGATCCGCGCTACGCCGTCGACGACGAGATCGACCTGCCGGTGCAGGTCAACGGCAAGCTGCGCGCCACGCCCAAGGCCAGGAAGGACGCCGACAAGGCGGCCCTGGAGGCCGTGGCGCGCGCGGCCGTGGCCGGGCACCTCGAGGGGCGCGAGGTCCTCAAGGTGGTCGTGGTGCCCGGGCGACTGGTGAACTTCGTGGTCAAGGGCTGACGCGCCGGCGACCCGCGCGGCTCGCGGGTGCTAGGCTCCTTGCGTGGCAGGCAAGGAGTTCAAGAGCTTCAAGGACCTGCTCGGCGGCGGGCAGCCCGCGCCGAAGCAGGAGGGCGAGATCCGCCTCTCGGGGGACCTCGCGAAGAAGGGCGAGGAGGCGGCGCGCCACGAGGACGTCGTGGGCGAGGGCGCGCGCGAGCGCATCGGCCGTCGTCCGTCCTCCTTCGGTCCGATGGACCACGGACCGGCGCGCTACAAGGACGTCGAGAGCGAGGAGATGGTCGTGCTCGGGTCCTTCCGCGTGCGCACCGTGTTCCCGGCCGACGTGCTGCGCGATGTCTCCGCGCTGCCCGCCGACCCGGGGGAGGAGGACAAGCAAGGTCGCCTCGACCTGCGCGGCGAGCTGATCTACACGATCGACGGCGCCGACGCGAAGGACTACGACGACGCCATCTCGATCAAGGCGCTCGACGATGGAGCATGGGAGGTCGGCGTGCACATCGCCGACGTGTCGCACTACGTGCGCAAGGGCACCGCGCTCGACGACGAGGCGCTGGCGCGCGCCACGAGCGTGTACCTCGCCGACCAGGTCGTGCCGATGCTGCCGGAGCAGTTGTCGAACAACCTCTGCTCGCTGGTCGGCGGCCGCGACCGCCTCGCGTACTCGGTGCTGATGGTGTTCGACCGCAAGGGACAGCGCCTCTCGGCCAAGGTCGCCAAGTCGGTCATCCGCAGCGTGCGGCGCAACACCTACAAGGACGTTCAGGACCTGCTCGACGGCGTCGTCACCGAGGCGACGATCGAGATGGAGTTCCTCAAGGAATCGCTCGAGAACTTCCGGGCGTGGACCTTGGTGCAGCAGAAGTTGCGCGACCAGAAGGGCTCGATGCGCCTGCAATCGAGCGAGAAGAAGTTCCGCTTCGACGAGCGCGGCGAGCCGAAGGAGTGCTACGAGGCCGATCGGTACTTCTCCCAGGCGCTGATCGAGGAGACGGCTCTCGCCGCCAACCAGGCGGTGGGCGACCTCTTCCGCGCCAAGGGGCTGCCCACGATCTACCGCGTCCACCCGGAGAAGGACCCCGAGGAGATCGAGAAGCTGGCGGCGATGCTGGAGACGCACGGCATCCGCGTGCCGAAGAAGGAGCGCCTGACCGGCCGCGACATCGCGCGCCTGATCGTCATCGCGCGCAAGCGCCCCAACGCCGAGGCGCTCGTGGCGCGCATCATGGGCCTCGTCGAGCGCGCCGTGTACGAGGTGAAGGACCACGAGGACGTCGCGACGCACTTCGGCCTGGCGCGGCGCGCCTACCTGCACTTCACTTCGCCCATCCGGCGCTATCCGGACCTGATCGTCCATCGCTGGCTGTGGGCCGTGGAGACCCGACTCGAGGAGGCCTCCAAGGAGCTCAAGGTGCCCGAGATGGTCGACGACCTGGTCGACATCGCCTCGCACTGCTCGACCCAGGCTGAGATGGCGGAGATGGCCGAGCAGACCATCTTCGACCTGAAGGTCTGCCAGTACATGGAGCCTTCGATCGGCGAAACCCTCGAGGCGCAGGTCGTGCGCGTCAACCCGGCCGGGATGGAGGTGAAGTTGATCGCGCACAACGTGCACGGTTTCCTGCCGGCGCGTTCGATCGGGGAAAAGGTGCATTGCGAGGGGCCGGTCTTGAAGATCACGGCCGGCCGGCGCCACCTGTCCTTCACGGAGGGCCACCCGATCCAGGTAAAGATCAAGGATGTGGACTTCCTGCGCTTGCAGGTGCTGCTGGAACTCGGCTGAAATGCCGGTCATGGCAAGCAGCTCTGTCTACGAGTTCTCCCTGATCGCCCACTCCGTCCTGCGCGCCGCCTTCGTCGTGCTGCTCTTCGGCGCGCTGTGGCGCAGCTTCGACGGCTGGCGCAAGTCCCGGGCCTACGACGCGGGCGACAAGTCGTGGTGGCTGCCCCTGACCATCGTCACGGACGTGCAGCTGACGATCGGGCTGCTGCTGTACTTCGCCTGGAGCCCCGTGGCTTCGCAGGCGCGCGCTTCGCTGTCCTCGGGCGGCATGAAGGACCCCGTGCAGCGCTTCTGGGCCATGGAGCACTTCTCGTCCATGGTGCTGGTCGTGTTGCTGGTGCACGTGGCGAAGATCGTCGCGCGCCGCTCGACCGCCCGCCCCGCGCGGGGGCAGTTGGCGGCGTTCGTCATGCTGCTCGTCGGCGCCGCGCTCGTGGCGCGCATGACGCCCTGGCCGTGGAGCAAGCACGAAGGCGTGCAGCGCCCGGTGGTGCGCGGCGTCCTCGGCTGATGCTGACGCCTTGCCGCGCGGTCGCGCGGGAGGTGGGCGCGGACGGCCTCAGCGGCCTGGCGGTCGCCGCAGGACGAGCAGGCGCGGCTCCGTCATCTCGAGGATGGCGTCGCGCACCCCTTCGCGGCCCTGTCCGGAATCCTTGACGCCACCGTAGGGCATGTGGTCGACCCGCCAGTTGGGCGAGTCGCCCACGATCACGCCGCCGACCTCGAGCCGCTCCCACGCCAGCAGCGCCTTGGTCCAGTCGCGGGTGAAGATCCCGGCCTGCAGGCCGAAGCGCGAGCGGTCGACCGCGGCGAGCGCGTCCTCGTAGCGCGCGTAGGGGATCAGCACGACGACCGGTCCGAAGGCCTCCTCGGCGTGCAGCGGCTCGTCCTCGGGCACGCCTTCGAGCACCGTGGGCTCGAGCAACGCGCCGCGGCGTCCACCGCCCACGAGCACGCGCGCCCCGCGCCGGGTGGCGGAGGCGATCCAGCCTTCGAGGCGCACGGCCTCCTTCTCGGCGATCAGCGGGCCGACGGAGACGGCGGGGTCCTTGGGATCTCCGCAGCGCAGCGCGCGCACGGCGGACACGAACTGCTCGCGGAACGCGTCCCAGCGCGACTCGTGCACGTACACGCGCTGCGCCTTGATGCAGGACTGCCCGGATTGGCGGAAGGCGCCCGCGACCGTGCGCGCCACGGCGTCCTCGAGGTCCCAGTCCGGCTCGACGACCGCCGCCGCGTTGCCGCCCAGCTCGAGCACGACCTTCTTGCGCCCCGCCCGGCGCTTGAGGTCCCAGCCCACGTCGGGCGAGCCCGTGAAGGACAGCAGCTTGGCTCGTTCGTCGGTGGCGAAGCGGTCCGCCGCCTCGCGCGGACAGGGCAGGATCGAGAAGGCGCCATCGGGGAGGTTCGTCGCGGCCAGCACTTCGCCCATCAACAGCGCGCCGATGGGGGTCGACGACGCGGGCTTCAGCACGAAGGTGCAACCCGCGGCGATGGCGGGCGCCACCTTGTGCGCGGCGAGGTTCAGCGGGAAGTTGAAGGGCGAGATGAACGAGCAAGGACCGATGGGCGCGCGCCGCACGAAGCCGTGCCACCCGACGGCGCGCGGCGAGGCGTCCATCGGCAGCACTTCGCCGCCGATGCGGGTGGCCTCGCCGGCGGCGAGGCGGAAGGTGTCGACGAGCCGCGCGACCTCGGTGCGCGCGTCGACGATGGGCTTGCCGCCTTCGACGCACAGCACATGGGCGAGTTCGTCCTGTCGCGCCTCGAAGGCCGCGGCGCACGCCAAGAGCGCATCCCGTCGTTCGCAGGCGGGCATGGCCGCCATGGCCGGCGCGGCGGCCGCCGCCGCGGCGAAGGCGGCGTCGATGTGCGCGTCGTCGGCCTGCGCCACGCGGCTGGCGATCTCCTGCGTGTGCTTGTCGCGCACGACCAGGTCGGTGTTGGCGTGCACGGCCTTCGAGGCCAGCCAGAACGGATAGGTGGCGCGGATCATCGCCCGAAAGCGTAGCGTGTGGCCGAGCGGGAGCGAGTCTGGCATCCTGCAGGTCGGATGCGCATCGACATCGTGTTGCCGATCGCCAAGGTGGCCGCCACGGGCAACCGCACCACGGCGGAGCGCTTGCGGCGCCTCTTCGCGGGCGTCCACGAGACGCACCTGCGGCGCCGCTGGACCCACGGGCCCGCGGATGCGTTGATCGCCCTGCACGCCGTGCGCAGCGCCGATTCGATCATGGCCTTCGCGCGGCGGAGCGCGCACGCGCGGCTCGTGGTCGTCCTGACGGGCACGGACATCTACGGCGGCGACGCGCGACGGATGCCGGTGCTGGAGCGCAGCCTCGAGGTCGCGTGGCGCATCGTCGCCTTGCAGGACGACGCCGCCGCGCGCGTGCCGGCGCGCTTCCGATCCAAGGTGCGCGTGATCGTGCAGTCGGCCCAGGTGCCGCCGTGCGCGCGCCTCGTGGCCGATCGCACCCAGCCCGAGGATGCGCGCGAAGTCGTGGCCTTGTCGCACCTGCGCGAGGTCAAGGATCCGCTGCTCTTCGCCGGCGCCATGGAGCGCCTGCCCGAGGATGCCGGACTCCACGCCGTGCACATCGGCGGCAGCCTCGACGAGGAACTCGCGCGGCGCTGCGCTGCGCGAGCGAGCGCGCGCTGGAGGTGGATCGGCGAGCGCCCGCGGTGCGTCGCGCTGAGGCGGCTGGCGCGCGCGCGCGCCTTGGTGCTCACGAGCAGGCAAGAGGGCGGTCCCAGCGTGCTCGCCGAGGCGGCGCTGCTAGGGCGGCCGATCCTCGCCACGCGCGTCGGCGGCGCCACGGGCATGCTGGGCACCGACCATCCCGGGCTCTTCGAGGTCGGCGACGAGGCCGGACTGGCGCGGTTGCTGGAACGATTGGCTCGCGACGAGGGCTTCGTGCGCGGGCTCGCCGAACGCAGTCGCGCCATGGCGGCCCGCTTCGCGCCGGAACGCGAGCGGGCCGCATGGCGAGCATTGCTGGCGGAGCCCGTCGACTCCTAGCAGCGCGGCTTCATCGCCGCGCTCCACGGGTGGTGGCGCCACTCCCAATGGCCCGGCACCCACACCCGGCGCACGACGGTCTCGAAGCGGCCCGGGATGCACTCCACGCGCCAATGCGCGGGGCGCACGAGCACCAATCGTTCGCGACCGCAAGCATCGCGCACGATGCGGTGCTCGGCCGGCACGTGCACGCGGACTTCACGCGCTTCCACCCACACTTCCTCGCAGTGCTCCTCGTGGCGTCCCTCGATCCAGACGCGCTCCTCGCGACGGTGCCAGCTGGCCGAGAGGCTCCAATCGGCTTGCCGCGCGCCGCCCACGGAGGCGACGCGCACCACCGCGGGCGAAAGCTCCGCACGCAGGCGATCGCCGGCGGGATCGGCGTGGGCCTCGCGCCCTAGGAAGCACAGCGCGAGGCCGAACAAGGCGCGAGGCGCTCTCCTCGAGAGGAGCGCGACGAAAGGGTGGACGAGCATCTGCATGCTGCGCGAGCACGGGCGCCGTGGACTGCGGGAGTCGGCGCCGCGCCGCTTCCCGTTGCCGGTCGCCACCTGGTGGTGGCTCGCGCCCGTCCACCAAGCGAAGTGCGTGCCAAGCCGGTCCGTGTCGCGGGGATGCCGTCTTGCGCGCCCATGGGCTGGGCAGGCGCCTCGCACGGCGGCCACACCGCAGGCCGCTGTCCACGTGCGTGGACAGCGGCGCGCCCTCCGGCCGGTCCGAGCCCGTCGCTGCCGCGCCTAGTCCTTCTTGGCCGGCTTCTCGAAGATGATCTCGGAGAACCCCGCCGTGCCGCGCAGGCTGCCGCCCGGGGCGCGTTCGAGGATGCGGATCTCGACGCGCTTGGTCGACTGCGGCTTCTCGAAGCGCACGACCACCGGCTCCAACTCGTTCTCGGGGCAGGCGACTTCGACGGCTTTGTCCTTGCCGACCTTGACCGAGAGCTTGACCAGCCTGTCGCTGGCGCCCGCGTCGGCCGCGCTGCGTTGCGCCGGATGCAGCACGATGCGGTCGAACTTCAAGGGTTGCGCGCACTCGACCGCCAGCATCGGCGTCTGGTCGTCCGTCGCGCACATCCAGCGCGTCATCATCGTGCCGTCCAGTCCGTTGGCCGCCTTGTCGAGGTTCGAATGCTCCGAGCTCGCCGAGAGCACGACCGACTCGACCGGCGCGGCTTGGCGATTGCGCCACGCGCACGCCTCGAGCATCCAGTTCTGCAGCGAACCTTCGGAAGCGACCACGCGCTCCTTCGATTCGATGGTCGCCACGGGCTCCTTCGCGCCGAGGGCCGCGTCGGCACCCAGCACCGTCAGGCGCGCCTTGAGCTTGTACGACCCCGCCATGGGCAGGAGGTGGCGGTAGGGGAAGGGCTCGCCCTTCCAAGCGTTGGCGCCATCCAAGTCGAAGGTCTTCGCGACGCGGCCGTCGACGAGGTACTCGACCTTCAACACGCGCACGCCGCCGAGTTCCTCGTTGCCGTACTTGCGCAACGTGCGCTCGGACAGGCTGGCGATCCACAGCGCGCAGGCCGAGCCGCCGGAGCTCTTGAGGCGCACCGCCTCGTTGGGGTCGTCGGCGACCACGGGTTGCGCGAAGAAGTCGCGCGTCTTGACGGTGGGCCGCGAAGCGCGCTTGAGGAAGAGGATCGCGAAGCAGGTGTCGGAGGTGCTGCCGGGGTGCGCGCCGCCGTAGAAGTCGTTGAGCTGCCATTCGCCGCCGGGCTTCTGGCGTGCGAGGATCCACTTGGCGCCTTCCGCGTACCACTCGTGGTCGCCCAGCAGCTCCGTGCCGAGCAGCGATCCCACGCGCTCGATGCCGTAGGCGTAGTAGAGCGGCCAGCCGCCCCAGATCGGGGCTTGGTTGTCGGCCTCCTTGAACGGGAACTGGTCGCCGAGCCAGGCGGCGCCCCATTGGATGCCTTCGAAGGAGCGCGCGCCCAACTCGCCCTTCATGCGGTTCCCGAGGCACTCGCGGCCGATCGCGAGCACGGACACGCCCGCGGCCACCATCGCGGGGCGGATGTCGTTGTTGCCGTGGTAGCCGAAGCCCGCCGCCATCGCCTTGCCGCCGGCTCCGCCCTTCGCGCCCGTGCCGAGGCTGTCCTCGTCCTTGCCGCCCTCGCGGCGCAAGGGCGCCTCGACCGGGAACGGGTCCTCCTGCAGGTCCAGCACGGCGTCGATCGTCTCGAGCCAGGCCTTCTCGGGGATCTCGATGCCGGCATGGTGAGCGGCGCGCAGGCCGAGCACGGCGTATTGGGTGTTGGACATGTCCGGGGGAGTGGGATCCTTGTTCCACTTGTCCCAGTCGCCTTCCCAGGTGTTGGGATAGCCCCACAATCCGCCGCGGCTGTCCTTGAGGAGCTTGGCCGTGATGGCCTTCATGCGCGGGATGTACTTGGCCTCGCGCGTCGCTTCGTACGCCGTGAGCATCAGCCCCGCCGTGTAGGTCTCGCCGTAGGGCAGCACGTCGAGCGCGGCGAAGGCGCGCTGCACGCTAGGGTGGTCGTAGGAGAGGCCGGCGCGCAGGAGCGTGTAGGCGCACAACGCCGTCGTTCCACCGTGGAAGCCGCCACCGCGCGGCTTCTGCATCATGCCCCACGTGCCATCGGCCATCTGGTGCTTCAGCAGCCACTGCAAGCCGCGCTCGATGGACGCCTCGACCTGGCCCTGCAGCACCGGATCGCGCGCCATGAGCACGGGTGGCGCCGTCTCGCCGAGCAAGGCGAAGCGCTCGATCGTCAGGCGCGCGCGTCCGGGGATGATGCCCACCTCGCCCAGCGACGCGCGCGCGATGTCGATCGTCGACAGGTTCGCACCGCCGACGAGCAAGGAGAGCGTGCTGCCCACGCGCACGAGCTGCACCTCGAAGGGCTTGCCCGGCGCGGCGTGCTTGGCGATGGGGGCGAGCTTCTGCTGCTTCGATCCGTACCACTCGCCATCCACCGCGAAGTGGCCGTCGGGTCCGTCGAGGATGATATACGCGCCGCCGACCCTTAGCGCGGCGCCGCTGCCGTCGAAGGCCTCGAGCGACAGCTTGAGCTTCACTCCGCCATCGGAGACGGTCAGCAACTCGTCGGCCCAGAGCGGGTCGCCGGAGGAGGCCAGTCCATCCTTGGTGCGCGTCCAAGGCGCGCCTTCGTAGCGGATGCGCTGCACATCCTTGCCGTCGACCAGCACGCGCTCGGGCAAGGGGGCCGCTTGGGGGGCCTGGGCGCGCGCGTCGTTCGCGCCGAGTAGGAGGCATGCGAGCGCGACGAGGGGGAGCAGATGGCGCATCGGGTCTAGTTCACCCTCGTCGGCTGGGGTGGTCAAGACGGCTGGACGCGGCGCGGCTCCGTTCGCACTACCCTCCGTCGCGCCCCATACCACGCCCGCGGATGCACGCGCGGGAAATCCGACGTTGGTCGCGTCGCCAAGCCCCCCTCGAACGGCCGAAGGTGGTAGCCTTTTCCTTGTAGAGGCGCGGGATGGCTCCCGCGTCGGAAATCCCTGCCGTCCTCGACCGACACCGAGTCGGGACGCTTCCTCTCCGGAACCCGCATCCATGCGCTCCCTCACCACGGTCCTCGCCCTCGCCTGCTTGGCGGGCCACGCCGCCGCCCAGGGCACGGACTCCTGCACCAGCCCCACGCCGATCAGCGGCCTCGCCACCTTCAACTTCAACAACGGCGCCGCCACCAACACGACCGGCGCCGGCACCACCTGCGGCGGTCTCGGACGCGACCTGTTCTGGGCGTGGACGGCGCCGTCGACCGGGACCTTCGAGGTCAGCACCTGCGGCGGCGCGAGCTTCGACTCGGTCGTCGCCATCTACGCCGGCGCGACCTGCCCGACCACGTCGCAGGCCTTCCTCGCCTGCAACGACGACAGCTGCGGCCTGCAGAGCTCGGCCACCTTCAACGCGACCTCGGGTGCCCAGTACCTGATCCGCGTCGGCAGCTACAACGGCGGCGCGGGCGGCGCGGGCACCTTCACCATCGCGGTGGGGACGCCGGGCGGCGGAGGCGGCTGCCCGACGCAGACGACGGGGCCGGACGTGATCGTCGGCAACATCCCCGACATCTCCAACTACGCCCCGGTCTCCGGCGTCGACGCGGTCAGCCTCGGCACCGACTCGTGCAACATCGGCGACACGACCTTGGCGTGGGTCGCCAGCACGAACCAGCACCCCGTCATCGGCGGCAACCTGTACCGCTACTCGGTGGTGAACGGCGCGGGTCGCTTCGAGCAGATCGGCATGAGCTGGCTCAAGCACGGCTTCACCGCGCTGGCCCAGAACTTGTGCTGCCCCTGCAACAACCCGGGCACCGGGTCGCTGCTCGGCGTCGGCTGCTCCGATCCCTACGGATCCGGCCTCAACGGTTCGCAGAGCGGCCTCGGCCCGCGTTGGCAGGTCAACGCCCACACGGGCTTCTTCAACTACCCGCCGGCCAACCCGACCTGGTCGGGTTCGGTCGCGCGCCGCCTGCAGTTCCTCACGAGCGACGTGACGGGACAACCGGCCGGCACGCGCTACTTCGGCGAGGCCCAGTACGTGACGCCCGACGACTCGGCGGCCGGCAACCAGAACAACAACTCCAGCTACCGCGAGATGGCCACCTCCGACGGCGCCAACTTCACGCTGCTCGGATCGACGGTGCGCTCGCAAGCCGCCATCGAAGCCTGGCCCGTCGTCGAGCCGGGCGCGCAGGTGGTCAACGCGCAGGTGCCGGGCGAAGGTCTCTACAAGGTCGGCTGGAAGGTCACGAACCTCGGCAACGGCACGTGGCACTACGAGTACGCCGTCTACAACATGAACAGCCACCGTTCGGCCGGTTCCTTCACCGTCCCCGTCGGCGGCGCGACGATCACCAGCGTCGGCTTCCACGACGTCGACTACCGCAACGGCGACGGCGAGGCGAGCGTCTCGCGCGACGGCAGCGACTGGACCAGCACGGTCTCCGGCGGCAACGCCACGTGGGCCACGACGCCCGAGGCCACGAACGCCAACGCCAACGCGTTGCGCTGGGGCTCGACCTACAACTTCCGCTTCGTGGCGAACACGGCGCCGACCACCGGCAGCGCCTCGATCGGCCTGTGGCGCTCCGGCACGCCGGGTTCCATCACGGTGGCCATCGAAGTGCCCAGCGGCCCCGTGAGCAGCGCCGCGTACTGCTTCGGCGACGGCTCCGGCACGGCGTGCCCGTGCGGCAACAACTCGGCCGTCGGCGCCAACGTCGGTTGCCTCAGCTCGCTCGCGTCGGGCGGACGACTGCTCGCCACCGGCGTGCCCAGCATCTCCAACGACACGCTGGTGCTCGGCGGCTCGCAGATGCCGAACAGCTCGGCGTTGTACTTCCAAGGCACGGCCCAGCAGGGCGCCGGCGCGGGTTCGGTCTTCGGCGACGGCTTGCGTTGCGCGGCGGGCACCGTCATCCGCCTCGGCACCAAGACCAACGCGGGCGGTGGGTCGAGCTACCCGGCCGCGGGCGACACCAGCGTCTCGGTGCGCGGCGCCGCCACGGTCGGCGCGAGCCGCGGCTACCAGGTCTGGTACCGGAACGCCGCCGCGTTCTGCTCGCCCTCGACCTTCAACCTGACCAACGGATGGTGGTTGACCTGGCAGCCGTGACGGCTCCCGGCGCGACCGTCAAGGAAACTTGACAGCGCGCGGCGCGCGGACGCCCGCTCCGGCCTCGGCCGGGGCGGGCGTCCGTCGCTTGCGCGCTCGCTTCCGCCGCATCGCGCCTGCTAGACTGCGCGGTCCATGCCCGAGCTCCACGAACTGCGGATCGAACGCGTCGCCCCGGGTGGCGACGCCGTGGCGCGCCTCGACGGCCGGGTGGTCTTCGTGCCGCGCGCGCTGCCCGGCGAGCGCGTGCTGGCCCGCCTCGCGCCCGGCAAGGAGCGCTGGTCGCGCGCCGAACTGGTCGAGGTCCTCGAAGCATCCCCGGAGCGCGTGGCGCCGCCCTGCGCGCACGCGGAGCGCTGCGGCAATTGCGCGTGGATGCACTGGGACCTCGCCGCGCAGCGACGCGCCAAGCGCGAACTGCTGGCCGACCAGTTGCGGCGCATCGGACGACGCGACGACTGGCCCTCGATCGGGCTGGTCGAAGGCGCGGGGGTGGGCTGGCGCACGCGGGTCGAATGGCTCGCGGGCGCCTGGCGCTCGGGCGCGGTGCTCGGCTACCGCGCGCCGCGCAGCCATGATCTGGTCGAGGTCGAGCAGTGTCCGATCCTCGCGCCCGCGCTGCGCGAACTGCTCGACGACCTGCGCGGCGGGGCGCGGCCGATCCCGCGCCAGGCTCGCTCCGTGCAGGCGTGCGTCGACGACGCCGGACGCGCGTCCTTCAGCGCGCAGGACGCCGCCGGAGCACCGCTCGACGACCGGGACGCGGCGCGCGTGGTGACAAGGCAGGTGGCGGGGCTCGACCTCGAGTTCCCCTTGCTCGGCTTCCAGCAGGGCAACGGCGACCTGCTCGAGGCCTTCGTGGCGCGCGCGATCGACGGACTCGCCGCCGCGGCGCGCGCCGAGGGCGGCGAGGTGCTCGACCTGTACTGCGGGAGCGGCTTGTTCGCGCTTCCGCTGGCGGCCGCGGGGCTGCGCACGCTCGGCGTAGAGTCCGATCGCGCCGCGGTGCGCGCGGCGCGATCCAATGCGGCGCGCCTCGGCCTCGAGGCGGCCCGCTTCGAGGTCGCCGATGTCCGTTCGTGGCTGGCGCAGAGCGCGCGCCTCCCCTCGGTGGTGCTGGTCGACCCGCCGCGGGCCGGCCTGGGCGAGGGCGTCGTGCGCGAACTGGCGCGTCTGCGACCGCGCGTGCTGCGGCATGTCTCCTGCGACGCCGCGACGCTGGCGCGCGACGCGGGCGAACTGGTGCGCGCCGGCTGGACTTGCGTGCGCGTGGACCTGGTCGACATGTTCCCGCACACTCCGCACATGGAGATCGTGCTCGACCTGGAGCTCCGTCGGTGAGCAAGCGCGCGCTGGAAGCTGCCTGGCTCGCCATCGAGGAAGGCGCGTCGCTCTCGTCGGCCTGCGAGGCGGCCGGATACTCGGGGGCCATGCGCGGCCCGCTGCTGGCGGACTTGCGCCAAGTCCTGTCGGGCGAAGCGCGCGTGCGGCAGGCCATGCCCGACCTGCGCTCGCCGTGGCTCCTGTTGCAGGCCGCGCGCGCCTTGGACGAATCGGCGCCCGAGGGCGCGCGCGCGGAGGCCGTGCATGAACTCGCCCGGTCCGGCGTGGACGCGGCGCGCCTGCAGGACCGCCACGCGGCGCTGTGCGCCGACGGCGATCCTGTCGTGGCCTTGGCGCAGCGCGCATCGGCGCCGCCGGACGTGGCGCGCGCGATGCTGGCGGATCTGGGCGCGGAGGCCGAAGCCTGCTTGCGCGCCTTGTGGAGGCCCGCCCCTTCGGCCTTGCGCGCGAACACCCTGCTGGCTTCGCGCGAGGACCTGCGCGCGCGACTCGAGGGCGAAGGTTGGCGCGTGAGCGATGGACGCCACTCTCCGTGGGCCCTGGTCGTCGACGGGGACGCGGCGCCCGCGCCGGGTCAGGCCTTCCTCGACGGCTGGTACGAGGTGCAGGACGAGGCTTCGCAATTGGTGGCGCTGTGCGTCGATCCGTCGCGCTCGCATCCGGTGGTCGACGCCTGCGCGGGCTCGGGCGGGAAGACGCTCGCCTTGTGCGCGCAACTCGGCGGACGCGGGCGCGTGGTGGCGCTGGATCGCGACACGCGGCGATTGAAGGAGTTGGCGCGCCGTGCGGCGCGCGCCAAGGCCTGGAACCTGCTCGTGCAGGCAGCGCCCGCGCCGGGCGCGGCGCTCGGCGCGACGCTGGCTCCGCTCGAAGGTCGCGCTTCGCGCGTGCTCGTCGACGCGCCCTGCAGCGGGATCGGCGCGCTGCGCCGCAAGCCCGACCTGGCGCGCCGCGTGGACGCCGCGCTGCTCGCGCGACTGCCGGCCCAGCAACTGGCCATCGCGCGCGAGGCCGCTCGTTGGTTGCGTCCGGGTGGTCGGCTCGTGTACGCCACTTGCACGCCGTTCGCGGCCGAGAACGAAGCGGTCGTCGCGCGCCTGGCCGAACTGGAGGGATTGGAGCTCCTGCCGCAGCGCGAGTGGCTGCCGCAGTCCTTGCGGGCCTTGTCCAGCGATTTGGACAACCACGCGCTGCGCCTCCTGCCGCACATCCACGGCACGGACGCGTTCACCTTGCAGGTCCTGCGCCGTCGCGCCCCGGCACGCGGCGCCTAGGCCCGCAGCGCACGCCGTCGACCCGTGCCCGGCCCATGCCGCTGGCGAGGCGGTGCGGGTCGGCGCTGGTCGACTCCTCGCGCTCGGTCGCGGCGTCGCAGGGCGCGGCCCCGAGTGCTTGGGCGCGGAGCCCGACCGCGCATGCATGGCGCCGGGCGCGGGTCGTGCTCGAACTCCTCGCAGCGGAACGGAAGCAGCGGGGATGGTCAGGTCGCAGGCGTGCGCTTTTCTTGGCCGTGGTGCGGGATCGCGAGCGCTCGCTCGTGGCCAGCTGCTCCAGGCGACATCTTCCAGGCCGCGTGTCGCGGACGACCGAGAGAGTCTTGCGAGCCTCGTCGTTCGACATGGGCGGGGCGCCAACGACGGCGCCCGGGATCCAGGTCACGATGCGCGGAGGGGGTGCCCAACAGGCATCCGCCCGTGGACACCCCCCCCTTTGGTGGTGTTCGCACCGGGGGCAGTCTCCCCGGAAGTTGCGTGGCGCGTCTCAGTTGGTGTCAGGGGTGGACGTGAAGTTCAGCAGGTCGCCGTTGGTCTGGGTCCCGATCGCGTAAGGCAGCACCGCGCTGCCGCCGATGGTGGAGACCTCTTCCACCAGCAGTGCCAGGATCGCGGGGTCGTTGATCGTGCCGACGCTCGAGGTGGCCACCGCCCCGTTGATCCGGAATGTACCGGTCTCCCGCGAGCCGAAGCTCTCCGCAGGGTTGTCATTGGTGCCGAGCAGGAAGTTGTGCGTGAAGACGGAGCTGATGTCCTTGAGCTTGCGCTTGGTCCAGCAGGTGAAGCTCGTCGACGCGCTGAAAGCCTCCTCGTTGTCGTTCCAGACGTTCATGTTCACCCGCGTGGTGAATGCTCCTCCGGCCAGGCTCATCAGCACGAGCTGCGAGGAGCGGTTGAGGAAGGCTCCCGTGGAATTCGGCTGGTAGTCGCCAATGAACCTCGGGAAGTGCAGGAGGTCGGGAACGGCTGCGTACTCCGTGTTGTTGAAGTCCCTTCGGCCGTCGGCATCGACATCCGTCAGCGCCCCCTGCGCGCCGATGGCCTTGAACACGAAGGGCTGGTACTCCATGTCCGTCGTGGTGGCGGAATTGATCACGTGGGCGGTGCCGATCAGGTGGTTGAAGCTGATCGGGGCGCTGCTGGTGGCGGATTGGGCGTAGATGTACAGGTAGCCCGTGGTGAAGAGGGGATTCTCGAGCTTGGTGTTGACCGTCAGCGTGTCGCCGGGGGTCAGCGTGCGGGATCGGTCGAATTCGGTGCAGTTCGTGCCGTTGATGTAGACGCAATCGACCCGCACCGTACCGCTTGTGCTCGAGAGGTTCGTGTTGGTGACGGTCACCCAGGTCTGCGCCGTCCCGGAGTTGTCGATCAGCGGGTAGACCAGCAAGGAGCCGGGCGTGAGCATGCCGTTCTGGGCTCCGGCGGTGTGGGCGAGGGTCAGGGTGGCAAGGGCGAGGAGTGCTTGGCGGATCATGGCGGTGTTTCCTTCGATCGGTGGTGGATGGGGCGAGAACACCTGCACAGGCGGCGAAGGACCGCGCGTGTGGCGCAAGATCCCTGAAAAAATGGCGGCGTGGTAACCTCAGCCCTCGCATGCAGGCATCCGAACGCCACCGCCGGCTCGTCAGCGAGGCCTCCAGTGGCAGCGAAAAGGCCCTCGAGGAGCTGCTGGAGCAGAATCTGCCCGGCCTCCTCGCCTATGTCCGGGCGCACGCGGGGCGCCATCTGCTGGCCCGGGATGCCAGCATGGACCTCGTCCAGTCAGCCTGCCGCGAGGTCCTGCAGGACCTCGGTCGGCACGATTACCGCGACGAGGCCGGGTTCCGCCATTGGCTGTTCATCGCGGCGGAAAGGAAGATCGTGGACCGCGCCCGCTACCACGGGCGAGCCAAGCGTGCGGGGGATGCCGACCTCTCGCCCAGCGAGGCCGAGGCCAAATCCCTGCTGGAGGGCTATGCAGGCCTCGTGACCCCCAGTCAGCACGCCGCGGCGCGCGAGGACCTTGCCCGGGCCGAATCCGCGCTCGCCAAGCTCGGCGACGAGCACCGCGAGATCATCTTGATGAGCCGCGTCATCGGCCTCAGCCACGCGCAGATCGCCGAGCGCACCGGCAAGAGCGAGGTCGCGGTGCGCAGCCTGCTGCACCGGGCCCTCGCGCGACTGGCGGCCGAGATGGGCGGCGCGGTCGGCTGACGAGGGCTGTCAGCCCTCCTTCAGGCTGCGCAGCATGGCCTGCAGGCGCGGATCCGCGCGGAAGGAATCCAGCGCGGGGTTGGACTCGAGCTCGCCGATGTCCCGGTAGCCGGCTTCGACGGCGCGCTCCAACCAATCGAACATGGCCTGCACCGCGGCATCCTCCTCGGCCGTGGGCTCGCGGGTGGCATCGCCCGGCATTTTCCGCCGCAGCGCCAACAGGAGTTCGTTCTGCAGGTCGGCTGCGTAGCGCATGCGGGTCGCATCGCCGCCGATCGTCTGCGCATGCAACCCGATCTTCGTGCGTCCCTTTTCCACCTGTCCGTGGTGGAGCAGGGCGAGCGCCGATCCGTAGCGGCACATCGAGGTGAGCTTGCCGGCCGATTCGAGGTCTGAAAGGCCGAAGGAGCAGGGCTTCAGTGCCGCCTCGGCCGCTTCGTACCGCGAGAGCACCTCTTCGAGGTCGCGCTGCAGGCCGTGCAGGGTGCCGGCAAGGTTGCAATGCGCTTGGGCGGCGCGCAAGGCGAGATCGCAGCGTTCCGGCTGGATCGATGCAGCCGCTTCCGCCTCCCGCACGAGCAGTTCCTGGAGTTCCAACGCAGTGGAGAAATCGCCCCGCTGCCCCGCCTGGGTGGACTCGAGCACCAGCAGGTCCGACTTGAGGTTCCTGTAGCGGGTCGAGTCCGGAAAATCGCGCAGGAGGTGCTCGATGCGCTCGCGCGCTCGCGCCTGGGAAACCTCGGACTCGGCGATCATGCCCAGTTCAAGTTCCACGGTCGCGAGGTCGCACCACGCATCGGCGACATCGAAGTTGTAGAAGCGCGAGCCAGGCGCGAGTCGCTCGGCCGCCTCCATGGACTCGAGCGCATCGACGGCAAGCTCGCGCGCGGCGCTGAAATCACCGCGATCGAATGCGATGGCTCGCTGCCAGTTGCGCACGCGACCCAGCGACCAGTGGGAGTTGCTGTCCCAAGGTCTTCCGGACTGCTGCCTGAGCAGATGCTCCTCGCAGTCCTCCAGCAAGCGCTCCGCCGCCGCCGGTTCGCCGGCCATGGACAGCGCCTCCGCGGCAGCCATCAGCACATCCGGTCGCACGGCGGCATCTGGAATGGCCTCGAGCATCGAGATGGCTTGGCGCAGGAATGCCAGCGCGCGATCCGGATCGCCCATCCCCGAATGGCACTTTCCCAGGCGCGCCAGCGCGACCGCGCAACGCGCGAGGCTCTCATCGGAGGGTGCCAGCGCGTTGAGGTGCTCCAGCAATTCCCGCGCGATCTCGAGTTCCGCGGCTTGTTCCCGCCTTCGCCCGAGATCCTCGAGCACCGAGGCCCGCGAGGTGTGGAGTTCCGCGCCTTCGGCGAGGACGAGGGGATCGTCGGGACGCGACGACGAGAGTTGTTCATGCAACTTCAGTGCACGGTCGAGCGCGACGAGCCGAGCCTGTTGCATGCGCGGAACATCCTCGAGTTCCTCCGTGGCCGTGTCGCGCAGCACGTGGCCGATCGCCGAGAGGGCGAGGCGGAAGTCCTGCTCGGACTTCTCGTAGGCGGCAGTGACCTCGGTGAGCGAGCGCGCCCGCGAGAGTTCCCAGCCGACAGGGCCTGCAAGCAGCAGCAATGCACCCAGTGTCGCGCCGACCGCCCCCGCGGGGTGTCGCTGCGTCCAGCGTCGCGTGCGCAGCCAGAAGCCGGGGCGCCGGGCCTCGATCGGCTGATGATGCAGCAGCGCGCCGAGGTCGCGCGCAAGATCCTGGGCGGTCGCGTAGCGGCGCGCGCGATCGCGTTCCATGGCAACCACGCAGACGGTCTCGAAATCCCAGGAAAGCCCGGGGTTGTGTGCTGCCAAGGGTGTGACGGAGGCCGCGAGAATGCGCTCGCGCGTCTGCTCCCAGCTGTCCGGAGGGAAGGCGGGCTGGAGCGTCAGCAGTTCATACAGCTTTGCGCCCAGCGAGAAGATGTCGCTGCGCGCATCGAGATCCGCATCACCGCGCACCTGTTCAGGCGACATGTAGGGCAGCGATCCGGGTTGAACGCCGCTGCGGGTGAGGCCGTCGACGGCCGCGGCGCGCGCGAGGCCGAAGTCGAAGAGCAGCACGCGGCCGGTGCGCGTCAGCGCCAGGTTGGAGGGCTTCAGGTCGCGGTGAATCAACCCGCGACTGTGCGCGTGCTCCAGCGCCTCGGCGGCCTGGCGGGCGATCATCACGCAGGCATCGGGCCAATCCGCTTCGAAGAGCGGGCCCTCGGCGCGCGCCGCGCGGTCCTGCTGGGCAAGCTTCGCTTCCACAGCCCGCGCCAGATCGCGTCCATGCAACTCGGCGGGCTCGCGCCCGGACAATTCGCGCAGGACCTCGCCGAGGCTGCAGCCGTCGAGCAGTTCCATCGTGAAGTAGGGAACGCCACGATCTTCGCCGACGCTGTAGATCGGAAGGATGCCCGGGTGCTGCAGGCGAGCGACCGCCTCCACCTCGCGGCGAAACCGCTCGCGTGCGCCGCTGAAGTGCAGTTGGTCCGGCCGGATCATCTTGAGGGCCACCCTGCGGCCCAGCTTCGAGTCCTCCGCTTCCCAGACCAGCCCCATGCCGCCCTCGCCGAGCTTGCGAATCAGGCGGAAGCCGTCCAGCGTGCATGGCAGGCCATCCTGCGGTTCAGGACCGAGCATTCCGAGGCGCGCGAGGCGTGCGAGTTCCCTGCGGACCCGCGGCGCGGACTCCGGGTGCACTTGGAGCAAGGCTTCGACTTCCGCGCTGCCGCCTTCCGCGTGGCGTTCAAGGCAGGCGAACAGCAAGTCCTCGAACTCGCCGGATGCGGAGGGGGAAGGCTGCGTGTCCATCGGTGGGCGGGGCGCTGTTCCAAACCGCGGGAACGACTCGATCATAGAGCCCTGCAACGCCAAAGTGATCAGCGGGCGCGCCCGGCACGCCGCGTGGACGCCGCGCGGCGCGCGCGCCCGCCGGCCCGGGATCTGGCCACTCGCGCGCGACGCCACGGGCGCTGGCCGGACTCGATGGATCGGAACCCTCGCCGCGGCGCGCAAGTCCGCCCCGGTCCTTGCGGGGGTTGTCCAGCGATTTGGACAACCACTCCCCGCGCCTCCTGCCGCGGATGCACGGCACGGGCGCGTCCGCCTCGCAGGTCCTGCGCCGACGCGGCCCGGCCCTCGACGCCCAGGCCAGCGACACCGGGCTGATGACGCCTGGGGCCGATGACGCCTGGGGCCGATGACGCTTGGGGCCGATGACGCTTGGGGCCGCGGCGCCTAGGCGCGCAGCGCGCGCCCGGGCCGCGCGCCGGTCGAGCGTCCGTCCGCCAGCACGCGCACGCCGTTGACCCACACGTGGCGGAAGCCGCTGGCGAGGCGGTGCGGATCGGCGAAGGTCGACTCCTCGCGCACGGTCGCGGCGTCGAAGGCGACGAGGTCGGCCTTGCAGCCGACGGCCACGCGGCCGCGATCGGCGAGGCGCATCTGGTCGGCCGGCATCGAAGTCATCTTCCGCACGGCGTCCGGCAGGGCGAGCAGGCGCTCCTCGCGCACGTACTTGTGCAGCACCCGGGCGAACGTGCCGTAGCTGCGCGGGTGGGGGCGGCGTTCGAGCGCCTCGCCGCGCGGCGCCATGGCGTAGCCGTCGGACGCCACCATGACCAGCGGATGCGAGAGGACGCGCGCGACTTGCGCCTCGTCCATGGCGTGCGCCACGTGGCCCACGCTCGCGCGTCCCTCCTCCAGCAACTGCAGCAGCGCTTCGCTCGGCGCCACGCCGCGGCGCGCGGCGATCTCGGCGATGCTCGCGCCCACGACCGACTTGTCGGTGGAGGTCGTCGAAGCGACCACGATCAACTCGTAGCCGCCCGGATCGCTCGAGACGCGCGGATCGAGCTCCGCGGCGATGCGCGCGCGCTCGGCGCGGTCGGCGAGGCGCGCGAGGATCGACTCCGCGCCGCCCTCGCGCGTCGCGTCCGACAAGAAGATCGTCAAGCCCGTGGAGTAGGCCGTGTAGGGGTAGGCGTCCGCCAGCACGTCGAGGCCCGCTGCGCGCGCGGATTCGATGGCCGCGATGGAAGGCTCGAGTTGCGGCCAGTTGGGCCGTCCGCAGGCCTTGAGGTGGCTCACTTGCACGCGTGCTCCGCCTTCGACGCCGATGCGCAGCGCTTCGCGCACCGCTTCGAGCAGGCCCGACTCCTCGTTCCTGATGTGCGAGGCGTAGAGCCGGCCGCGCCGCGCGAGGATGCGGGCCAACGCCACCAGTTCTCCGGTCGGCGTGTAGCGGCCGGGCGTGTATTCCAAGCCGGTCGACATGCCCGCCGCGCCCTGGTCCAAGGCCTCTTCGAGCATGCGCTCGACGCGCGCGAGTTCGCCGGCGAGAAGCGGGCGGTTGGCGAGTCCCGCCACGGCGCGACGCAGGGTGCCCTGGCCCACCAGCAGCAGCTGGTTGGTCGCGGTGCGGCGCGATTCCAGCGCGCGGAAGTACGAGCCCACGTCGCTCCAACGTTCGCGGATGCCGTCCTCGCGCAGCTCCGCGTCGAGCCGCGCGGCCTCGTCGGGGGCCACGGGCGCCGCCGAGCCGCCGCAGTTGCCCGTCACCTCGGTGGTGACGCCCTGGTGCACCCGGCTCTCGTCGTCCGGGTATCGAAGGATGTCCTCGTCGGAATGCGTGTGGATGTCGATGAATCCCGGCGCGAGGCACAACCCGCGCAGATCGATGCGCTGGCGCGCCTGTTCCGGGTCGATGGAGCCGATGTGCGCGATGGCGTCGCCCGCGATCCCCACGTCGGCCACCCGCGGGGCGGTACCCAGCCCGTCGTGGACCACGGCTCCGGACAGCACGCAATCGAAGCGCGCCACGCGTCCGGTGAGCGCGCACGAGGCGAGTCCCGTCCCGGCGAGCGCGAGGAAGGCGCGTCGATCGAAGCGGTTCACGGCCACGCGTCCACCTCCACGCCCAGCCCCGGCCCGTCGCCGGGGACCAGCGCGCCGTCGACGATCTCGAAGCCGCCGCGGCCGAGGTCGCGCGCGAGGTCGAGGTGCCCGTCGAGGTCGAGATGGCGGGTCGCCGGGGAAGCCAGCGCGGCGTGCAGCGCGGCCGCGATGCCGAGGCGGCTCTCGTCCGAGCAACCCCACATCAACGCCACGCCGTGCTCGTGCGCCACGCGCGCGATCTCGAGCGCGGGCGTGGGCCCGCCGCACTTCATCAACTTGATGTTGAAGATGCCGGCGCGACGGGCGGTCGCGTGGGCGCGGGCGTCGTCGGGCGACAGCAGGCTCTCGTCGAGGGCGAGGCGCGCCCGGTCGCGCTCTGGCAGGCGCGCGCACTCGTCGTCGAAGACCGGCGGCAAGGGTTGCTCGAGGAAGGCGATGTCGTGCTCGTCGAGCGCGCGGAACAACCGGGGCAGGTCGGCTGGCCGGAAGCCCTGGTTCGCGTCGATCGTCAGCGTGGTCCGCGCCCCGGCCAGTTCGCGCAGCTTGGCGACGCGCTCCAGGTCCTCGTCCAGGTCCAGCCCGATCTTGAGCTTGATCGAGCGGAAGCCGCGACCGAGGAACTCGCGCGCCTCTTCCAACACATCGGCGAGCGCAGGCTTGATGCCGATGGTGATCGAGGTCGGCAGCGGCGCGTGCACGCGTCCGAGGATCGCCGCGAGCGGCTTGCCGACCGAGCGCGCGCGCAGGTCGTGCAGCGCCATGTCGATCGCCGCCGCCGCCGCGGGACGGCCCGCGAGGGCCGCGGTCGCGGGACGCCCCGCGCGCAGTTCGTCCGCCGCCCGCTCGAGCGCCGCGCGACAGCCGGCGATGTCCTCGCCGGTGACCTCGGGGATGGGGGAGGCGCAGCCATGGCCCGCGTGGCGACCAGAGGCCAGCCGCACGTAGCACAGCTCGACCGAGTCCACGCTCTCGTACGCGATGGAGTAGGGGCGCGTCAGCGGCGCGCGTTCGAACCACAATTCGCAAGCGTCGATGCGCATGGCCTGTGTCAAGCCGTTTTGACGGCGAGGCGCTCGACGAGGCGCCCCACGCCTTCCTCGACGGGCAGCACCACCGGCCGGCGGAGCTGCTCCTCGAGCCGCCGCGCCTCCGAGCGCGCCTCGTCGGGCGCGAGGCCTTCCGTGTTGAGCGCCAGGCCGACGACCTCGGCGCCGTAGCGCGCGATCAGGTCGATCTCGTCCGCCACGGGCGGGATGGCGCAACCCCATTGCTCGGTGCCGTCGTACCAACGCCTGGCGGGCGCGTGCTGCAGCACGACCTGGCGCGCGCCGCCCGACAAGAGCAGCTCGGCGCCGCACGGGCCGGCCGGGTTGCGCAGCGCGGATTGCCCTTCGAGGAAGACGACCTCCGGATCCTCGTCCCGCACGCAGGCCAGCAGCGCGCGTTCCAGCTCGCCCGACACGAAGTCGTTCGGGGTGGTGTCGAGGATGAAGCCGTGCTTGACGCCTTGCATCCAACCGGTCTGGCCGGTGTGCACCATGGCCGCGCGCAGGCCCCGACGTCGGCACTCGGCCACGAGGAACTGCGTGGTCGTGCGCTTGCCCAGCGCGCAATCGGTGCCCAGCACCGCGACGCGCGGCACGGCGAGGCGCGTGGATTCCCCGCTCCAGAAGGAGAGTTCGTGCACGGGCCGGGGCTTCCTGATGTCCACGATGCGCGCTCCATGGCGCGCGCAGGCGGCCACGATGCGCGCGTCGTCGCCCGCGAGTTCGTGGAGGCCGTTGACGATCGACAGGCCCGCTTCGGCGGCTTCGAGCAAGCTGCGGCGCAACGCTTCGGGCAGCCTGCCGCCGTGCGTGGCGACTCCGACGACGCACCAGCGTGCGGTCCGCGCCGCGCCGGCGAGCGCCTCCGCCAGCGACGCCACGACGGGGATGCCGCGTGCGCGCCCGTCGAGCAGGAGGCCTGCGTCCCCGCCCGCGCAACTCGAGTCGACCACCGCCGCGATCGGCCAGCGCGAGGGGCCGCGCACCAGGCCGTGCGCCGTCTTGGCGTCGCTGCCGCGGAACGCGCCCTCCGCGAGCACGATGGCTGCTTCGTCCATGCAGCGAGGCTAGCTCGCCTCGTCTCCGCCCACAATGGCGGCACGGGGACGTTCGAGCCGCCGGGATGGCGACGCCGCGGCGCGCCGGCCTCAGGCCCAGCCGTCGAGGCGCGCGGCCACCATGCCCGCGATGGCGTCGGCGGTGCGGCGGTACTCCGCGCGCGTGCCGCCGTAGGGATCGGGCACGTCGCGCCCGTCGGGATCGAGCAGGTGCAGCCTGTCGGCGAACTTGGGCGGCACGAGTCCGCGCAGCGCGGCCAGATGGGAGCGCGTCAACGCGTAGACCTCGTCGTAGTGGCCGAAGTCCTGCGCTTGCGCGGAGCCGGACTCGTGGCGCGACAAGTCCAGGCCGTCCTCGCGCATCACGTCGCGCGCGTGCTGCGAGGCGGGCGAACCGGCGGCGGCGGCGACGCCGAACGAGCGCACTTCGAAGCCGAAGCGGCCGATCTCCTCGGGCGCGAGCTGCAGTCGCCGCGCGATGCCGCCGCGCGCGAGCGCCATGGCCATCGGCGAGCGGCAGGTGTTGCCGGTGCAGACGAAGGCGATGCGCAGTCCGGCCGAGCGTCGCAGGGTCTCCGCCCCATGCAAGCCTTCGCGCGTCAGCTCGAAGCGCGGTGGCGCCAGCACGAGCACGCTGCTCGACTCGCCGAGGCGCGCGCGCCCCGCGTCGACGAGCAGGTCCATGTGCGCGCCCATCGCGCGCTCGACCTCGTCGGGATCGGCGGCGGGCTTCTCCTTGTGGAGGTTGGCGCTCGTCATGACGATCGGCACCTCCGCCGCCGCCAGGATCGCTTGCGTCAACGGCAAGGCCGGCACGCGCAGGCCGGTCAGGCCCGCGGCCGCCACCCGCTCGAGGCCCTCGGGCACGCCGGGCAGCACCAGCGTCAAGGGCCCGGGCCAATAGCGCGCCGCCAGTCGTCGCGCCATGGGGGAGACTCGTTCGTAGCGGCCCAGCGCGTCGGCCGAGGCCGCGTGCCACGTCATCGGCATGCGCGCCGGCCGGCCCTTGGCCTCGACGAGGCGATCGACGGCGATGGGCGAGTCGGCGCGCGTCGCCAAGCCGTAGACGGTCTCCGTCGGCAGTCCGACGATCCGGCCTTCCTGGAGGAGGCGCGCGGCCCTGGCGACCAGTTCGGGGTCGAGGTCCTGCGGATCCTTGCGCACGCGTTCCAAGGCGAAGTTCGTCGTGATGGTTCGTGGCCGAACGCGCGTCGGCGGCGGCGCGCGGAGTGCCGCTGGCCGCGGCCCACGGGCGGACACTAACCTATCGCGGGCCGCAAGTCGCGCCCCAAGATCCCGTGAGCGAACTCCAGCACCGCCCCGACGAAGAGTCCGCACCGCACGGCGAGGCGCTCGGGCGCCTCGCGGCCGGCTTGGCGCACGAGATCAAGAATCCCTTGTCGACGATGTCGATCAACCTCGCGCTGCTCGAGGAGGAATGCAGTCGCGGCGAAGGCGGCGAGCCGTCTCCGCGCGACAAGCGCGTGCTTAAGCGCGTGCACACGCTGCAGCGCGAGATCAAGCGCCTCGAGGGCATCGTCGAGGACTTCCTGCGCTACGCGCGGGGCGGCACCGTCGACCGCGCGCCTGCGGATCTCGTGCAGGCGATCCGCGAGGTGCTCGACTTCGTCGAGCTCGAGGACCGCCAGCAGGGGATCCGCCACCATGTCGACCTGCCGGCGGGCCTGCCGCTCGTGCTGCTCGACACCGGCGCCTTCAAGCAGGCGTTGCTGAACCTGTGCGTCAACGCGCGCCAGGCGATGCCCGACGGCGGCGAGCTCATCGTGCGCGCCGTGCGAGCGGGGCAGCAAGTGGAGGTCAGCGTCACGGACACCGGCGTCGGCATGGATCCCGAGGCGCTCGAGCGGTGCTTCGAGGTGTACTACTCGACCAAGAAGGGCGGCACGGGCCTCGGCCTGTCGACGACCCGCCGCATCGTCGAGCAGCACGGCGGGCGCATCTCGGTCCTGTCCGAGAAGGGGCGCGGCACGAGCTTCTCGATCGTGCTGCCGCTGCTCGTCGAGATCCACGGTCGCAAGGACGAGGAGGCCGCGTGAGCGCCAAGGAAGCGGAACGCCGCGGGCGCGTGTTGATCGTCGACGACGACGAAGGGCACGCCGAGTCGCTCGCCGACGCGCTCGAGGTCGATGGTTGGACCTGCACGCTGGCCCATTCGGGCGAGGAAGGCATCGAGCGCCTGTCCGAGGCGAGCTTCGAGGGCGTGCTGACCGACCTCGTCATGCCCGGACAGACCGGCATCGACGTGCTGCGCGCCGCCGGGCGCCTGCAACCCGACTGCGCCGTGCTGCTCGTCACGGGCCACGAGTCGGTCAAGACCGCGGTGGACGCGCTGCGGCTGGGCGCGGCGGACTACCTCTCGAAGCCGGTCGACCTGGCCGAGCTGCGCGCGCGCTTGTCGCGGGCCGTCGAAAGCGTGCGCCTGCGGCGCGTCAACGTCGAGCTGCTGCAGCGGCTCGACGAGCGCTACGGCTTCGAAGGCATCGTCGGCCGCTCGCCGCAGATGCAGAAGGTGTTCGACACGTTGCGCCAGGTGGCGCCGAGCACCGCCACCGTGCTCGTGCTGGGCGAGTCGGGCACCGGCAAGGAGCTGGTCGCGCGCGCCATCCACACGAACAGCCCGCGCGCGAAGAAGAACTTCGTCGCGGTCAATTGCGCGGCGCTGGCCGAGGGCTTGATCGAGAGCGAGCTCTTCGGACACGTGAAGGGGGCCTTCACGGGCGCCGTGGCGAGCAAGGAGGGTCGCATGGTCTACGCCGACGGCGGCACATTGTTCCTCGACGAGGTGGGCGACATGCCGCTCGCCACGCAGGCGAAGCTCTTGCGCGCGCTGGAGACGCGCGAGGTGGTGCCCGTCGGCGGCAACGCGCCGCAGAAGATCGACATCCGCCTGGTGTCCGCCACCAACCGCGACCTCGACCAGCTCGTGGAGGACGGACGCTTCCGCGAGGACCTGCTGTACCGCTTGCGCGTGGTCGAGCTGCGCCTGCCGCCCCTGCGCGAGCGCAAGGGGGACTTGACCTTGCTGCTCGACCACTACGTGCAGGAGTTCGCCAAGCTCCACGGGCGCCCCGTGCGTTCCATCCAACCCGAGGCGCGCGCCGTGCTGAACCGCTACGAGTGGCCGGGCAACGTGCGCGAGCTGCGCAACGTGGCGGAGAACATGGTGCTCCTCGCGCGCGGCGACCTGATCGCGGTCGAGGATGTGCCCGACAGCGTGCGCGGCGGCGGCAAGGACTCCGCCGGCGGCTACGAGCTCGCCGGACGCAGCCTCGAGGAGGTCGAGCGCGAACTCATTCGCGTCAACCTCGAGCTGTGCGGCAGGAACCGCGAGAAGACCGCCAAGGTGCTCGGCATGGGCGAGCGCACGCTGTACCGGAAGATCAAGGAATACGGGCTCGACTAGGACGCGTGCTACATGGCGCCTCTGCCGATGTGGCAGGCGCTCAGGCATGAGGAGTGCGGCTCTGCCGTTTTGGCGGAAGCAGGCGTGGCTCCGGTCCAGCTAGTTGGTCGCAAAGTCCTGCGTAACCAATACTTAGGTGAATTCGGGGCGGCTGGCACGCCCTTTGGTAATGGGGTTTCGTCACGCGCGGCTGCAACCCGTCCCGCGGACCAAACCACCATGACTCAGCAAGGCAAGATCATCGGCATCGACCTCGGCACCACCAACTCCGTCGTGTGCGTGATGGAGGGCGGCACGCCGGTCGTCATCCAGAACGCGGAGGGCGGACGCACCACGCCTTCGGTCGTCGCCTTCCAGACCGATGGATCGCGCCTCGTCGGCGCGCCGGCCAAGCGCCAGGCGGTCACCAACCCGACGAAGACGATCGCCTCGATCAAGCGCTTCATGGGCCGCCGCCACCACGAGGTGACGGGCGAGGAGACCAAGGTCGCCTACAAGATCGTCGGCGGCCCCGACGAGCTCGTGAAGGTCGACATCGACGGCAAGAAGTTCACGCCGCCGGAGATCAGCGCGCAGGTGCTCGCGTACCTCAAGGAGGCCGCGGAGGCGTACCTGGGCGAGAAGGTGTCGCGCGCCGTGATCACGGTGCCGGCGTACTTCAACGACAGCCAGCGCCAGGCGACCAAGGACGCGGGCACCATCGCCGGCCTGGCGGTCGAGCGCATCATCAACGAGCCGACCGCCTCGGCGCTGGCCTTCGGCCTCGACAAGAAGAAGTCGGGCAAGGTCGCGGTGTTCGACTTCGGCGGCGGCACCTTCGACATCTCCATCCTCGACATCGGCGACGGCGTGTTCGAGGTGCTGGCGACCAACGGCGACACGCACCTCGGCGGCGACGACTTCGACCAGGCGCTGATGAATTGGATCGCCGACGAGTTCAAGAAGCAGTCCGGCATCAACGTGCGCCAGGACCCGATGGCGATGCAGCGCCTCAAGGAGGCGGCCGAGAAGGCCAAGATCGACCTGTCGTCGGTGCAGCAGACGGACATCAACCTGCCGTTCCTGTCGATGGACCAGACCGGTCCGAAGCACTACCAGGCGACCATCTCGCGCGCGCAGTTCGAGCGCCTGATCGAGCCGCTGGTGCGTCGCGCCGAGGATCCGTGCGTCAAGGCGCTCAAGGACGCGGGGCTGTCCGCGGACAAGATCGACGAGGTCGTGCTCGTCGGCGGATCGACGCGCGTGCCCGCCGTGCAGGCGGTGGCGAAGAAGGTCTTCGGCAAGGAGCCCAACAAGAGCGTCAACCCCGACGAGGTCGTGGCGCTGGGCGCGGCCATCCAGGGCGCGGTGCTGGCGGGCGAGGTCAAGGACGTGGTCCTGCTCGACGTGACGCCGCTCTCCTTGGGCATCGAGACGCTCGGTGGCGTGATGACGAGGCTCATCGAACGCAACACGACGATCCCGACCTCGAAGTCGCAGGTCTTCTCGACCGCCTCGGACAACCAGCCTTCGGTGGAGATCCACGTGCTGCAGGGCGAGCGCGAGTTCGCGCGCGACAACCGCACGCTCGGCAAGTTCCACCTCGACGGCATCAAGGGCGCGCCGCGCGGCATGCCGCAGATCGAGGTCGCCTTCGACATCGACGCGAACGGCATCCTGAACGTCCGCGCGACCGACAAGGGCACCGGCAAGGAGCAGAAGATCCGCATCGAGAGCTCCTCGGGCCTCTCGAAGGACGAGGTCGAGCGCATGCGTCGCGACGCCGAGGCGCACGCCGACCTCGACAAGCAGCGCCGCGAGTTCGTCGAGAAGAAGAACGTCGCCGACAGCACGATCTACGAGGTCGAGAAGCAGCTCGCCGAGCACCGCTCCAAGCTGCGCGAGGAGGACGCGAAGAGCATCGAGTCGGCGCGCGACGAGCTGCGCACGGCGATTGCGGGCGAAGACTCGGCGGCCCTGGAACAGGCGCTGCAACGCTTCCAAGCCGAGGCGCAGAAGCTGGCTTCGGCCGCGCACGCCCAGCAGGCGCCGCCGCAAGGCGCGGGCGCCGCGCAGGGTGGTCGTCCCGGCAATGGGGACGAGCCGGTCGACGCCGACTTCGAGGTCAAGGCTTGAGCGAATCCGACCCGAAGCTGTCCTAGGACAAGCAGTCGAGCGGTCCCCGAAGGCTGCTCGACGACACCAAGGCTGCGCCGCCTGCTCGCGGCGCAGGGCGGAGCGCTGAGAACGCTCCCGCTGCGTGCGCGGCGACGGATGATCCGGGGGGACGTCCGCGCCGCGCACCCCTTTCCGCGGTCGGTTTCCGCCGCGCCGCCCGCATCCCGCCGCGCCGCGGGCTTCCCGCCCCGACTCCGCGCGTTGAGAGCGCGACGCGGCACGGCTAACCTGTCCTCTCCGTGATCTCCGTCCAATCGCTCACCCGCGTCTACGGCTCGCACAAGGCGCTCGACGCCGTGTCCTTCGAGATCCAGAAGGGCGAGGTGGTCGGATTCCTCGGGCCGAACGGCGCCGGCAAGACCACGACGCTGCGGATCCTCGCCGGATACCTGCCGCCCACCTCGGGCACGGCGCGTGTCGCCGGCTTCGACGTGGTGCGCGACTCCATCGAGGTGCGCAGGCGCATCGGGTACCTGCCCGAGGCGGTGCCCCTGTACCGCGAGTTGCGCGTCGAGGAGATGCTGCGCTTCCACGCCCGCTTGCACGGCATGGAACGCGAGCGCACGCGGCGCCGCATCGGCGAAGTGCTCGAGCAGGTGCAGCTTTCCGATCGCGCCACCCAACTGGTCGGCAACTTGTCGCGCGGCCTGCGCCAACGCGCCGGCCTGGCGGTGGCGCTCTTGCCGGAGCCGGAGGTGCTGATCCTCGACGAACCGACCTCGGGGCTCGATCCCATCCAGCGGCTCGAAGTGCGCGGGCTGCTGGCGGAACTCGCCAAGCGGCACACCGTGATCGTCTCTTCGCACATCCTGCCCGAGATCGAGGCGGTTTGTCCGCGCGTCATCATCGTGGCCAAGGGCCGCATCGCCGCCGATGGCACGCGCGCCGCCTTGGTGCGGCGGCTCGGCGGTGCAAGCCATGTGCGCCTCGAGGCGGTGGTGGGCCCGGACGCCGCCAAGGCCAAGGCCCTGCTCGCCTCGATCGAGGGCGTGCGCGAGGTCGTCGATCGCGGCAGGCTCGGCATCCACCAAGTCTTCGACCTCGTCGCGGACGCCGACCTGCGCGAGGACGCGGGAGCGCTGGCGGCCGCGCGCGGTTGGGCCCTGCGCGAACTCTCCTGGCGCACGCCGAGCCTCGAACAGATCTTCGCGCGCATCGCCCTCGCGGACGGCGACGCCGAGTCGTCCCTCGACGGCGGCGCGCGGGACGCGGGCGCATCCGGCGACGCGACCCGGTCCGGCGACGCGCCGGCGACGCCGGTCGCCGGCGCGCGCCTCGAGTTCGAGGTGCGCGGCGCGCCCGGCGCGGCCTCCGCGCCGTCGCCGGCCTCCACGCCCGCCGCCTCCGTCGCCAAGCCCAAGGTCGTCTACAACCTCAATCCCTTCGACGGCGGCGCGCGGCGCGACCTGGGCAAGCCCAAGGCCGTCGACGGCGGCTCGGCGGAGCGCAAGGACGCCTGAGGGGGCCATGTTCGACTTCCTGCGCGGCTTCAGCGCCATCTGGCGACGCGAACTCGCCGGCATCTTCATGGGCCCGCTGGCGTGGACCTTGCTCGTCATCGCGGCGGCCTTGCAGGGCCTGCTGTTCCTCGTCTACCTGAAGACCTCGCAAGGCGACGTCGACCTCGCGCTGCGCTTCGCGTTCGGCGAGTCGTGGGCCTTCTGGGCGCTGGCGGCCCTGTTTCCGCCGCTGCTCACCATGCGCATGATCAGCGAGGAGTCGCGCCTCGGCCTGCTCGAGTACCTCCTGACGGCGCCGGTCTCGGACGCCGCCGTGGTGCTGGGCAAGTTCGCCGCGGCGACGAGCTTCATGGCGCTGGTGTGGTCGAACGGCTTGTTGCACGCCTGGCTGGCGCAGCAGGCGGGCGTGGCCCCGGATTGGGGCGCCGTGTGGGGCGGGTGGATCGGCGCGGTGTGCGTGTCGGGGCTCTTCTGCGCCACGGGACTCCTGTGCTCCGCGGCGACGAACACCCCGGTGGTGGCGGCGTTCGGCGCCATCGTGCTGCACATCGTGGTCGTCATCCTGCCGCTGCTCTCGAGCCTGACGGAGGCGCGCTGGATCCAGGACGCCATCGCGCGCGTCGACGTGCTCGACCACCACAAGGCGACCTTCCTCGTCGGCGTGCTCGACAGCGCCTACCTCGGGTTCTTCGCGGTCTGGACCGCCCTCTTCCTGTACGCCGCGACGCGCTCGCTGGAGGCCCGGCGATGGCGTTGAGCGGCGACGAACGCGCCTCGATGTCGCGCCTCGAGCGCTGGGTGATCGCCGCGCGCGTGCTGCTGGCGCTGGGCGTGGCGGTGGCGTGCGCCCTGCTCGCCACGCGCATCCTCGAGACGCGCTTCCTGCGCGCGCGCTTCGACCTCTCGCAGGATCGCGCCAACACGCTCGATCCGTTGATGGTCGGCGTGCTCGCGCGACTCGAGGAGGAGGTGGTGGTCGACGCGTACTTCACGCCGTCCGATCCGCCCTTCGAGGTGGTCGGCGCCGAGGTGCAGGATCGCACGCGGCGCTTGCTGCGCCTGATGTCCGACGAGTCGGGCGGCTTGCTGCGCGTCGAACTGCACGACGTCGCGCGCCGCGGACGCCCATCGGCGCGCGCCGAGGCGCGGCGCGGCGAGCTCCAGATCTCCGCCATCGAACCGGGCGGGCTGGTCGTCTTGTCGCGCGGCAAGCGCAAGGAACTGGTGCGCCTGCGCGGAGGGCTCGCCGACCTCGACCCCGGCAATCCAGATCCGCGCCTCGCTCCCTGGGCGCCCGCGCGCATCGTCTCGTTCCGCGCCGAGGAGTCGCTGGCGGCGGCGCTCCTGGCGCTCGCCGCCGACGAGGAGCCCGTCGTGGCTCTCGTGGCGGGCCAAGGCGGCCTCGATCCGCGCCGCACCGACGACTTCGGCGCTTCGCTCTTCGTGCGCGAGTTGCAGGACGACGGCTTCCGCGTCGTGCCCGTCGACCTGGAACGAGGGCAGGCGCTGCCGGAGGACACGCGCGTGGTCGCGCTGCTTTCGATCGCGCAGCCGCTGTCCGAGTCGGCGGCGAAGGTGGTGACGGACTTCGTCGACGCCGGAGGAAGGCTGTACGCGAGCGTGGGCGGCTCGATCGAGGGTGCCGGCGGGTTGGGGGCGGTCGTCGCGCGCTACGGCATCGGCATCGACCCCGACGGGATCGTCGCGCGCGGCGTGCCGAGCCTAGGCGGGAGCCTCGAGGAAGGCAGTCCGAACTGCGCCGACCTGTCCATCGGGCTCGACGGCATGGCCGGCATGAACCAGGTGACGGATCCGCTGCGGGCGGCGGGACGGCGCGTGTACTTGCGCGCCTCGCGCGCCTTGGCGCGGGGCGCTCCACCCGCGGGAGCCAGCGTCATCGAGCTGTTGCGCGCGCCGGACAAGTCGTGGATCGATCGCCCCGACCCGGCCGGACGGCACGATTGGCGGCGCGGCGCGGGCGAGTTGCCTGGCCGTCCGATCGTCGCCATGCAGGCCTTGATGCCCGCGCTCGCTCCCGTGCCCGCCGCTCGTCGGCGTCCCGACGAGCGACCCGAGACGCGCGTGCTCGTCGTGGGCGCCGGCGAAGTGGCGGCCAACTGGATGCTGCCGCAGAACCGCGACTTCACCCTGCTGTGCTTCAACTGGTTGGCGGCGCGCGACACGCGCGTGGCGCTCAAGCGCCAGGATCCGGCCGCGCGCCGACTCGACCTGTCGCGGGCCGACGCGCTGAGCGGCATCTACCTCGTGGCGGTGTGGCTGGCGCCGCTCGCCTGCGCGCTGCTCGGGTTGCTCGTGTGGTGGAGGCGGCGCGCGTGAAGCTGCGCGGCCTGCTGGTGCTCGTCGCGCTGCTCGCCGGCCTGTGGGTCGCGTGGCGCCTTGTGGAAGGCGAAGAGCGCCGCGTGGAAGCCGACCTCGATCGCGCCCTGGTCGAGGGCGTGCACGAGGCCGACGTGGTCGGCGTGCGCCTCGAGAGCGTCGAGCGCGACTACATCGCCGAGTTCCGCCGCACCGCCGACGGATCGGGCTGGGGCATGACGTCCCCATGGGACGCGCGCGCCGACGCGGGGCTCGTCTCGAGCCTCGTGTCCGTGTGCCTGTCGCGCCGCGGCGTCGTCGTGGCCGACGCCGACCTCTCCGGATTGGAGCTCGACCCGCCGCGCCACGAGGTGCGGTTGCGCCTCGCCGACGGCGAGGAGCGGCGCGTGCGGGTGGGGCGCGTCGATCTCGACGCCCAACGCGTGTGGGCCTGGAGCGAAGGACGCGCGATGCTCGTGTTGCGCGACCTCGAGACCTTGACCGATCGCATGCTCGACGAGTGGCTGTCGCGCAACTTGACCGACCTCGACTCGCGCCAGGTCGTGCGCGTCGAACGCCAGGGGCGCCATGCGAGCGGGGGCGTCGAGGCGGACCTCGCGCTGGACGCCGGTCTCTCCGGCGGCGAATGGCGCCTCCAGTCGCCATGGCGCGCGCGCGCCGATCCGCAGGCCATCGAACTGCTCGCGCAACTCGCGGCGGGCTTGCGCGTCGAGCACTTCGTCGACCTGGGCGTGCGCACGCGGGCCGAACTGGGCCTCGACCCGCCGCGCTTCTCGCTCGTCGCCACCACGCTGCGCGACGAACGCGCGCGCTTGTCCTTCGGTGGGGATCTCGAGGGACGCTTGCTGGTCGCCTCCGACCAGCGTCCGTGGTCCGGGCTGGCCGAGCCCGAGGTGGTGGAGCTCGCCACCGCGCCCGCGCTCGAGTTCGTCGACCTCGTCGCGTGGCGCGTGCCGCGGGCGCAGGTGGACGAGTTGGTGGTGGAGCGCCAAGGAGAGCGCACCGAGCTGCGGCGCGCCGCCGCGGGTTGGAGCGTCGCGCAAGGCCGGGCGCGCGAGGGGTACGCCGAAGCGTTCCACCCGGCCGAGGAGTCGCGCGTGCAGGCGCTGCTGGCGCTGTTCGAAGGCCTGCGGTTCTCGAGCATGCGGCCGGGGCTGGAGCTCGAAGCGCGCGCTACGGATGGCGGCGCGTGGCTCGGCGGGCGCGGCGCGCGCTTCGGCGTCGAGTTCGGGCCGGAATGGAGCGAGCCGGGCGCGACGCCGCTCTTGCGGGCGCGGCGCGAGGGCGAGGACCTCGTCGCCCTCTTCGATCCGCGCTTCGCGCTCGAGCTCGAGCGCGCCACGAAGAACCTGTGGAGCCTCGCCATCCTTGCGGTGGACGAGGTGCGCTTGCGCGCGCTGGTCCTGCTGGTCGACGGTCGCGAGCGCCGCTACGAGCGCGGACGCAAGGGTCGCTGGACGCTCGCCGGCCACGACACCGAGGCCGTCGAGCTCTTCGAGGTGCTCGATCCCGTGTTGTTTCTGCGGGCCACCGAGCACGTGGGGGACGCGGAAGGGCGCTCGCCCCTGGCGCAGGGCGTCGAGGTGCGCCTGCTCGGAGAAGGCGAGGTGGTGGCGAGCTTCGTCGCGGGCCTCGACCAGGACGGACGAGCGGCCGTCGATTGCGCCGGTCGGCGCAGCCTCCTGCGCGAGACGGAGCTGCCGGCGCGGCTGCGGGCCATCGCCCTGCGTTGACCCTGCGCTGGAGCCTGTGCTGGAGCCGTGCAGCGGCGGTGCGCGGCGCGTCCTCAGGCCGAGGCGGACTTGCGGGCGGAGTCGGCCGCCTTCTGGGCCACGTACTCCTCGAGGAGCTCGCGGTCCGACTCGCGCATGTCGTGCAGGAACACCGCGACTTCCCAGTGGTCGACGAGCTTCGAGATCTTCTCGCAGCGCACCACCGCGCCGCTGCCCTTGATCAGGTGCTTGCCGAGCGGCAGCGCCACCTCGAGCACCGTCATCATCGGCAGGGGCTGGTCCATGTAGAAGCACACGCCGGCGCGCGACACGTCGCGCATGCGCGCCTGCACCGGACCCTTGGAGGTCTCCAGCGTGATGGGGAGGTCGGCGTCGACGCGGGTCCAGCGACGACGCTCGGCGCCGGTCTTCTTGCGGACGGATTCGGGATGGGAGGAAGTCACGAGCTAAGGGTACTCCGGCTGGTAGACCTTCCTAGTCTAGGGGTTGCGCCCGCCATGGGAAGCAGGCGTGCAACCCGACTTCCCGTCTTCTAGACTGCGGCCTCCCGGGGCCCCGCGCGGGCCTTCCCGGGCCGATCCGGCCCCGCGGCCGGCCCGCCTGCCACACCGCCGCGTCGCGGTCGGTCGCTCGCGGGCGCGTCCGGGGGGCCCCGCGACTCGCGGCCGCGCGCCGCGGACGCGCCGGATCGGGCACCACCGCCACCACATGGTCGGCCTCGCCGAGGCCGCACCCCGAGAGACAGTCGAGGACGCACGAGCACCCATGGCGAGCTTCAACAAAGTCATCCTGATGGGCAACCTGACCCGCGACCCCGAGCTGCGCTTCACCGGCAACAACATGGCCGTGTGCAAGTTCGGCCTGGCGGTCAACCGCCGTTTCAAGGATGGCGCCACGGGCGAGTGGAAGGAGGAGCCCACCTTCGTCGACGTGACGATCTTCGGCTCGCGCGCCGAGCCGTTCGCCCGCTACCACAAGAAGGGCAAGCCGGCCTTCATCGAAGGTTCGTTGCGGCTCGACACGTGGGAGGACAAGAACGGCGGCGGCAAGCGCAGCAAGTTGTACGTCGTGGCCGACACCTGGGAGTTCGTCGGCGGCGGCCGCGAGGAAGGCGGCGCCGGCGGCGGCCATGAGCGCGGTGGAGCGATGCGCTCGTCGGATGCCGGTGGTGGCGAGTGGGGCGGCGGCGGCGAACCGATGTCGCCGGACGACACCCCGTTCTGATCCGAGCGCGGTGCGTCCCGAGGTCGGCGCCGCGTCGCGACCAGATCCATGCGACTCAAGCTGCGCCTCTACGCCTCGCTGCGCGAGCGCGCCGGCCGCGACGAGCTGGTGCTCGAGCTGCCGGGCGACTCCATCTCCTCCACGCGCCTGCGCGCCGAGGTCGAGCGGGCCCATCCCGAACTCGGCTCGCTCGAGCACGCGGCCCTCGTCGTGGGGACCGACTACGTGCGCGGCGAGCGGCTTCTCGCGGAGGGCGACGACGTGGCGCTGCTGCCTCCGGTCTCCGGTGGCGAGGCGGGCGGCGCGGTCGACGAGCCAGGCTTGTTCGCGTTGGTCGCAGGCGTCTTGCGGCCGGAGGAGTGGACGCGCCTCGTCGAGCACCCTTCGTGCGGCGCGGTGTGCTCGTGCGTGGGGCGCACGCGCGCCGAGAACCGCGGTTTGCGGGTCGTGCGACTCGAGTACGAGTCCTTCGCGGCCATGACAGGACCGGAGATGGCGCGCATCTTCGCGCGCGCGCGAGCCGCGCTGCCCGGCGCCGCCTTGCGCATGGTGGTCGCGCACAAGGTCGGCATGGTCGAGGTCGGCGCGCCCTCGGTGGTGGTGGCGGTGGCGAGTCCGCACCGCGACGACGCCTTCCGCGCCTGCCGCTTCCTGATCGACGAGCTGAAGCAGTCGCTGCCGATCTGGAAGAAGGAAGTGTACGCCGACGGGCACCATTGGATCGGAGATCGTTCGTGATCGAAGTGCACGTGCATCCCGTGACTCCCTTCGAGCAGAACTGCTCGATCCTCGTGTGCGGCGCGACCAAGGAAGCCGTGGTCGTCGACCCGGGCGGCGACGCGCGCGGCATCGCCGCGTTCCTGGAGCAGTTGGGCGCGAAGCCGGTGGCCATCTGGTTGACGCACGCGCACCTGGACCACGCCGCCGCCACCAAGGAGCTGTCCGAGCTGCTCGGGCTGCCGATCCTCGGACCGCACGAGGACGATCGCTTCTGGATCGAGCTCCTGCCCGAGCAGGCGCGCATGTACGGCTTCCCGCCCGCGCGGAGCTTCGAGCCGACGCGCTTCCTCGTCGACGGCGAGACGCTGGAAGTCGGCGAGGAGAAGTTCGTCGTGCGCCATTGCCCGGGACACACGCCGGGGCATGTCGTCTTCCACAACAAGGCGGCGCGACTCGCCATCGTGGGGGACGTGCTGTTCGACGGCTCGATCGGGCGCACGGACTTCCCGCGGGGCGACTACGCCACCTTGATCCGCTCGATCAAGGAGCGCGTGCTCCCGATGGGCGACGACACGACCTTCCTGCCCGGGCACGGCGGCACCTCGACGCTCGGCGCCCAGCGGCGCGGGAACCCCTTCCTCGTCCATCCCGAACGCCACGGGCCATGGGACGGTTGAGCGCGCCGGCGGCGCGCGCGAGCTGGAGCGCAGGTGCCGCGGCGGGGTGCGGTTCGCTATCCTCCTCGGCACGATGAACCACCTGCGCCAGCATTCGTGGAACAAGCAGGGCGTCGAGCGCGAGACGCTCGAGGTCGATGTGTGCCTGGTCGGCGGCGGCGCCGCGAACCTTTCCTGCGCCATCGCCATGGCGCGCGAGTTCCAGCGCCTCGGGCAGGCCGACAAGACGATCCTCGTGCTCGAGAAGGCCGAGGACGTCGGCTACCACACGCTGTCGGGTGCGGTGATGAACCCGCGGGCGCTCAAGGAGCTCTTCCCCGATTGGAAGGAGCAGGGCTTCCCGATCCTGTCGGAGGTCGGCCCCGATGGCATGTGGTGGCTGTCGAAGACCGGCAAGCGCGAGTTCAACGGCAAGCTGTGCCCGCCGCAGTTGCAGAACCACGGCAACTGGATCGTGTCGATGCACGAGGTCGTGCGTTGGCTGAAGGAGAAGGCCGAGGCGCTCGGCGTGCAGGTGTACCCAGGCTTCGCCGCGGCCGAGATCCTGTTCGAGGGCGAAGGAGCGGAGGAGCGCGTCGTCGGCATCCAGACGCGCGACACGGGCATCGACAAGCACGGCGAGATGAAGGGCTCGTACGCGCCCGGCATGAACGTGCGCGCCAAGGTGGTCGTTTTCGGCGAGGGCGCGCGCGGACACCTCGCCAAGCACTTGGTCAAGCGCCACAAGCTCGACGAGGGCCGCAATCCCCAGACCTACGGCACCGGCATCAAGGAGATCTGGGAGGTCGCGCCCGAGATCGCCGCGCAGTGGAAGGGGCGCGTCGTGCACACCGGCGGCCACCCGCTGGGATTCGACGGCTACGGCGGATCGTGGATCTACGGCCTGCCGAACAACCAATTGTCCATCGGCTACGTGGTCGGACTGGACCACCACGACGCCAAGCTCGATCCGCACGCGTTGTTCACGCAGTGGAAGCAGCATCCCGCCATCGCGGCGCTGCTCGCGGGCGGCAAGCTCGTGCGCTACGGCGCAAAGACCATCCCGGAAGGCGGCTGGTACGCCATGCCCAAGCTCTTCGGCAACGGCTACGTGCTGGTCGGGGACACGGCCGGATTCCTCGACACCTCGCGCCTCAAGGGCGTGCACCTCGCCATGAAGAGCGGCATGCTCGCTGGCGCGGCGGTGGCCGAGGCCGTGGCCGCCGGCGACTGCTCCGACGCGAAGCTCGCGCGCTACGCAGAACTGGTCGAGGGTTCGTGGGCCAAGGAGGAGCTGTGGAAGGTGCGCAACTGGCGCCAGGCCTTCGACCAAGGCTTCCTCGCCGGCATGCTCGACGCGGGCGTGCAGATGATCACCGGCGGACGCGGCCTCGTGGCGCGTCGCAAGGGCCACGCCGACCACTCGACGACGCGCCCCGTCGCGCAGTCGCGGATGGAGGCGCCCAAGTTCGACGGCGTGCTCGCCTTCGACAAGCTGACGGACGTCTACAGCTCGGGCACGATGCACGAGGAGGACCAGCCGCCGCACCTGCTGGTGCTCGATCCGTCGATCTGCGTCGAGCGTTGCACCAAGGAGTACGGCAACCCCTGCCAGCACTTCTGCCCGGCCGCCGTGTACGAATGGCCCAAGGGCGATGGCGGCTCGAGCGGCGCCAAGGGCCCGATCGTCAACTTCAGCAACTGCGTCCACTGCAAGACCTGCGACATCGCCGATCCGTACCAGAACATCGAATGGGTCGTGCCCGAAGGCGGCGGCGGCCCCAAGTACGTCGGCATGTGACGCCCGCCCACCGTCCGCGGCACGGGCGCGCATGGCCCGCGCCGCGCGGCGTGTCCGATTTCCTTGACAGGCCGGCCCCGCAGGCCGGCTTCAACACCACTAGATGAAGCTCACCACGCACGACTACGCCGGCAAGCCGGTCCCCGCCAACCTCCACGTCGTCCTCGTCGAGGAGGGCGGCAAGCCGGTCCTCCCCAAGGGCCTCGACGTGCCGGCGCACGCCTTCGCGAACTTCAAGGGCGAGTTCCGCGAGACGCGCCTCGCCGACTGCGTCGACGGCTCGGGGCTGTACGTGCTGGCGGTCGGCGCCGGCAAGCTGGAGTCCTTCGACGCCGAGCGGGCGCGCCGGGTCGCGGCCGTCGCCGTGCAGAAGGCCGAGTCCGCGCAGGTCCAGACGGTCGCGGTCCACTACGCGCGCTCCATGCAGGACAAGGTGGGGCCGCACGCCTTCGGCGCGGCCTGCGCCGAGGGCTCGCGCCTCGGCTCGTACCGCTTCGACAAGCGCAAGACCAAGCCCAAGGCGCGCAAGCTGCAGCACGTGGCCTGGTCGGCGCAGGGTGCGCAGTACGTGCAGGGCTTCGCGCGCGGCCTGGCCTCGGCCGACGCCTGCTGCTTCGTGCGCGACCTGCAGAACGAGCCGGCCAACCTGATGACGCCGCGCGACCTCGCCGCCGCCGCGAAGTCGCTCGCCAAGGGCCCGCGCCTCAAGTGCACCGTGCTCGAGCCCGCCGCCATGAAGAAGCTCGGCATGGGCCTCTTGCTCGGCGTCGCCAACGGCTCCGACGAGCCGGCGCGCTTCATCCACCTCGTCTACAAGCCCAAGGGCAAGGCGAAGGGCCGCGTGTGCCTCGTCGGCAAGGGCCTGACCTTCGACTCGGGCGGCATCTCGATCAAGCCCTCGGCCAAGATGGACGAGATGCGCTTCGACATGTCGGGCGGCGCCGCCGTGCTGGGCGTGTTCCATGCGCTGCGCACCCTCGACGTGCCGTGGGAAGTCCACGGTCTCGTGGCCGCGACCGAGAACATGCCCAACGGACGCGCCACCAAGCCGGGCGACATCCACGTCGCCATGGACGGCACCACGGTCGAGGTGCTGAACACCGACGCCGAAGGCCGACTCGTGCTCGCCGACGCCTTGTGCTACGCGCGCACGAAGGTCAAGCCCGACACGATCGTGGACCTCGCCACGCTCACGGGCGCGGTGGTCACGGCGCTCGGACACGAGATGGCCGGGCTGTTCGCCAGCACCGCCGCGCTCGAGTCGCAGTTGCGCGCGGCCGGCGACGAGTGCGGCGAGCGCCTGTGGCCCCTGCCGCTGACCGACGTCCACAAGGACGGCATGAAGGGCGCCTTCGCCGACCTGAAGAACATCTCCGGGGGCGACATGGGCGCGGGCTCCTCGGCGGGCGCGGCGTTCCTCGCGCACTTCGCCGGGGATGTCGAGTGGGCGCACCTCGACATCGCCGGCGTGGCTTGGGGCGGATCGGCGCGCGATTGGACCGGCGGCCCCATGGGCTCCGGCTTCGGCGCCCGACTCCTCTTGCGCTGGCTCGAGACGCGCTGAGCCTGCGCGCGCCGTCAAGTGCTTTTGACAGGCCTCGCCGCGTCGATCCGCGGCGAGGCCTCGTCCTGCGTCCCGCGCGGAGCGGCGTTGGTGGGGGAAGGGGGGCTCGAACCCCCACGCCGTCGAAGGCTTCGGATTTTAAGTCCGATGCGTCTGCCGATTCCGCCATTCCCCCGGCGCACGACCGTCCCAGACTAGGCTCTGCCGAGCGCCGCGGCGCGCGGCATTTCTCCGTCGGTCCTTGCGCAGTGCTCGCGGCGCGGCCCGCCCCGCCGCGTTTTTCCTCCAGTCGCCCGCCCCGAGGCGTCGAAGCAAGTTGACCGCGTCGAGGGCGGCGCTACACTCTGCAGCCCTCGTTCGGCGGCGTAGCCAAGTGGTAAGGCAACGGATTGCAAATCCGTTATTCCCCGGTTCGATTCCGGGCGCCGCCTCCAACCCTCTTCCGCCTGCCCGTTCCGCCGCGGCGCTGGAGCGCGCCATGCGCGCGGCCATGCGCGCCCGAAATGGCGCCCGACATGGCGCCCGACATGGCGCCCTGCACCGCGGCTGCCCGGCGTCCTGCGCGCTCGGATTCGTCGGGGCGCAATGGTGTTGATCGCGCGACGCTTCGCCACTCGCGTGGACTCCGTTTCACCGTCGGCTGCTCGGACGTTGGCGCGCAGGGCCCCGGCGCGGATTCGCCTCGGCCCCGCGGCGCACGCGCCCCACCTTCGATCCGGTCGCGGCGTGCAACTCGAACAGGGTCCGGTCGCCGCGAAGCGCGCTCGGATGCGCGGCTGGGTCGGGTCTTCCACGAGCTGCGCGCCGTTCGACATCGGTCCACCAATATCCATGCGCCTTTCGAGCCATGCGGTCGGTGGCGACGACGCGAGACCAAGTTCGATTCGCAGGAACTCGTGCAGTCGCCACGGCATGGAGCCTACGCACAAGGTCCGGGCCAAATGGGCTCGAGCGCCAAGCGCCGCGGGGGTCGCCGGGAATCATGCTGCATGGCGTGTTCCCCTTGCCCATTTCGCACTCCCGTCCTGGCCGCGCGTTGCTTCAAGCGGTGTCGTGCCGCGCCGTCCTCGTGCTGTTGGCCTGCGCTTCCGCTTCCGGCGCGCGAGCGGCGAGCGGCCAGCAACTTCCGTCCTCGACGGGGCAGTCGAGCCTCCGCCCGCAACCGCTTCCATGCGTGCCCCTGCCGGACGAAGCTCCGACCCTCGTGCAGATGGCGTCCATGGGCCAGGCGGTGGCGCGCATCGAGGTCGTGCTGCCCGGAGCCAGCCCGTTCTTGCTGCGCGCGACCATTCCGGTGCCGCGCGGCACGCTGCGCAGGGACGCGGCGCTCGCGCCTCTCGTCCTGCGCGGAGCGGACGGCGTGCTGGAGCCCACGCAACTGGACGTCGTCACGCACCATCCGCGCGAGATCGACGGTGCCGACGTGGTCGAATTGATCTCGCTCGCGCGCAGGCCCGCGGGCGCCCGTCCGGGCCAGCGCGTGGTGTACGAGGTGGTGCGCCAGGACGCGTCGCGCGCGCCGTTCGCAGCCCCGCCCGCGGTGGCGAGCCTGGTGCAGTCCGCCGGCGCCGTGCGCCTGCGGGCGCGCGACGGGTCGGGACGCGTCGTCGAGGCCGACTTGCTGCGCGACGCGCGCCTCGACGGGCCGTCCTTGGAGCCCATCTCCTCGGGTGGCCTGTTGCGCGCCGACCGGATGCACGCCGTCGCCGTCGCGTCGACGGGCGGCGCGCACTCCTTCGGCGTGCAAGTATTCTTGACACAGCACGCCACCAGCGACGCCGTGCGGCTCGACCTGCAGGTGCACAACGCCTTCTCGGGCGAGGACCAGGTCGAGCCGCTCGACGACGTGCTCGGCGACATCCTGTTCGAGTCGCTCGAACTCGTCGTGCCCGCTGGTTGGACCGTCGTTCCCGTCCATGGCGATCCCTTCCTCGGGGTGGAACAGGACGGACCGGACGGGCGAGTGCTGCCGATCGTGGCGGCCTTGCCCGATGGCGCGCTGCACATCCTGCCCCAGATGTCGCGCTTCCATCGGCGTTTCGTGCTGGCTCCCGCAGGCGAGCGCGACGCGGCCGAGTCGCTGGCGCGCGAGGATGGGCGCGGCTTCGTCGTGGCGGGCGCGACGAGCAGCGGGATCGAGGGCTTCTCGTGGTGGAACGCCGCGACCGCCAGGTATTGGCCGCAGCGCAGCCCCTTGCCGCGCTGGGATCCGGCCGTCGTCTCCAGCTTGCGCGCCTCGCTGGCCTCCGAGCACGCGAGTCTCGCCAACCTCGTGCAGGCCGGAACCCCGAGTCCGACCGGCTATCCCGTCGCCGTGGGCGCGTTGGGGTGGTGCCACCCATGGGGCTCCGCCTACGGCGGAATGTCCGGCGGGGACGAGATCTACCTGTGGGACGGCGTCGACGTGGCGGCGGCGTGCAGCGTCGAAGGCTTGCGCGCGGCGCAACTGCGCCTGCGCATGTACGCGTGCCGCCAACCGAACATGCTCTACGAGGGCCGCGGTCGCCCCATGGCGGTCGAGGACTGGATCGTGGAAGCCCAAGGCGCCCGTTGGTTCCCCGTGTGGTGGTTCAACGGACCCTTGCTGCAGCAGGCGGATCCGTGGGGCTTGGCGAGCGCGGACCAGTCGCAGCGCAGCGCGGCGGCGGCCGCGGGGAGGCTGCCCTCGTACGAGGCCGCCCTGCGCGCCTACATGCCGATCGACTACCAGCATCTCGTGCGCCACGCGCGCAACGCGAAGACCCTGGCGTGGTTGGCCAACGACCCGTTGGCGCGCTTCGAACTGGAGACGCAGGCGGAGAGCTGGCGCTTCTCCTTTCCCGAATTGCCGCAGACTTCGTGGGGCGACGCCATCTCGACCGGATTCCTGCACGAGCGTCGGCACGTGGATGCCCATCCAGGCGAAGGGCTGGGCATCGGCCGCGGGGAGGCTTGGGGACTCGACGTGCTCGTCGCTTGGCACTCCATGGCGCCGCAGCGCCTGCGGGAGCGGTACATGCCGTTCTTCGAGCGCTTCGCGCGCCTCCTCGACGAAGGCCAGCGCGCGTGCGACGGGACCCTGATGGCGTGGCCCTCGACCAGTTGCTTCGGCGGCCTCTATCGCGTCCGCACCCAGACGGAGACGGCCATCCTCGAGCACGCCCTGCTCGGACTGCGCGCCAGCGCGCTCGTCGGAGCCGCGCCTTGCGCCGATCTCCAAGTGGAACGCGTCCTGCGCCGCTCCTACGCTTCGACCATCGCGGCTCCCGCGTGGAGCGCCGCTTTGGCGGGGCCTTTGGTCAAGGTCGCCGTCGGTCCCATCGACGAAGCGCTTCCGGGGTACTGCGGGTGGGTTCCCGACGATGGCCGGTCGAGCGAGGTGGATCTGTACCAGTCCGAGTCGAGCTTCGCCCATGCGTGGCGCGCCACGCACGACGACGAGTACCTGGTGAAGGTCGCGCAGTTGAGGCGCCAGGCGGATTGGCGCCAGGTGCTGGCGGCGCCGCTGGTCAATTGGCGCAACAACCTCGCGCTGCAGCGCCTCGCGCAGGACCATCCGGGGCCCTGAGGGTCGCCGCCCGACCCGCACCTGCGCGGATGGGGGGCTGCGCCTATCATCGAGGGATGCAGCTTCTCGCACCCTCGCTCTGCCTGGCCGTCCTGGCCTTCTCCGCCTCCTCCAGCGCCCAAGTCTCCCAAGGGGGGCTGCCGCTGGGCTTGCAACGGCCCTTGGATGGCGACGTTCCCACCTTGGTGCTGCCGGCGCCGGATGTGGCCACCCTGCTGGCCGAGGACGCGGCGCGCAACCACAAGCCGCTGCGCTACGGCGCGCTCGTGCCGCTGCAGGCGGACCTCGCCGACGGGCTTTGGAACGAGCTGCCCGATGGCAGCCGCGCTTGGCGCCTGCGCGTGGCCTCGCCCGGCGCGAAGTCGCTCGCCCTGGAGTTCGCGCGCTTCGAACTGCCCGAGGGCGCGACGCTGCACGTCTACCACGAGGATCGCGAGCAGATCCTCGGCGCGTACACGCGCGCCAACCGCCACGACGATGGCGGCTTCGTGTTCGAGCCCTACGGCGGCGATTCGCTGGTGCTGGAGCTGGACCTGCCGGCCGGGGCCGCGAGCCCGCTGCTCGAGGTCGCGCACGCCATCCACGACTACCGCGACGTGCAGGGCCTGATGGAGGGGCGCGTGCGCCTGGATGGATCGCAGCAGGCGCTCGGCGCATGCCTCGTGGACGTGAATTGCCCGCAGGGCGATCCCTATCCGACCCAGAAGCGCGCCACCATGCGCACCCTCTCGGGCGGAGCCTTGTGCTCGGGCGCGCTGCTCAACAACACGGCGAACGACAACATCCCGTATGTGCTGACCGCCGACCATTGCGGGCAGACGGCGAGCACGGTGTTCCTCTTCCGCTACCAGACCAGCGGCTGCGCCACGGGCTCGGCCCCGACTTCCTACAGCACGTCGGGTTGCACCTTGCTGACGACGAGCGCGACCTACGACTGCCGTCTCTTGCGCATGAACGCGCTGCCGCCGGCGAGCCACGAGCCCTACATGGCCGGTTGGACGCGCAGCACGGGCAACGCCACCATGGCCTTCGCCATGGGCCACCCGGGCGGCGGCCCGAAGAAGATCTCGATCGACGACAACGGCACGGCCAGCGAGACGGCGCTGTGGCGCGTGCAGTGGAACACGGGCACCCTCGAGGGCGGCAGTTCCGGCGGGCCGCTCTTCGACCAGAACGGGCGCGTGAAGGGCCCAGCCTGCTGCGTCGACGCCTTCGTCTGCACGGGGCAGACCGCGTGGTTCGGCCGCTTCGACCGGTTCTGGACGAGCAACGCGCTGGCGCAGTGGCTCGATCCCGCGGGCGCGAATCCGACCACATTGAACGGCCGGGATCCCTATCCGCCCTGCGTGCCGCCGGCCAACGACTGCAGCACCTCGCCCAACTCCGTCGGTCCTGGCGCGACCATGAGCTGGTCGGGATCGACCGTGCGTTCGCAGGACGACTTCACCATCGTGGCGAGCGGCCTGCCGCCGGGCGCGGCGAACATCTTCTTCTACGGACCGACGACGAGCTTCACGGTCTTCGGCAACGGCTTCCGCTGCATCGGCAATCCGATCACGCGCCTGCCGGTCTCGAACGCCAGCATCTTCGGCGACTCCGCCGTGCCTGTGGGCCTCGCCGGATCGCAGATCGACGCGGGCGAGACCTGGTACTTCCAGAACTGGTACCGCAACCCCGCCGGCGGCGGGGCGGGCTTCAACCTGTCGGATTCGCTGCGCGTGCCGTTCTGCTTCTAGTCGCGCGCGCCGCGCGTCAAGTTCCCTTGACGCGGCGGCGCGTCGCGCTGGCGCGCTTCATTCCGCGATCAGGTCCTGCGCCAGGCGCTGCAGGGCGAGGCGATTGCGCCAGTTCGACAGCGGCGCGTCGAGGACCTCGGCGATCCCGCTCCATTGGAAGAGCTCGGAGGCCTTGTCGAGGAACACCTCGTCGCCCGTCTCGCGCCAAGCGTGGGCGAAGCTCGACGGACAGAGGTAGTCGTCGATCTCCTGCGTCTCGCCGCCCGGCGGCACCCAGCCGCAGTACGAGGGCTGCGCGGCGGCGTAGGGGCCGACCGCGACCTTGAAGAGCGGACCGTGGCGGTCGGCGCGCCACACGTCCGGCCGGATGGTCGAGTACCACGAGCGCTCCAGCACCTGCGTCGCCGTCGCCGCGGCGGACGCGTCGTCGCGAGCCAGCGCGGACTCGCGCATGCCGAGCAGCGCGTGCTCGACGATCGAGGTCTCCGTCTGCGTGCGCACGCGGTGCTGTCCGCCGAACATGTTTGAGGCGGGCTGCGCCATGAACGAGCCGGTGCAATCGACCTGGCCGTCGTGCAGCAACTGCGCCACCAACGCGAACAAGGGGCGGATCTCCTCGCGCCGCTCGTCCGACGCCAAGGCGTGCCAGGCGACGAGCGTGTCGATGCCCCAGCCCTCGCCGCGGCCGAAATCCACGCCCTCGCCCGGATTGGCGTCCACATGGCGCCGGTCCGCGAGGTAGCCGGTTTCGATGGCGGCTCCGCCGCCATTCTGCGGCACGATCGGGTAGGAGAGGCGCCAACCTTCGGCCTGGGCTTCGAGCTCGAGGCGCGCCAGCGGATCGTTGGCGATCCAGCACAAGGTCTTGAGCGTGCGCGTGTGGCGCACGAAGTGCTGGTAGTCGATCGGCTCGTAGTTGCGCAGCGTCGTCGCGTAGGGCGCCATGCGTCCGCTCGCCTGCGCGAGCTGCGCCTGCGATTGGTCGGCCGACTCGTAGCCGAAGGGATCCGCGACCCACAGCAGCGGTCCGTTGAACCACCACACCGGCAGCAGCGCGCCGTTCGCGCCCTGCGCCAACCAACCTTCCACGCGCATCGGATCGCCGTCGAGCTCGAACAGCACGTTGGGCTGGCGGTCGACGTACATGCGCATGCGCAACATCGCCGTCCGCACGCCCTCCTTGCTGCGCGCCGCCGCGAGGTCGACGCCATCCCAAAGGAAGATCTCGTCGCCTCCGGTCATGCCTCCGTAGGGGATGCCGAAGGGATGCGCCCAGCCCAGCGCCGCGCTCTGGATCGGGTAGCCGCCCGGACTGGCCGACCCCGCGGCGACTTGCGCCACCAGCGCCGCATGCTCGGATGCGAGCGACTGGCGCAACTGCAGGTCGATCGACTCGCCCCAGGCGGGGAAGGCCGTCTTCTGCGGCCACCAACGCGCCGTGTCGGGGTTCCACCACGAGAAGAGTCCGGGTCCCGGCACGACGAAGGCGAGGCCCTCCTCCGCGGCCAGCGCCTGCGCCACGTCCAGCTCGTCGACTGGCGCCAGCACGAAGCGCCGCTGGAAGCGCGAGCGCTGCGGCAGCAGGTGCAGGTCGTCGCCGGGCAGGTCCTTGACGATGGGCAAGGTCGCGCTGTCGCCGGACACGGAGGTCGTGCCCAGTTGCGGATCGACGAAGCACGGCACCGCGCGCCAACCCGCGGGGAGGACGAGCTCGAGTTCCTCGAAGAGGATGTCTCCCAACGCGTCGTCCGAGGCGTCCGTCGCGTCGCGCCCGGTGAAGGCGTTGTGGACGTGCAGATCGAGGCGCACGGCCGAAGTCCACGCGTGCTGCGTGACGAAGGCGTGCACGCCCATCAAGTGCGGCAGCGTGGGCGCGGCTCCGCCCACCACGACGACTGGTTCCAAGGTCGTGTGCGTGCGGTCGCGCCGGTAGATGCGTCCATCGGCCTCGACGCTCCAACCCGGGCCGCCTTCGCGCAGGGGCCGGGTCAGGTCCGATTCGTAGACGTGGCCGCGGGCGTCGCGCGCGCGCAGCACGATGCCGCCGCGCACTCCGGCGAGATCCTCGCCCGAGACCGGCGCGAGGAACGACTCGTGCAGCGTGTCCTGCCACACGAGGTCGTACTGCACGCGATCGCCCGGTTGCGCTCCGAGCGGCGGCTCGACTAGCGCGACCACTTCGACGGCATCGGCCCCATCGAGATCGAGCGCCCGTTGCGCGACCACTTCGACCTGCGTGGGCGAGAGCACGCCGTGCGAGTCGCGCAGGCGGAAGGGCCGGTTCTGCGCTCCGCGTCGCAGCGTCTCGCGCGGCACGGGCACGACGGCGCGCACCTGGATCACCGGCAACGATCCGACCTCGACCTCGAGCTTGGCCACGACGCCGCCAGGCTGGGCCAATTGAGCCAAGGTGGGCTCGTCGCCCGACGGCCCCGGCGACTCCGGCGCGGGAGTGGTTCCGCCACCGCCGCAGCCCGCCATCACCGCCACCAACAGTCCCGTGCACCACCACGTCGCGCTGCCCGGCGCGACGGAGCCTTCGTTGTCTCGCATGTTCCTCCGTGCCGGCGCCCGTCTGCCCACGAGCTCGGCAAGCGGGTCTTTCGGCACGGGGCACGGTGGCGGATCAAAGGAAATCGCAAAAAGACCGCCGGCCCCAGGGCCCCGGTTCCCCGTGCCCGCGTCGCGGGAGCGGATCGAAGGCGGTGCGACCTATGTCCGCGCCAGCTCGCGCAGCGCCAGCTCGCGCCGCGCCAACTCGAGGTCGGCGTCGATCATCGCCGCCACCAGATCCTCCAAGCTGGTGGAAGGGCTCCAGCCCAGTTCGCGCCGCGCCTTCGACGCGTCGCCGCGCAGATGGTGCACGTCGGCCGGCCGGAACAGCGCCGGATCCACGACCACGTGCGCGCGCCAATCTAGATCGAGGCGGCCGAAGGCGAGCTCGAGGAACTCGCGCAGGGTGGCCGAGCGTCCGCTGCAGATGCACCAATCGCCCGGCGCGTCCTGCTGGAGCATCGCCCACATGGCGCGCACGTAGTCGCCGGCAAAGCCCCAGTCGCGCGCCACGTCGAGGTTCCCCAGCTGCAGCTCGCCCTGCAGGCCGAGCTTGATGCGCGTCGCCGCGCGCGTGATCTTGCGGGTCACGAAGGCCTCGCCGCGGCGCGGGCTCTCGTGGTTGAAGAGGATGCCGTTGCTGGCGTGCAAGCCGTGGCTTTCGCGGTGGTTCACGACCTGGTGGTGCGCGTAGACCTTGGCGCACGCGTAGGGCGAGCGCGGATGGAACGGCGTCGATTCGTCCTGTGGCGCAGGCGCCGATCCGTACATCTCGCTCGATCCGGCCTGGTAGAAGCGCGTGGGCTTGCAGCCCGCGCGTCGGCGGGCGCGCAACGCCTCGAGCAGCCGCACGACGCCCAACCCCGTCACGTCGACCGTGTACTCGGGCTGGTCGAAGCTGACCTTGACGTGGCTCTGCGCCGCGAGGTTGTACAGCTCGTCCGGTTCGACGCGGTCGATCAGCTCGCGCAGCCCGCCCGCGTCGGACAAGTCGCCGTGGTGCAGCTCGACGCGCCGCGCGGCGAGGAGGTGCGCGATGCGTCCCGTGCTCTCGCTCGAGGAGCGGCGCACGAGTCCGTGCACGCGGTAGCCCTGCTCGAGCAGGAACTCGGCCAGGTAGCTGCCGTCCTGCCCCGTGATGCCGGTGATGAGCGCGATGCGTGCCATCGTGTTGGCTTGGACGATGGCCTAGGCGCCTTCGTCCTGCAAGGTCCACGCCGCGACGGCCATGGCGCGCAAGCAGGCGTCGAGGTCGTGCCGCGCGCTCCAACCCGCCTCGAGGCGGAGTCGTCGCGTCACGGCGAGGGCCGCCGGTCCTTCGCCCGCGGGCCACTCGACTTCGACGCGGCCGGGCAAGGCGGACAGCATCGTCGCCACGAGTCGGCTGGCGCGGCGCGGCTGGCCGCCGGCCACGTGCACGACCCCGGAGAGCGGTCCCGGGTGGACTGCGCAGGCGACCAGCGCCTCGGCCGCGTCCTCGAGCGCCAGCAAGTCGCGCCACGCGTCGGGGCCGCGCATGCGCACGCGCGCCGCGCCGTCGCGCGACGCGCGCAGCTCCCGCACCGCCGACTCGAGGGCGTCGGAGAGCATCAATCCGCGCGGCAAGCCCGGTCCGCACGAGCCGAAGAGACGCGCCAGCACGACCTCCCCGTTCGTGGCGAGGCACAGCCGTTCGCAGGCGAGCTTGCCGGCTCCGTAGGCGTTCACCGGCGCGGGGTCTTCGTCCTCCGCGTGCGGCGCGTCCGAAGGCGCGTACACATGGCTGCTCGACGCGAAGACGAGGCGTCGAGCGCGTCCGCGTCGCGCTTCCTCCACGACGCCGGCGCACATGCGCGAGCTTTCTCGCGCCAGTCGTGCGCCATCGTCCGCGCCGGGCACGGCGTGGCCGGACAGCAACACGATCGAGTCCACGTCGTCGTCGATTCGCGGCGCGGGTTCCGCCAGCAGGTCGACCCGCCGCGCTTCCACGCCGCGCGGCGCCCGCGCGGGCTCGCGCGTCCACCCGACCACGCGCGCCCCCCTCCGCAGCGCGGCTTGCGCCACGGCGCGGCCGAGGAACCCTCCCGCGCCGACGACCAGCAGGCTCACGCGTCGGCGACGGGCAGCTCGAGCCGCCACAACGCGCGGCCCTTGTCGAGGAAGCCGAGCGTCAGGCTTCCGCCTTGGCCCACCACGATGGCTTGCGCCGCCGCCAGCGCGTTGGGGCCGAGGTTCGGCAGCACCCGGCGCAGCGCGTAGGGCGTGAAGATGTGCTCCACGGTGCGTCCGTCGAGCGGACCGGCGGGGAACTCGATCTCGACCGCCACGCGTCCATCGGCGGGGGGCAGCACTTGCGCGCGCACGACGACGCCGCGCGAAGAGCATTCGCGCGCGACGAACAAGAGCGCGTCGAAGACGACGCCCAGCAGGCCGCGATCGCTGCGCACTTCGACCGGTCCGGCGCTGCGGTACAGGAGCCGTGGCGCGTCGGGTCCTTGCTTGGCGAGGCCCGCGACGTAGACCTTGAGCACCTCGCCGATGTCGAAGCGTTGCGTGCCGCGCGCGGGCGGAGTCGCGAGGAAGGCGAGCGTGCGCGCGAAGCCCATCAAGCGCGCGGTCTCGCCGCGCACGTGCTCGACATGCGCCTCGAGGTCGTGCTTGCGCTCTTCGGCCAGCCCGTCGAGGCTCTCCGTCAGGACGGTGAGCGAGAGGTCGAGTCGAGTCGTCTGGTCGGCGAGGTCGGCCACCTGGTCGCGCATCCACGCGGGCGTCGGACCGGTCTTGGCGTCGCTTTCGAGCGACAACGGGCCGCCGAGCGCGTCCGGCAGGCGGGCTCCCGCGGAGGGACCTGCAAGCCGCGCGGAGGAAGCTCCGGACGACGGATCGGCGGGGATCGCGCCGCCTTGCGGATGGCCCGCCGCGGGACCCGGTGAAGGAATCGGCGCCTGGCCCAGCGGCAGTTCGGCCGGCATCGAGTCAGGCAGCCGCAGCGCGTCGGGGAAGCCCGGCACCCTGATCGTCGTGCCGCCACCCGTCTCGGTCGCGGACGATGCGCGCCGGGGAGCATCCTCCACCTGATCCGCCTCGCCGGCGCCCGTGCGCGGCAAGTCGAGCGGTCGCGGCAAGTCGAGGCCGGGCACGGGCGATGAACGCCCGCGCGCGAGGATCTCGTCGATCGCGTCGAGCTCGGCATCGTGGGCCGCGAAATCGGCGGGAGACGGCTCCGCGCCCGCGCCGTGCGCGGACGCCGCCGCGGATGCGGGATCGGCGTGGAACTCGAAGGGCGTAGTCCCACCGGCGCTCGTGGCGGAACCGCGAACGGGCGCCTCGTCGAAGCGCCCGCGCTCGAACGCCGCGCCGCGCACGTCGGCCTCCGCCGCGCTGCGCGCGGATGACGCGGCCCCGTCGCCGTCGGCCAGTTGCGCGATGTCGTCCAATGTCGGCGGCCAAGGCAACCAGCGCGCGCCATGCTGGGCGCACAACTCCCGCACCAGTCCTTGGCGCGGATCGTCCGCCACCACGACCAAGGCTGCGCCGGATTGCTGCAAGGCGCGGCGCACGAGGCCCAGGTCCTCGCGCGGCAGCTCGGCCGCGTCGACCACGATGCTGCGCGTGCCGCGCGCGGCGGCGAACATGTCGAGCAGGTCCTCGACCTGGTGGACCGCGGCCCCGGCGCATGCGAGGTGGCGCGCGAGCAGGGAGAGCCGGGCTCCGGGGCCTACGACGACGCCGTCCGGGCGCGCGTTCGGGCGCGCCAAGGGGTCGCGAGCGGCCGGCTTCGTGGGAAAGCCGCCGCCATCCATGGCATCGGAGTTCAAGGTCCGCACGGATCCTAGTTAGCCCTCGGGAGGGGCGGGGATCCAGAAAAGTCTACTTCCGCTCGCCGATTCCGGCAGACCGGCCTCTCCTCGGGCCCGCGGGCGGGACGGGTCGTCGCTCCACCCGGGTCAATTTTTCATTGGGTCGGAGGGCCTGCTTGGGCGATTTTCTATGACCCCGACCGTCCCCAATGTCAGGCCAGCCCGAGATTTCCGTCGTCGTCCCCGTCTACGACGAGGAAGCCAACCTGCCGCTGCTTCAGCGGGAGATCGCCGCCGCCATGGAGGGTTGCGGCAGGTCCTACGAGTGCGTCTACGTGGACGACGGCTCGCGCGACCGTTCGCTGGAGGTGCTGCTCGAGCTGCGCCGCGCCGATCCGCGCATCCGCGTGGTGGAGTTCGCCCGCAACGCCGGCCAGACGGCGGCCCTCGCCGCGGGCTTCGACCATGCGCGCGGTCGCGTCGTCGTCACGCTCGACGCCGACTTGCAGAACGATCCCGCGGACATCCCCGCGCTGGTCGCCAAGCTCGAAGAGGGCTTCGACATCGTGGCCGGCTGGCGTCGCAAGCGCCACGACGGCTTCGTGCTGCGCAAGTTGCCCTCGAAGATCGCCAATCGCCTGATCGCCCTGGTGACCGGCGTGTCGATCCACGACACGGGTTGCACGCTCAAGGCCTTCCGCGCCGAATTGGTCCGCAACCTGCCGATCTACGCCGAGCAGCACCGCTTCCTGCCGGCGATGTCGGCCGGCAGCGGCGCGCGCGTGGCCGAGGTGGTCGTCAACCACAGGCCGCGCATCCACGGACGCAGCAAGTACGGCATCGGCCGCGCCACGCGCGTGCTGCTCGACCTGCTGGCGATCCGCATGCTGAGCGGCTTCTCGCACCGTCCATTGAGCTACTTCGCGCTGCTCGCCGCGCCGGGGGCCGCGGCCTTCCTCGCCCTGGCGCTGGGCCACGAATGGATGCGCGTCGGCGGCGGGTTCGACGAGGCGGGCGTGCGCGCCGCGCTCGTGCTCGCCTCCGTGCTGGCGATGGTGGTGGTCTACTTCTTCATGCTGGGGCTGCTGGCCGAACTCGTGGTCAAGGCCAGCGGGATGCACCGGCCCGGCGAGGCGCGCGTGCTGGTCAAGCGCATGGAGCGCGCATGAGCGGCGCCAACCTGCCCGTCGAGGTGTCCGTGATCGTGCCCGTGCGCACGACGCACGCGCACGTGCGCGAAGTGTGCACGGCGTTGGCGGAGGTGCTGGACCGGCTGGGCCGCGGCTGGGAGTTCATCTTCGTCTTCGATGGAGTGCGCGGCGAAGCCTGGCGGCAGGCCGAGGAGCTCGCCGCCCTGCACGGCGAGCGCGTGCAGGCGCTCTACATGCAGCAGTCCTTCGGCGAGTCGACCTGCCTGGCCGCGGGGTTCGAGCGCGCCAAGGGCGCGATCGTCGCCACCTCGCCCCAGTACGTGCAGGTCGAACCATCCGAGTTCGGCCGCATGCTGGCCGAGCTGGATCGCGGCGCGGACTTCGTGGCGGCTTGGCGCACCGGGCGCGTCGATCCGCTCTTCAACAGGTTGCAGTCGGCGCTGTTCAACTGGGTGATGCGGCGCATCATGCAGTCGAGCTTCCACGACCTGAACTGCTACCTGCGCGTCTTCCGCCGCCAGGTCCTGGTCGACGTCGCCGTGTACGGCGACATGTACCGCTTCCTGCCCGCCATCGCCCAGCGCCACGGCTTCAAGGTGGTCGAGCTGCGCGTCAAGCACGTGGCCGAATGGACCGGGCGCTCGATCTACGGCCTCGGCGTCTACGCGCGGCGCCTGCTCGACATCCTCGGCGTGGTGTTCCTCGCCAAGTTCACGCTCAAGCCGCTGCGCTTCTTCGGCATGGTGGGCGGCATCCTCATGCTGCTCGGCGCCGGACTGGTCGTGGCGCTCGTCGCGCAGAACCTCTTGTTCGAGCCCGGTCCGATCATCAGCCGCCCGGTGTTCCTGCTCGGATTCCTGCTGGTCGTGCTGGGCGTGCAGATCGTGGGCTTCGGCCTGGTGGGCGAGATCATCATCTACACGCAGGCGCGCAACCTGAAGGAGTACAAGGTCGAGCGCGTGCACGGCGACGCGCCCGGGGGCCGCGACGGAGATGGTTGAGCACGCCGACGCGCCGCGGATCGCGCCCCTCGAGGCGCGCCACGACGCCGAGCGCGACGCGCTCGTGCGCTCGCTGCCCGACGGCAGCTTCTTCCACTTGGCGGGCTGGCGTCGCGCCGTTGTCAAGTGTTTTGGACATGAGCCGCGCGACCTCGGCGCGTGGCGCGACGGGCGCCTCGTCGGCGTGCTGCCGCTGTTCGCCTGCAGGCGGCCGCTCAAGGCCCCGGTGTGGGTGTCGACGGCCTACGCGGTGTACGGCGGCCCATGCGCGGTGGATCCCGGGTCCGAAGCGCTGCTCGTGCGCGCGGCCACGGACGCGGCGCGCGCGGCCGGCGCTGCGCGGCTCGAGCTCCGGCGTCGCGAACCGCTGGCGGACGACGCGGGACTCGCGGCCCACGCGCTCTATTCGACCTTCCGCAAGGCCATCCCCGCCGCGCGCGAGGAGATCCTCGCCCGCATGCCGAAGAAGGCGCGCGCCGAGGCGCGCAAGGGCGTGGAACGACATGGACTCGAGCTGCTGGAGGGCGCCGCGCACCTCGACGAGCTGGTGCGCCTCTTCGCGGCCAACAAGAAGTCGCTGGGTTCGCCCACGCTGCCCCGGCGCTGGTTCGAGGCGCTGCTCGAGGAACTCGGCGCCGATGGCGGCGTGCGCATCCACGCCGTGCGCCGCAAGGAGGGCGGCGGGACCTTGGCGGCGTGCATGAGCTTCGTCTTCCGCGACGAGCTCGACTACTACTACCTCGGCGCCACCGACGAGGCGAACAGGCAGTGGAGCGTCTCCAACTTCCTGCCCTGCGCCCTCCAGGAGTGGTGCTTCGACCAGGGCTTGGCGACCTTCGACTTCGGCCGCTCGCGCGTCGACAGCGGGCCGCACCGCTTCAAGGAGCACCAGGGCTTCGAAGCGCAACCGCTCGCCTACCGCGTCGCGCTGCTGAAGGACAAGGATCTGCCGAGCTTCCACCCCGGCAACGCCGAGACGGAACGCCTGCGCAAGCTGTGGACGAAGTTGCCGGACTGGGCCACGAACGCGGCGTCCGGCCTGGTCATGCGCTGGCTGCCCTGAGGGCGCGTCGTCGCCCTTCAGGCGCGCGCGGTGGCGGCGAGGATCGCCTCCGCCGCCGCGGCGAGGTCGGGCGCCACCAGGATCCCCGGGTGCGCCGCGCGCGCGGCCGCCTCCTCGGTCCGGCCCTTGCCCGTCAGCACGTGCACCGCCCGGCACCCCGCCGCGCGCGCGGCGGCCGCGTCGCGCGCGGCGTCTCCGACGGCCCACGAGGAGGCGAGGTCGAGGCCATGCAAGCGCGCGGCCGTGGCGTGCAGGCCGTGCCCGGGCTTGCGGCAGGCGCAGGCGCGCCGGTGCGGTCCGAGTCCCTCGTGCGGATGGTGCGGGCAGTAGAGCACGTCGACGAGCGGGGCGCCCGCCGCGGCGCACATGCCCCGCAGGCGTCCATGGATCGCCTCGAGCTCCTCGACGCGCAGCAGGCCGCGCGCCACGGCGCTCTGGTTGGTGGCGACGCACACGGCGAACGACGACGCCCCCAGCAGCGCCAAGCCGCGCGCGGCGTTCCGCTCGAACTCCAGCGCTTCGGGCGCGAGGATCCACTCGCGCTCGACGACGAGCGTGCCGTCGCGGTCGAGGATCACGGCCGGTCGTCCCGGCGCGCGCGTCGAGGGCTCCTTGCGCAAGCTCGCGTCGTCCGCCGCGCTCAGGGAGTCGCCTTGGACTCGCGCTCCATGCGCACGAACACGCGCGAAGGCAGGAGCACGGTCTTCTGCTTCACCGGCGCGACGAAGTCGGGCAGCGCGAGCCACAGGGGGAAGCGCCAGACCTGCTCGCGCACGTAGGCCTCGCGCCAGAAGACGATCTCCGCCTGCCTCGCGGGGACGAGCATGCGCGACTCCTTCTTGTGGCCGGGCAGCACGAGGTCGACCTGCTGCGCCTCCTCGGTCGGCAAGGCGATGTGGCAGGGCGTCACGAAGCCGGAGTCCTTGCCGTCGACGACGACGCGCGCTCCGGGCGGGTCGGAGGCGAAGGCCACGTGGCGGCCCGTGCCCATGGTCGAACAGGCGGCGAGCAGCAGGCTCGCCGCCAGGCAGGCCGGACGGACCGGGTACGAGGGGCGCATGCGGGGATCCTCCATCTGGTGTGCATTCTTTCGGACGCGGACCACGCTCGGCAAGAGCGAAGGCGGTCGCGAGCGCCGGACGGCCCGTCGCGGACGACAGTTGCCCCGCACGAGGCGATGTGGAAGAGTTTGCGCAACTTGGCAGGGGAAGCTCAGGCAAGCGGCGGTTTCGCGTCCTCCGGACGCCTGGCGCGCATCCTCCTTGCCCTCGCTCTCTTCGCGTCCCTGGTGCGCTTCTGGCGCCTCGGCGAATGGAGCTTGTGGTACGACGAGGTCCTCACCTGGGCCGACCTCAACGACCCCGCCCTGTTCGAGCGCATCGGCAACCCGCTCGGGTACCGACTCGTGGGCTTGGTGGTCGCGTGGTGCGGCGGCGCGGACGAGTGGAGCCTGCGCTTGCTGCCGTGCCTCGCCGGCATCGCCTGCGTGCCGGCGTGCTTCTGGGCGCTGCGGCCCTTGGCCGGCGAGGCGCGTTCCGCGTTGGCGGCCCTGTTCCTCGCCTGCAGCAGCTGGCACGTGCACTGGTCCCAGACCGCGCGCTTCTACACGCTCGCCCAGTTGCTCGCCTTGCTCGGCGCGGGCCTCTACTTGCGCGGGCTGCGGCGCGGCGCCCTGCCTGGACTGCTCGCCGGCCTCGTGGCGACGGCCTCGGCCGGACTGTTCCACCCCTCGGCGTGGCTCGTGCTGCCCGGACTCGCCTTGGGGCCGTTCGTGCCCGGCATCGCTCCCGTCGACAAGGCGCGGCGCTTGCGCCTCGTGTTCGGCGTGGCGGCCGCGCTGGCGGCGTGCCTGGCTGCGCCCCGCGCCCTCGACGCGTTCGAGGCGTACCTGTCGCAGAAGGGCCAATCGGACGCGTTCGACTCGCTGCGCCACTACGTGTTGACGAGCGGCTTCCACATCTCGCCGGTCATGCTCGCCGCCGCGCTGGTGGGCGCATGCTGCGCCATCGCGCGGCGCGAGCGCGAGATGCTCTACGCGGCCGCGGTGGTCGCGTCGGTGCTGCTGCTCGCGGCGGGCTTCAGCCTGGGCGTGCGCGTCTCCGCGCAGTACGTCTTCGTGCTCCTGCCGTGGATCGCCTTGCTCTGCGCCGCGCCGGCCTTTCCCGCCGACGGCGCGCCACGCGGAGCGGAAGGGGCCGGGCGCGCGACCGCGGCGTGGGCCGTCGCGTGGTCCGCCATCGTGGCCCTGCCGCTGTGCGTGCAGACCGGCTTGTACCTGACCGTGCGGCGCGGCGAACGGCCGGCGTGGCGCGAAGCGTACGCCTTCGTGCAGGCGGCGCGCGCGCCCGGGGAACTCGTCGCGGGGATGGAGGCGGCGGTCGGCGAGCACTACCTCGATCGCGCCGCCGTCGACTTGCGCCATCCGCGCCATGTCGCCGTGCTCGACCGTTGGCGCCACGACGAAGTGCGCGGGTGGGCGCGTGCCGGCCGCCCGATGTGGCTCGTGGTCAACAAGGAGCAGCTCGCGGCCTGGCCGCGCGAGGACGCCCGCCGCTTCGAACGCTTCCTGGCCGAGGAGTGCAGGCTCGTGCGCGCTTGGCCCCTGGAAGTCGAGAGCCGCGACTTGACGGTGTGGGTCTACCACCGCCGCGGTTGAAGGGCCGGCGCGCGCCTCGCGGATCGCGCCCGCGCGCGCCGCGCCTCAGGCGCGACCCTGGAACTCGCCGTCCTCGGTCGACACGCGCACCATCTCGCCGGGCTGGATGTGGATCGGGACCTTGATCTTCAGGCCGGTCTCGAGCACCGCTTCCTTCTTCACGTTCGTGGCCGTGTTGCCCTTCACCGCCTGCTCAGCCTCGACGACCTTGAGGGTCACGCTGCCCGGCAGGTCGACGCCGATCGGCGCGTTCTCGTGGAAGGTCACGTCGACGACGGTGTTCTCGCGCACGAACCCCATCTTGTCGCCGACGATCTCCTCCGGCAGCGGGAACTGGTCGAAGGTCTGCTGGTCCATGAAGACGTAGTCGCCGTTCGCCTCCTTGTAGAGGTACTCGGCCTTCTTGCGGTCGAGGTAGGCGACTTCGAAGGCGTCGGCGGACGAGAGGCGCATCGGCGAGACCACGCCCGTGCGCAAATCCTTGACCTTCAGGTGGATCACGGCGCGCAGGTTGCCGGGCGTGTGGTGGTGGTACTCGGTGATCAAGAGCAGCTTGCCGTGGTCCCCGAGGATCACGGTGCCCTTGCGCAGTTCGGTCGCCTTGACGGCCATGGGAGTTCCTTTCGCGCCGCGCCCAGCGCGGAAGCGCGAGCAGGATACGCGCGGCGCGGCTCCGGCGCCAATCGCGCCCCCCGGAAGCGCCGTCAGAAGCGCCGGCGCTCGGAGGACGAAGGCAGGTTGAGCGCCTTGCGGTACTTCGTGACGGTGCGCCGGGCGATCTTGACGCCGTCCTGCTTCTCGAGCCGCTCGGCGAGGTCCTCGTCCGAGAGCGGCTTGGCCGCGTCCTCGGCGCGGATCAGGTCGGCGATGCGCTGCTTGATCGAGGCTTGGCTCTGCACCTCGCCATCCTCGCCCATCGTGCCGCCGACGAAGAAGTACTTGAGCGGCAGCACGCCGCGCGGGGTCTGCGCGTGCTTGCCGGCGACGGCGCGCGAAACCGTCGAGATGTGCACGCCGACCTCGTCGGCGATCTCCTGCATGCGCAGGGGCTTCAACCCGGCGACGCCCTTCTCGAGGAAGCCGCGCTGATGCTCGAAGACGGCCTTGGCGATGCGCTCGAGCGTCGATTCGCGCTGCTGCAGCGCATCGAGGAACCAACGCGCGTTCTCTAGGCGCTTCTTGACCCATTCGCGCGCCTCTGGTCCCTTCTTCGCCTCCTTGAGGAGCTCCTTGTGCAGCGGCGAGAGCTGCACGCGCAGGAACCGCTCGCGCGCGAGGCGCACGATCCACTCGCCGTCGACCTCCTCGACCAGCACCTCGGGCAGGATGGCGTCGGCGCGCACCGAGCCGAAGCCCGCGCCCGGATTGGGGTCGAGCGTGCGCACGAGCTCGATCGCCTCCTTGACGCTCTCGATGGGCTGTCCGCGCTCCTTGGCGATCTTGGGCAGCCGGTTGTGTTCGACGTCCTCGAGGTGCGACTGCACCACCTGCCATGCCAAGGCGTCCTCGCCGCTGCCGGCGGCGGCCAACTGCAGCAGCAGGCACTCGCGCAGGTCGCGCGCGAACAGCCCCGGATGCGTCACGCTGCGGATGCGCGCGAGGATCGACTCCAGCTCCGCGACCGTGGGTTCGGGCTCGCCCTTCGCGATCACGGGGTCTTCGTGGGGCTCCTCGGGGTGCGTCAACTCGCGCAGCAGCTCTTCGCGCGGCGTCGGCAGCCAACCGTGCTGGTCCAGCGACCACACGAGGTACTCGGCGATGTCCCGCTCGCGCGGCGTCCAATCGAACAGCGCGAGCTCGCCCAGCACCGCCTCGGGCAGCGATTGTTCGAGCTCGGGCGTGTTCGCCATCGCCTCGAACTTCTTGTCGACCTCCTCGTCGGCGCGCGCGCGCTCCCCGAGCGGTCCGGCGTGCTCCAGCCGTTCCAGCGCCTCCAACGCGCGCTCGCCGTCGGATCCGCGCTCGTCGGCGTAGTCCTCCTGTCCTCCGTCCTCCGGCGGGGCGCCGTCCGCCAGCTCGAGGAAGGGGTTCTCCTCCAGCTCCTGGCGGATGCGCGCCTCCAACTCCAGCGCGGGGAGCTGCAGGATCTGCATCGCCTGGATCATCTGCGGCGATTGCAGCAGGCGCTGGTCGAGGCGCGCGGATTGGTTGAGGCCTAGGCGCATGCAGGTTGGGCGGGAGCCCGAGGCGCTCCGCGCTGGAATGGTACCCGCCGACGGTCGATCGGCGCGTGCTCGCGCCACGAACCCGTCCCGCGGCGGAGACTGCGCGCGGCGCGTCCGGCGCTCACGGAGCCTTGTGCCAGCCGAGCAGGGTGGAGGTGGCGCCGAGGCGCAGCAGCTCGCGTCGTTCCTCGCCCTCCGCGAGCTCCACGGCCTGCTTGGCGTGGCGGCGCGGCGCCAGTTGCAGGCGCGCGAGTTGGGCGGCGTCGCGCTCCACGGTGCGCGGCGCCTCGCTGCGCGCCGTCCAGCCGCGCGCTTGCAGCACGCCGCCTTCGAGGCGCAGATCGACGACCACGCCATCCGCGACCACCTGCAGCTCGGGCGTCGCCAGCCAGCTTTGTTGCGCGATCTCGAGCTGCAGCTCGGACGGCAAGGCGCGCTCCTCCAAGCACGCGGCGCGCGCCGGTCGTCCCGGCACGAGCGGGAACTCGGCCGTCAGCTCCGGATTCTCGATCCGCGCGCGTCCTTGCGCGCGCTGCGGAGCGGCGGCGGCGGCGACGAGCTCGCGCAGGGCGGCCAGTTGCTGTCCGCGCTCGGGTTGCACGAGCAGCAAGTGCTCGCTCCACTCGAGGATCGGGGCTCCGGCCTTGCTCGCCAGCAACCCGCCGGACTCGCGCCGTCCCAACGTCGCGCCCAGGGTCCCGGCGGAGACCGGGCCGCGCGCCGGCCAAGGCGACTGTTCCTCCTCGGACGCCTCGAGGTCGAAGGGCGCTCCGGCGCGCAGCGTCGGCAGGGCGTGCGGCGCGCGCGAGACGCAGGCCGCGTCGACCAGCGTCCAGCCCTTGCCGTCGCCCTCGTCGGGTCGCGCCGTGGCGCGCACGCGCAGGATCGCCGTCCCCCCGAGCGCGGGCGCCGCGAGTTGCGCCACGTGCTCGGCGCCGGTAGCGACCAGGGCCGAGGTCGCGCGCTGCACCGCAGCGACGCGCGGCAGTTGGAGCAGGGCGACGGCGGCGGTGCCCGCGTCGCACTCGGCGTGGCCGCG
>JBKDQQ010000046.1:0-60780 GCA_046341775.1 Planctomycetia bacterium
GGGCCAGCTCGCGAAGCAGGTGAAGAAGTCGAGGTACTCGCGGCCATCGCGCGCGTCCACCAGCCACGACCCGTGCGAACGCGCGAGGTCGAGCACGAAGTCGAAGCCGTCGGCGAGCTGGTGGCGGGAGAGGGTGGGATGAACTTGGTCGGGGGCGATCATGGCGATCCTCGGAGGGCGCTCGGAGGCTTTGGCATCGGCTGCGGAAGCATCGGGTCTGCAGCCGCGCAGCCCAAGATTGTGCCCGGCGCCGCGGCCCGAGGCCACGCCGGGAACTTCCTTCCAGGCGCCGGGCCATGGCGTTCAATGCAACTCGGTCAATTCGTGCCGCGATGCGGCTACATGCGCACGACAAGCACGACGGGGCCGGCGCAAGGCCGGTGCGCGAGGCTCGAGCGCAGCGGCACGTGGAAGGCGAGTCGTCCGTGCTTGCCTGCCGCCGGAGGCACCACGGTCGCTCCGGCGATGCTCGCCTCCGCCGCCAGCTCCGCCGTGGTCGCGGCGCCCTGTTCCTCGGCCAGCGCGAAGGGAGCGCGGCGATCGGGATGCGTCTCGAACGCCTCCAGCAAGGCGGTGGCGTAGGCGCCGTGGTCCTCGTCGGCGACGAGCACGACATTGGGGATGCCCGCGCGAGCACCGCAGGCGCCGAGCTCGGCGTGGAAGACGGCCTCCACCACGCGCCGCGCGTGGGCGGTAGCACCTGTCCCACCCGGTGCGCGCACCACGCGCCCGTGCGGCGTGCGCCATGGCGCGTCGACTCCGACGAGCGAGCGATCGAGTCCTTGGAGGATGGCGAGCAGGCCGGCGGGCAGGCGCTCCGCCAGCGGCAGCAGGCAGTCCCCTGCCGCGCACAAGCGCGGGTCCGGAGCGAGGATGCATGGCCGGCCGGCGACGAGCGCCTCGACCACCGCCACCAGCAGGCCCTCGAGACCGGCGCTCCAATGCGGCGCGACGAGCTCCCAAGCGCGATCGTCGACCATGCCTCCGAAGAGCACGTCCGTCGACGGCGCTGGCTCAAGCCGCTCCAAGAGGCGCGCCCGCAGCGCCTCGTGCTGGACCGCCAACGCACGGCGAGCGCGTCCCGTGTTGCCGGCCAACTCGTCGTAGGCCGCCTCCGTCGGCGCACCCGCCCGCAACGCCTCCACCAAGGTCGCGCGCCGCTCGATCGCGGAACACGCACTCCACGCTCCCCGCGCCTCCTCCGCCGCCGAGCGCGCGGCATTCCATTCCCACGCCCCTGCCCTGGGCCAACGGCCGATCAGGCGGCCTGAGGCGGGCGCGAGGGCGTCGAAGGTGGCGCCGGAGCGGGCGGCGAGGCGTTGGCCGGAGATCCAGTGGCGTTGGCGAGCGTCCATCTCGATGCTGGTCCCGTTCATTGTGCGCGACCGGACGGAGCCCGAGCGAGAAGAAGCCGCCAAGCTGCTGCCGCCTGTCCCGCATCCAGCGTCCATGACAATGAGGGCGGCGCAAGTCGCCGTCCAAGGCTCGACCTGGGTGCGTCTCGGAAGGCGCGCCGGAGGGCACAGGATCGGGTTGCGCCGCCTCGCCGACCCAGCAGACCCTCGACCGGGCGACGAGGCACCGGAACTAGCCGCCGCAGGAGCACGCACCTAGGCACGCACACCTGAACACCATGCCCCCTCGCGGTCGCGGTGGCCGCGACCGCCTGCGGGGCGCGTCGCGGGCCAGCGTGCCCGTCCTGGTGCGCGCCGACGCGTGCCTCGAGCCGTTCAACGACCCGCAGGTGGTCGCAAGGCCGGAGCACCACCGCGGGCGCGCACAATCAACGGGGCCAGCATCTCTGCTAGGCTCACCCCGTGCCCTCCCCCCCGCGCCTGCGCTTCACCCGCCACATGCGCATGTCCTCCGGCAAGGACTTCGACCGCGCCTTCCGCTTCGGAGGCCGCGCGAAGGGCAAGCTCGTCTCGGTCGTCGCCTCCGCCAACGGCGGAGCACATACGCGCCTGGGCTTGTCCGTGGGTCGCGCCTGCTGGAAGGGGGCCGTGCAGCGCAATCGCGTGCGGCGCGTCTTCCGCGAGGCCTTTCGCCTGTCCTATGCGGACCTGCCCAAGGGCTGCGACCTCGTGCTCATGCCGGCGACGCCCAAACTGGCGCCCACGCTGGGCGAGGTGCAGGCGGAGTTGGGGGCCTTGGCGCGCAAGGCTTGGGCCAAGCGCAAGGCGTCCGAAGGACCGCCGCGGGTCCGCGGCGACGCGGCCGGGGGAGCGCAAGGCACTTGAGCGACGACCAGCGCGCCAATGTCGACGAACCGGGATCGCGCGCGGGAGGCCTGCCGTCCGCCGCCTCGACCGGGGCGTTCGTGCTGGGGCTGCCCATCCGCGCGTACCGGCGCTGGATCTCCCCCCTCAAGCCGCCGATGTGCCGCTTCGCGCCCACGTGCAGCCAGTACGCGCTCGAAGCGCTGCACGTCCACGGCTTGTTCAAGGGCGGCGCGCTTGCCTTGTGGCGCGTCTGCAGGTGTCATCCCTTCTCCGAACCAGGCCCCGATCCCGTGCCTCCCCGCCGCGACTCCGCCAGCCAACGATGAACCAGACCCGACTTCTAGCCACCAGCTCCCTCCTGCTCTTGTCCGCCTGCGGCTCGACGAAAGCGGGCTTGGTCGAGGCTTCCAGCAGCCGCGCCAAGGCGCCCAGTGATCCCACCGCGGGCCTCGAGCGCGTCGACCACCTGATCCTGGAAGGCGAAACGCACTTCGCCGGCTTGTGGAAGGTCACGAGCGGCATCGAGAACGCCGCCGAGGGCTACTGGAGCTTCGATGGCTCGCGGCTCGTCATGCAAGTGACGGACAAGAGCGGCGGCTGCGACCGCATCTGGACCACCGATGGACGCGGCGGCTTGACGCCGGTCTCCAACGGCAAGGGCGTGACCACTTGCGCGTACTTCCTGCCGGGCGACCAGGAGGTGATCTACGCTTCGACGCAAGCCTTCCACGCCGACTGCCCGCCCCCGCCCGACAAGAGCCAAGGCTACGTCTGGGCGATCCATCCCGAGTACGACATCTACGCCAAGGACCTCGCCTCCGGCGCGGAACGCGCGGTGACCACCGATTGGGGCTACGACGCGGAGGCCACGGTGTCCCCCGCGGGCGACCGCATGGTCTACACGAGCACGAAGAGCGGCGACCTCGAGCTGTGGACCGCCAACCTCGACGGCGGCGACGCGCGCCAAGTCACCGACGAAATCGGCTACGACGGCGGCGCCTTCTTCAGCCATGACGGCAAGCGGTTGGTGTTCCGCTCGACGAGCTTCACGCCGGAGAAGCGCGACGCGGAGATCGCCGAGTACAAGGCGCTCTTGAAGCGCTGGCTGGTGCGCCCTTCGCGCATGGAGATCATGGTCTGCGACGTGGACGGCTCCAACCGCCGCCAGGTGACCAACCTCGGGCGCGCCAACTTCGCGCCCTACTTCCACCCGGACGACAAGCGCATCATCTTCTCCACCAACCACGCCGATCCCGATCGTCGCGGCCGCAACTTCGACCTCTACTCCATCGACCTCGATGGCGGGAACCTCGAGCGCGTCACGCGCCACGAGGAGTTCGACGGGTTCCCGATGTTCTCGCCCGACGGGCGTTGGCTGGTCTTCGCCTCGAATCGCGGCGCCACGCGCTCGGGCGAGACGAACCTCTACATCGCGCGTTGGAAGTGAGGTGGCGTCGGGGCGCGTTCAGCGCGCCCCGCGGCTGCCGAGCGTCACGGCCACGCGCTCGAGCTGGCCGTCGCGCAAGTAGCCTACCTGCACCAGATCGCCCGGCTTCTTGGTCTGGAGCACCCACATGAAGTCGTAGATGTCCTTGACCTCGACTTCGTCCATCTTCACGAGCACGTCGCCCTTCAAGAGACCCGCCTTCTCCGCGGGGCTGCCCGACGAAGTGCCGTCGAGCAGCACGCCTTCGCGGTCCCAAGCGTAGTTCGGCATCGAACCGAACCAGGAGGAGAAGCCGCTGCGCACCTCGCGCCGTCCCTTGTCGTCGAGCTTGGGCGCGACGTAGGCGAGCTTCGGCGCCGCGCCGATGGCGCGCACGACCGCCTCGGACATCAAGACGACCTTGGCGCAACCCTCGGCCTCGAACTTCTCGTGGTCGTCGGAGGGCTTGTGGTAGTCCTCGTGCAGGCCGGTGAAGAAGTGCAGCGCGGGCACCTCGCGCTTGAGGAAGGTGGCGTGGTCGCTAGAGCCGCCGAAGGAGGAGCCAGAGGCGTTCTGCGACAGCTTGAGCTCCGCCTGCGCGGCGGCGCGCTCGAGGAGCGGTGGGAACTCGGCCGCGCTGCCGGCGGCGAGCACCTGCAAGTTGCCGTCCTTGGCGCGCCCGACCATGTCGTAGTTGAGGTAGGCGACGACGCCCGCCAGCGGCGTGGTCGGTTGCTGCGCCCAATGCTCGCTTCCCAGGAGGCCCATCTCCTCCGCGGTCCACCACGCGTACAGGATGTCGCAGGGCGGCGCCTCGAGCGAAGAGCCGAACACGCGCGCCAGCTCGAGCACGGCGGCGCTGCCCGAGGCGTTGTCGTCGGCGCCGTTGTGGATGGCGCGCGCCCCGCCGTGCAGCGAGCCCGAGCCGCCCCAGCCCAGGTGGTCGTAGTGCGCGCCGACGACGATCGTGCGCGAGCGATCGACGCCTGCCTGCCGCGCCAGCACGTTGCGCGCGAGCGCCTTGCCGCCGTCGATGTCGCACACGAGGCGCGCGCGCGCGCCGATGTCGAGCTTGACGCCGCCCGCGGGCACGCGCAGCGCGCCCTCGAGATCGCCGCCGACCAGTCGGGCGCCCGCGCGTCGGGACAGGGCGATCGCCGGCAGGCGCGCCTTGCCGCCTCCGCCACCAGCGTCGAAGGCGAAGGGCGCCTCGCCCGTTCCGCGCGAGACGACCACCACGCCCACCGCGCCCCGACGGCGCGCGGTCACGACCTTGTGGAAGATGGTGCCGCCGCCGAGCCAGCGGCTGGCGTCGCTGGCGATCTTCGCGTCGGACTTCGCGTCGGACTTCGGCGCCGCCTCGCCCTCGCGCGGCGCGGGCTCGGGCGGCGTGCCGCGCACGATGACGGCGATCTTGCCCGCCACGTCGCGCCCGGCGTAGTCGTCCCAACCCTGCGCGGGGTCCTCGATGCCGAATCCAAGCCATTCGAGGGGCGCCTCGACGACGCCCGCTTCGCCGCAAGCGAGGGGTTGCACGTCGTCGGCGCCGGTCCACGCGAGAGGAGCGCCCTCGAAGGCGATGTCGAGGCGCGACTCGCCTCCGTCCTTGGGCTCGAGTTCCACCTCGAAGTCCTGGAACCACTGGTTGGAACCCGCGGGCTCGAGTCCGATCTCGGCGCACTGCCGCGCCAGCCAGTCGGCGGCCTCCAAGGCGCCGGGTTCGCCCGCGCGTCGTCCGGCGCGCGCGTCGTCGGAGAGCCAGCGCACGTCGGCCTCGAGGCGCCGCGCGCCGGCCGACAATCGCGCGGCGAGCGCGGAGTCGGATGCGTCGGCGGAGTGGGAGGCGGGATCGACCGTGGACCGTTCGGAGGCGCAGGCGGCGAGCAGGGCGAGCAGCAGGAGGCGCTTCATGGCGTGGAGGATAGGCTGGCCGACGTCCCGGGTCGACGCGTGCTCGGACGGAAAGGCGCAAGGGAGCCGCCCGCTCCGTGCAGACGGCTCCGTGCAGACGGCTCCGTGCAGGACGCGACGGGCGCGCGCGGTGCGCGACCACTAGACTGCCGGGGTCGCTTGGCCCCCCACCGCACCTCGATCCTGCGCCATCCTCTCCTGCGCCATCCTCTGACGTGGCTGTGCCTGCTGCCGCTGCTTCTGGTCGGCAGGCGCATCCTCGCGGGCGAGGCGTTCGTGGCGGGCGCGCCCGCCGCCTTCGAACCGTGGAGCCTCGAGGATCCCGAGCGGGCGGCGCGCGCCCGCGAAAGGCTGGACGCCCACGCCATCGACAGCCTCGCGCCGGTCTGGAGCGACCGCGTCGCCGCGCGCGAGTCGCTCGCGCAGGGCTCCGCGCCGAGTTGGGACCACCGCGCCGGACTGGGCGCGCCGCTGGGCGGCCAGAGCGTGGCCGGCCTGTGGTACCCGCCGAACCTGGCGACGCTGTGGCTCCCGCCCGAACAAGCCGCGGGTTGGTTGGCGCTCTTGTCCTGTTGGCTGGCGGGAGCGGCGTTCCACTCGCTGGCGCGCGCGCGCGGGATCGAAGCGCGCGCGGCGCTGGTCGCGGCGCTGGCCTGGCAGGGCGGCTCGTGGGCGCTGGCGCACCTGCACCTGTCAAGTAAACTTGACAGCCTCTCGTGGATGCTGCTGGCCGGCGCGGCCTTGCAGTCCCATCTCGCGGGACGCGCGCGCATGCTGCCGGCCATGTCGGCCTGCGTCGGCCTGTCGTTCCTCGCCGGATTCCCCCAGTTGGCGGCGCTGGGCGTGGCGGCGCTCGTGCTGCAGGCGCTCGCGGCGGCGACCTTCGAACGAGTCTCGTGGAGGCGCGTGGCGCTCGTGCCGCCGATGCTCTGCGCCGGCGCCGCGCTGGCGGCTCCCTGGCTGCTGCCCCTCCTCGAGGCGAGCGCCAACTCGCTGCGCCAGGCGCAGGGAACGCTGCAACTCGAACTCGGGCGCCTGCCCGTCGGAGCGCTGGCGAGCCTCGTCGTGCCCGACCTCTTCGGCGCGCCCCAGGACGGCGTGTGGGCCCCGGCGAACGCCATGGCGTGGATCGCCACGCGCAGCGTGGCCTTGGCGTCGAGCGCCAACGGCCTGGAGTGGAACCTGCACCTGGGCGCGCTGCTCCTCGCCGCCGCCGGAGCGGCGCTCTCGCGCCCGTCGCGACGCCTCGCCGCGCCGCTCCTCCTCGCGCTCGCGAGCCTCGCCTTCGCGCTGCAGCTGCCGCCGTTCGATTGGCTGGCGGGCTTGCCCGGCTTGTCGAGCGGCGCGCCATCCCGCGCGGGCGCCTACGCGCTGGTCGGCCTCGCCTGGCTGGCGGCGCACGGCATCGAGGGCTGGCTCGCGGGCGATCGTCGCGTGATCGGCGTCGGGACGGCGATCCTCGTCGCGCTCGCGCTCGCCTGCGGTGCGCTCGCCCTGCGCGTCGATCCGCAGCGCCACGCGGCCGAGCTCGTGGACCATTGGATGGCCTTGCACGAGGTGGGCCGGGCCACCGTCGAAGGCACGCTGCCGACCATGGAGCTCGCGCGGCAGCTCGAGTTGCTGGCGCGCCACGCCTGGCTCGGAGCCGCCCTGGCGGGCGTCGCGCTCGGCGCGTTGTGGCTCGCGCGACTCCAGGCGCGTCGCGCCGCGCCGCTGCTCGCGCTGGGCGCCTTGGCGGGCGTTCCGTGGCTCGCCGCGGGGCGCGCCTCGGCGCAGGAGATCGGGCCCGGGGGCTTCTTGCCGCCATCGGAGCTGGTCGAGGCCGCGCGCGCGGCCTGCGGCGACGGGCGCATCGCGCGCCACGACCGCAGCCTGTCCGGCGTGCAGGACGTGGAGCGCCTGCTGCGACCCGGGCTCGCGCAAGCAGCCGGCATCGCCGACCTCACGCCGTGGATCGTGTTCCAGCCGCGCACGCTCGTGGAGGCGTGGACGCGCGCCGATCCCGCGTCGGCCTGGCGCAGCGGCATCGCGCGCGCCACCAGCCTGTCCGCGCTGGAAGGCCGCATCGCCGACGAGCTGCGCATCACCGCCGTCCTCGCGCGCGAACGCCTCGACTCGCCGCGGCTGTCCGTCGTGGCCGCGCGCGACGGATTCGTCGTGCACGCGCGCTCGGGCTCCAGACCGCTGGCGAGCTTCGTCGACGGACTGCGGTTGCACGACGGCGATTCCGCGCTGCTGTCGGCGCTGGAATCCGACGAGCCCGGCGTGCACGCGACGCGACGCGAGCTGCAGCGCGTCGGCCTCGTCGATCCCGGCGCCGGAAGCGTGGAGCGCGAGCTCGCCTGGACGCGTCCCGCGCCGGACGAGCTGGTCGTCGAGCTCTCCGGCCTCGGAGCCGGCTTCGTCGTGTGCCGCGAGCAATGGGCGCCCGGCTGGCGCGCGCGCGTCGATGGCGTCGACGCGCCGGTGCTGCGCGTGAACCACGCCTTGCGCGCGGTGCCCGTGCCCGCCGGCGCGCGGCGCGTGGAGCTGCGCCACGCCGACGAGCAGGCGCTGCTCGGACTCCTCGTGTCGCTGCTCGCGGCGGCGGCGCTGCTCTTGGCGTGGCGCGCCGAACGGAGCACGCCTTGAAGTTGTCGGTGCTCTCGAGCGGCAGCGAAGGCAACTGCGCCCTGGTGCGCGCGGGCGGAATCGTCGCCATGTGCGACGCGGGCTTGCCGCGCACCGCCCTCGACGAGCGGCTCGCCGGCGCGCGCCTCGCCAGCGGCGCCATCGAGCACGTGCTGGTCACGCACGGGCACCTCGACCATGCGCGCTCCGCCGGACTCGTCGCGCGGCGGGAACGCGCCACCTTGCACTGCGCGCACAACCTGATGTCGCACGCCTCGGTGAAGCGCGCCAAGCGCTTCGCCACCATCTCGCCCGGCGCGCCGTTCACGCTGGCGAGCGAACGCGGTGGAATCGACGAACTGCGCGTGTCGCCCGTGCTGCTGCCGCACGACTGCGACCCGACCGTGGCCTTCCGCTTCGAGCACCAAGGCCGCGTCGCCGTCGTGCTGACCGACATGGGCCGTCCGGACGACGCCGTGGCGCGCGCGCTCGCCGGAGCGCACGTGCTCGTGCTCGAGTTCAACTGGGATCCCGAGTTGATGGAGAAGAGCCCCTACCCCGCCGCGCTGCGTCGTCGCATCGCGGGCGATCGCGGGCACCTGTCGAACGCGCAAGCGGCGGCGATGCTCGAACGACTGGCCGGTCCGGAGCTGCACACGCTCGTCCTCGCGCACCTCTCGAAGAAGACCAACCATCCTGATCGCGCGTTGGACGCCGCTCGAACCGTGCTCGCGCGACTCGGCGTCGAGCAGCGCGTGCGCGTGCTGGTCGCCTCGCAGGACGAGCCGGGGCCCGAGCTGGAAGTCTGACGCCGAGCGTGTCTCGCGCGTCGCGCGCCCGCCGCGTATCCTCGCGCCATGGCCCGTCCGCAGCTCCACCACGCCCTGCTGTGCCTGCCCCTCGTCCAGGACCTGCCGACATCCGGCGGTCCCGTGCGTGAACCGCGCGACCTGACCGCGCAGTTCGAGGTGCCGAAGAACGTCAAGGTGCAGGAGTGGGCCGTGACTCCGCTCTTCTTCAACCCGGCCGCCATCGACGTCGACGAGCACGGACGAGTATGGGTGGCGGAGGCGGTCAACTACCGCCAGTGGAACGGCCGCAATCCCGGCCGACGCCATCCGGAGGGCGATCGCATCGTCGTCCTGTCCGACGAGGACGGCGACGGCATCGCCGACAAGAGCCACGTCTACGCGCAGGACAAGGAGCTCGTGGCTCCGCTCGGCATCGCCGTCGTGGGCGACGTGGTCTACGTCAGCTGCTCGCCGAAGCTCTACGCCTTCCGCGACAAGGACGGCGACCTGCGCGCCGACGAGAAGGTCGTCGTGTACGACGGCTTCGGCGGACGCGACCACGATCACGGGCTGCACAGCGCCGTCGAAGGCCCCGACGGCGCGCTGTGGTTCGCCGCGGGCAACGCGGGTCCGCACATCGTGCGCGGCAAGGACGGCTGGACGCTGCGCTCCGGTTCGCTGTACCGCGATGGCGGCCCCGCCTGGGTGGACAACCAGCCCGGGTTGGCGAGCGACGACGGTCGCGCCTGGACCGGCGGGTTGGTGCTGCGCGGCGACGGGCTGGGCCGTTCCCTGCGGGTGATGGCCCACAACTTCCGCAACAACTACGAGGTCGCCCTCGATTCGCACGGCGACTTCTACCTGAGCGACAACGACGACGACGGCAACCAGGCGTGCCGCACGCTGTGGTGCCTGCCCGGTGGCGACCATGGCTACTTCTCCGCCGACGGCTCGCGGTATTGGATGGCCGACAAGCGCCCGGGGCAGTCGACGACGCGAGCGCATTGGCACCAGGACGACCCCGGCGTCGCTCCGGCGGGCACCATCACCGGCGCCGGCGGCCCGACGGGAGTGTGCGTGCACGAGAGCCGCTTCCTCGCGCCCGAGCTGTTCGGAGCGGTGCTGTGCGCCGATGCCGGCAGGAACCGCGTGTGGGCCCAGAAGCCGCGCATCGACCAGTCGCGCATCGAGCTCGACACGGGCGTGTTGATCGCCTCCAAGGGCGACGACCAGGCGGCGCGTTGGTTCCGACCCAGCGACGTGTGCACGGGACCCGACGGCACGGTCTACGTCGCGGATTGGTGGGATCCTGGCGTGGGCGGCCACGGCGCGGGCGACGGCGAGGCGCGCGGACGCATCCTGCGCCTCGTGCCGCGCGACGATTGGCCGTGGCGCGCGCACCACGACTGGTCGCAGGTCGAGGATCGCATCAAGGGCTTGATGTCCCCGTGCGTGTCCGTGCAAGCCAAGGCACGCGCGATGCTGCGCACGAACCTCGAGGGCGCCGCCAAGGCGTTGCTCGAGAAGTTCGAGCACGGCGAACCGCACCAGCAGGCGCGCGCCCTGTGGCTGCTCGCGGACAGCAGGACCTACGGCGCGGAGGTGCTGCGCAAGGCCCTGACCTCGTCGAACCCGCGCCTCGTCATCGTGGCGGCGCGCATCTTCGCCGCGCGCGACGGCGGCATCGTCCCGATCGCGGCGAGCCTCGCGCGCCACGAGTCGCCGCTCGTGCGGCGCGAGGTCGCCACGCTGCTGCGCGACGCGCCCTTCGAGGCCAAGCAGCCTGCGCTGAAGGAGTTGATGCAACGGCTCGACCCCGAGGACCGCACGATGGTCGAGGCCCTGGGCCTCGCCTGCGAAGGCGAGGAGGAGCGCGCGTTGCGGCTGTCGAGCGAGCTCTGGCGACCGGACGGCCCACTCGCTTGGCCGCGAGCCCACGCGCGGTTGGCCTGGCGCCTGCATCCCGCCTCCGCCGTCCCCGACTTCGTCGCGCGCGCCTTGGCGGCGGGTCTGGACGAGTCGGCGCGCCTCGAGGCGATCGACGCCATCGCCTTCGTGGAGGAGCGTGTCGCAGCCGAGGCCATGGCGACCTTGGCCTTGGCCTTGGAGGGAGCCTTGCAGGAGCGCGCGCGCTGGTGGAGCGACCAACGCGCCACCAACGACTGGGCCGTGCACGACATCGAGCGCGACGGGGCCCAGCCCGACCTCGACGACGCGCGCTCCTTGTGGCGTGGCGAGCGCTTGCGCGCAGGCTCCGTCGCCGTCGAATGCGCGATCGAGGGCATGGACGTGCTGTGGCTGCTCGTCGACGCGGCCGGCTCGGATGGCTGCGACTGGGCCGATTGGCTAGATCCCGTGGTGACCACGAGCTCCGGCGCCGTGGTCGACCTGTCCACGGAGCCCCTGCTCGTGGCGGAGACGGGCTGGGGCGTCGTGTCGCGCGGCTCCAACTGCGGCGGAGGGGCCTTGTCCGTCGGCGGAGAGAAGCAGGCGCGAGGCATCGGAACGCACGCGACCTCGCGCCTCGCCTTCGCCTTGCCCAAGGACGCCGTGCGCTTTTCCGCGCGCGTCGCGGCCGACGACGGCGGCACGACCCAGCGCTGCGGGGACGGGATGGTCTTCGAGGTGCGCGCCAGGCCGGCGCGGTCCGAAGTCGATTGGAGCGCGCGCCTCGCGCCGCTAGCGCGCGCCGACGCATCCAGGCAGGACGTGGACGCGGCGCTCGACGAGTTGTGCGGCGACCCGCGCGGCGCGCTGCTCGTCGTGGCAGCGGCGCAGAAGGGCCGGCTGTCGGCGGTCGCGCGGTCGGCGGCGGCGGAACGCTTTGCGTCGCACGCGGACCTCGGCCTGCGCGCCCTCGCCGCCGCCGCGCTGGGCTCGGGCGCGGCGCGCCGCAACCCGGCGCCGGTGCTGGCGCTCGCGGGCGACGACAAGCGCGGCGAGGCGCTGTTCTTCTCGGCCAAGGCCGGTTGCTCGAGCTGCCACGTCCACCACGGTCGCGGCGGGGAGATCGGTCCGGACCTGAGCGCCCTGCGCGGCAAGCAGGCGCGCGAGGAGATCCTGCGCTCGATCCTCGAGCCCGGCGCGGCCATCGCCTTCGGCTACGACTCGTGGCTCTTCGAGACCGCCGACGAAGAGGTGCTCGGGGGCTTCCTGCTGTCCGACGGCGACGTGGTCGTGGTCAAGGACACGCAGGGCGCGCGCCACGCGCTGAAGAAGGACGAGATCGTCGCGCGCCGCAAGCAGTCGGCATCGCTCATGCCGGACGGCGTGGCGTTGGGCTTGTCGGACCAGGAGCTGGCCGACCTGCTCGCCTTCCTCGAGCGCGATCCCAAGGCGCCGGGGCGCCCGGGCGCGCCCATCGAGCTCTTCAACGGCAAGGACTTGTCGGGTTGGGTGCCGTGGCTGTCCGACGCGAGCGTCGATCCCGCCAAGGTGTGGTCGGTGAAGGACGGAGTGCTCCGCTGCGAAGGTGCGCCCGCTGGCTACATCGCCACGGTAGCCGAATACGAGGACTTCATCCTCGAGTTCGAATGGCGCTTCGATCCGGCGCGCACGGGCAACAGCGGCGTCCTCATGCGCACCACCGGCCCGGACCGCATCTGGCCGCGCTCCATCGAGGCGCAGCTCATGCACAGGAACGCCGGCGACATCTGGAACATCGGCGAAGTGCCCATGCGCACGGATCCGGCGCGCAACGAAGGCGCGCGCACGCGCAAGGCGAGGCCCTGCAACGAGGTCGAGCCGGGCGGGTGGAACCGCTACAGGATCGTCATGGACGGCGGCGAGATGCTGCTCGAGGTCAACGGCGAAGTGCAGAACACCGCCAGTTGGTGCGAACGCGTGGCGGGCCGCATCTGCCTGCAATCCGAGGGCGCGGCCATCGAGTTCCGCGACATCCGGCTCGTGCCGCTCGCGCGCTGAGTCGGCTCGTCACGCCGGGGCGGCGGCGCGCACTCAGCGCGGCGCAGGCAGGTTGTCCGGCGGGAAGGTCCGATCGAGGCCGTGGAACTCCACGAGGCCCTTCTGCAACTCGACGTAGCCGCGCTCGCCCTCGATGCACCAGAAGGGCTTCTGGAACAGGCTGAAGATCTCCGAGTCCGGGCGCCGGCGCAGGGCCTGCACGCCCTTGCGGCGCTCCATCCAATGATCCCAGTTGCCCAGCAGGTCGTTGATGGCGACCAGGTCGGCCGCGCCGATGCGGCGGAAGTCGATCGTCTCGTCGAAGCGCGCCTGCGCCTTGTCCAGCATGCGCCGGAACATCGAGCTGGCCGGGTTGGTGGCTTGTTCGATGCGGAACTCGGCGTCCTTCTCGTGCAGGCCGCTGTTCATCCACATGCGACGCACGAACAGGGACAGGATGGCGGGCAGCACTTGCCGCAGATGCTCGTCGTCGTAGTTCTTGAAGCAGGCGAGCACCGGGTTGCGCACCTGGATCAGCCGCACCATCTCGATCGGCAGGCGGCGCGAAGTGCTCGAATGGTGGTGCCAGCATTGGCTGCTCGGCACGTAGTGCACCTCGCCGCCCGCGAGCCACGTGCGCCAACCGAGGTCCACGTCCTCGTAGTAGGCGAAGAACTCGCCGTCGAAGCCGCCGACCCGGCGGAACTCGGCCGCGTCCATCGCCATCGCGCCCCCGCAGGCGAACAGCGTCTTCATCGGCACGTCGAAGGCCGGAGAGGGCGGCTCCTCGTATCCGCGCTGGATGCCGAGTCCGTGGAAGTTCATGCCGCCGCCGGCGGAGTTGAGCACCTTGCCGTCCCACGACCACATCTTCGACGTGGCGGCGACGCATTCGCGACGCACGAGCGGAGCGACAAGCTCCTTGAGCCAGTCCCGCGCCACGCGCATGTCGTTGTTGAGGAAGACGAGCACCTCGGCGCGCGGCGAAAGCTCGGCGCCTTGGTTGCAGCCGACGCTGAATCCGAGGTTGCGGTCGTTCACGTGCAGGCGCACCCACGCGTGCTTGGAGCGCATCTCCTCGACGCTGCCGTCGTCGGATCCGTTGTCGACCAGCACGACCTCCAGGCGGTCGGCGGGGTAGTCGAGTTGGCGCAGGCTGTCGAAGCACGGCTGGAGGTGGTGCCGGCCGTTCAGGTTGAGGATGACGATCGAGACGCGCGGCAGCGCCGACTCGGGCACCGGCCCACCCGGACGCACGCGCAGGTGCTCGGGCGGTTCGAAGCCGAGCTGCGCGCCGGCCGCGGCCGACGACCCGCGCGCGGACGCGCTCCCGCCGCCCAACAGACGCTTGAGGAAGTCCTTCATGGCTTCGCTTCCGCCAGCCGCAGCACCTGCACCCGCGCGATGCGCGCGTGTCCGCCGCCGGAGCGCAGTTCGAGGCGCGCGGCGTCGCGCGGCAGTTCGAGTTCGATGCGCGTCGCGTCGAGGCGATCCTCGCCGGCGCCGCGCACGGGCGTCAACGCCCCCACTTGGCGGCCGTCGACCAGCACCTCGGCCGACAAGAGCAGCTGCGGTTCCGCGGCGAGCGCGTATTGCTCCACGACCAGCGCGCGCCGTCCGCCGCCCGAACCGGCGATGTCCCACGCCGCCGCGGCCCCGGGTCGGAGCAGCAGGTAGCTCGCGCCTTGCGTCTCGCAGCCGGCCCCGCGCTCGCGCGCATCCGCGCCGGCGGCGTCGACGAGCGGGCGCGAGCGGCGCTCTTCGCTGCGCGCACGCGCGGCGCACACGAGGCCGCGGTAGCGGAACTCGGTCGCGGCCGCGTCCTCGGCGATGGTCTTCGGAGCGGGCGCGGCGGACGCGAGGCGCGCGGCGAGCCCGGGCTCGTCGAGGAAGCGCTTGAGCGCCGCGGCGAGGCTGGCCGGATCGCCCACCTTGAACAGCAGGCCGTCCACGTCGTGCCGCACGTACTCGGCCATGCCGCCGATGTCGCTCGCCACCACCGGCGTGCGCGTCAGCCACGCCTCGTGGATCGTCACCGGCGAGTTCTCGAACCACACGGAGGGCACGACCAGCACGTCGATGCCCGCGTGGACCTCGGACAGGCGGCTGTTGTCGAAGCGGCCGTGGAACACGACGTTGCCGCCCGCCATCGCCGCCAGTTCCCGGTGGTGCGCGTCCTTGGCCGGATCGAACGCGCCCCACAAGTGCAGTTCGCACGGCAGGCCGTCGAGCAGCGCCATCGCGCGCATCAGCGTCTCGCCGCCCTTGTACCAGACGAGCGTGCCGACGAAGCCGACGCGCAGCTTGCCGTCCGCCCCGCGAGCCTTCTCCAGCGCGCGCACGTGGTCCGTGCGCATGCCGTTGTCGCTGTAGACCAATCGATGCGCGTCGAACCCCGCGGTCTCGACCATCTTCGCGCGCAGGAAGCGGCTGGGGCTGGCGCGCAAGTCGGCCGCCTTGAACGCGCGCAGCACCGCGGAGTGGCGCTCGACGAGATCCGAGTACTCCTCGCGTCCCGCGGCGTGCGCCACCAGCTCCGCGACCGGACCAAGCAGTTCGCCGGCCTTCTTCGCGGCGGGGATGGCCTCGAGGCGCCGCTCCTTGATGCACAGGAAGCAGCCCGCGCCCATGTTCTCCTCGCAGCGTTCGCCGTCGGGCCGGATCAACTGCACGCGCGGGCACAAGGCCCAGTAGTCGTGCATGGTGACGAAGGTCGCGCAACCCTCCTCCTTGGCGAGCGCCACGAAGTTCGTCGAGAGGTGGATCAGGTGCTGGAAGTGCACGATGTCGGGCTTCTCGAGCGCCAGCACGCGCAGGAAGGCCGCGTCGGCGCGCTCGTCGACGAAGGTGTCGGCGAGGCGCCTGTAGTGCAGTCGATTGACCAGGCGCAGGACGCGCAAGGAGCCGCCGCCGCCCTCGACGAAGCGCTCCTCGAGCACGCTGAAGTCGGGCAGCGACTCCTCGCCGACGCGCCCGGGCGAGCGCGCCAGGACGACGACTTCGTGGCCGCGCGCCTGCATGGCGAGCGCCAGGTTGAGCGTGTAGACCTCGGTGCCCGCCCAGGTGTCCGGCGGGAAGCCGTGCAGCACGTACAGGATCTTGAGGCGCTTCGATTCCAGCAGCCTCGTCCCGCCATGGCGCGCCTCGGCGCGCCCGCCCTCCCACAGGCCCTCGAAGGCCGCCGCGCGCAGTTCCGCGGCCAGCTGCAATTGCCGCCCATACTCGGCGTCTGTCAAGTTCAACTGACGCAGCGCCTCGCGGTCGGACTCCAGGAGGCGCGCCGTCAGGATGGTCGCGTCCTTCTGCGAGGCGACGCACACGCGATCGAGCCACTCCGCGTTGAAGCGTCCGTCGATGCGCGCCCGCGCGCGCGTCTCCTCGGCGGAGTAGTCGTGGCTGTGCTCGACGACCGCCTCGTCGTCGTACACGACCGCGTGGCCCGCCTCGATCAAGGCGCGCGCCATGAGGATGTCCTCGCCGAACCACGTGCGCGGGAAGGGGTGCAGCTCCCACAACTCGCGGCGGACGGCGCTGGCGACGTCGTTGAAGTTGAACAGCAACCGCTTGGCGTGCGCGTCCATGCGCTCCCAATCGGCCTTGCCAGGCCGGACCGCGCGGCGCCTGCCCGGCGCGTAGCCCGGGTCGCCGGCCGAGAAGATCTTCGTCAAGGGCCAGGCGTCGGGGCGCGGCACGTTGCGGCAGTACGCCGCGCCGGTCGCGGGGTCGTCGAAGTTGGCGACGAGCTTCGCCAGCCAGTCGGGACCGCCGGGGATGGCGTCCTGCGTCAAATACACCAGCAGGTCCCCCGTCGAGCGCGCGGCCAGCAGGTTGCGCGTGTCGCCGTGGTCGAACTCGCGCTGGTCGATCCTGTGCACCGCGAACGGCGCGGGGAAGCGCGCGCGCCACGCCTCGAGCAGTTCGAGCGTGCCGTCGCTGGAGCCCGAGTCGATGGCGAGGAAGTCCCACGGCCTGTCGAAGCGCTGCCCCGCCAAGGCGCCGAGCACCCGGTCGAGGAACTCGATGCCTTGCCAGGTGGGCATCAACACGGACACCGTTCGGATCGGCCGCATGGGGGGACTGCCTCTATCGGCTATTGTGCGCGGTGCCTCGCGCCGGATGCCACGCCCGAGGGCCCGATTCGGCCGCGGCTCCCCGCCCAGGCCCCGCCCACCTGCGCGGCGCGCAGCAGGAGGGCCCGGGGCAGGTGGCCGAGCCCGCCCTCCCGGCGAAGGAAGTTCCAGTCGCGCCGCAGCTCGAAGGCGAGGCCCCGCAGGACGCTCGCGAGTCCGGGGCGCACGCGGCGACCCAACTCGACGCGCTGGAACGCGGCCTCCTGGCGCCACCGGACCCAGGCCGTGCGCGCGTCGTAGCGGTGGGCGTGCAGCACCACGGCCTCGGGCTCGAAGGCGATCATGTGCCCGGCCTGCAAGGCCGACTCCGCCCAACCGGCGTCCTCGCCGAAGGGCAGCTCCGGGAAGGGCAGCACCGCGAGCACCTCGGCGCGGTAGGCGGCGGCGACGTTGTCGAAGGCCACGCGCGCCGCGCGCTCGGCCGGCGACAACATCAGCAAGCCGTCCTCCTTCAACGCATGCCGGCGCGGCAGCGTCGAGGCCTGCGGCTGGTCGAGCACGCTGCGCCGCGTCAGGGGATCGTCGTCGTCGCGCGGCAGGATGCGCGCCGTCGCCGCCGCCACGCCGTGCTCCGCGAGCGGTCGCACCAGCGCCGCGAGGAAGTCGTCGCCGACGGGCAAGGCGTCCTGCGACAAGTACACGAGCAGTTCGCCGCGCGCGAGGCGCGCCAACCGGTTGCGCGTGCGCCCATGGCCGAACTCCGACTGGGCGATGCGCTCGACGCGCGCGCCGTGGTCGCGCAGGAGCTCGAAGCTCCCGTCGGTGGACGAGGAATCGATCGCCACGACCTCGAAGCCGCCTTCCACCCGCTGGCGCGCCAACGCCGGCAGCAGCCGACGCAGGTCGGCCACGCCTTGCCAGACCGGCAGGCAGACGGAGACTCGCACGCCGTTCATCGCTGCGACTAGCCTACGCGGCCGCGGCGTGGAGTCGAGGGTCCCCCGACCGACCTCTCTCCTCTCGTCCTCTCGCTCTGGCCGCGCGCGCCTCTGATGCGCGCGCGCCCTCTCCTTCAGTCCTTCAGTCCTGCGGTCGGGAGACCCGGCGACGAGGAGGTGTCCGCGCCCGGGCCCGCGCGCGGGGCGGAAATCCGCGAAAAAGCGCGCGGCAGGAGCCCGGCCCGCTCAGCCCGCCCGGCGGGACGGCTCGGGGCGCGCCGACAGTCGCGTGCTCGCGCCTCGCGCCACCGTGTCGAGGTGCACCGCGCGCCCCCACAGGCGCGCCAAGTTCTCCAGCACGGCGCGCGCCGGCGCGGCGTCCAGATCGCGACCGTCGTGGTGGTGCACGAGCAGCAGCTCCCCGCGCCGCAGGTGGTCGTCCTCGACGAGCTCGATGCGCGGCGCGGATCCGTTCGAGAGCGCGCGCAGGAGCTCCTCCTTCTTCTCGCGCCACGAGCGCGTCCTGCCGTCGGGGCCCGTGCTCGTGGCGAACAGCTCCACGCGCGCGGCGAACTCCTCGTCGACGAGTTCGTCGATCAGCGTCACGTCGTGGTGCGCGCGCCGCAGGCGGAACAAGTCGAGGCCGCGCTCCTCGGCCACGCGGAACAGCTCGATGCCGAGCTTGTACGGGTTGAGCCGTCCGGGCGCGGCGGCGACGGCGCCCGAATGGCAATCGGCGAAGTCGACGATCTCCGCGTGCGACAAGCCGCCCTCGACCATGATGCGCGCGTGCCAGAAGCTGGCCCAACCCTCGTTCATGACCTTCGTCAGGCGCTGCGGCAGGAAGTAGATGCTCTCGGCGCGCACGATGCGCAGCAGCGAGCGCTGCCAATCGGCGAGCGGCGCATGGTCGAGCAGGAATCCGAGCACGTCGCAGGTGGGCGCGCGCCGCTCGTCCCCGCGCCCGCGCCGCAGCACCGCCTCGAGGTCCGCCGCCGGACCCGCCGCGCGCCGCGGGCCCTTGAGGCGCTCGCGCAGCGGTCCCCACGGGTCGACGAGGTTGTCCAGCGACAGGCAGGCGTCGAGGAACGCCTCGACTTCGTCCTGGCCGCGCTCGTCGACGAGGCGCCGCACCTCGGCGGCGTGCGCCGCCATCGTGTCGACCATCGAGCGGTCGGTCGCCTCGAACCACAGGTTGTTCCTGAAGAAGTCGACATGGCCGTACACGTGCGCCATGACGAGCTTCTGCTCCATCTCGCTGTTCGACCGGACGAGGTAGGCCCAGGCCGGATCGTTGTTGACCACCAGCTCGTAGATCCTCGAGAGCCCCCACTGGCGGCCCTTCTCGAGGCGCTCCCACTCCATGCCGAAGCGCCACGACGGATAGCGCACCGGGAAGCCGCCGTAGGCCGCCACCGCGTTGACCTCGGAGGCGTCGAGCATGACGAAGCGCGTCTCGCAGAAGTCGAGGCCGCGCTCGCGCGCCATGCGCTCGATCTCCGCGCGATGGCGTTCCAGCCGCGGCGGCAGGCCGTCGAGGCCGTTCACCGTCCCCTCCCGAGGAACGAGCGGATGGCGTCGGGCACGTCCTCGCGGCCGTCCAGCGCGACGGCCACCAGCTTGTCCTCGCCCGCGAGCGAGGTGTCGAGGTCCTTCTTGAACTGCCCAGATCCGTAGGCGCTCTTGACCTGTCCGTAGCAGAACTGGTTGCAGCGCGGCAGGATCTCGTCGCGCAGCAGCGCGATGCAGCGCTCGGTGTCGCGCGCCGACCAGTTGTCGCCGTCCGAGTAGTGGAACGGGTAGATGTTCCAGTCCTCCGGCCGCCAGCGCGACTGCAGCTGCTCGAGCAGCAGCTCGTAGGCCGAGCTGATCTTGGTGCCGCCCGATTCGCGCAGGTGGAAGAAGCTGTGCTGGTCGACCACCTTCGCCACCGCGTCGTGCACGATGTAGACGACTTCGAGCTGCTTGTATTGGCTGCGCAGCCAGGTGTCGATCCAGAACGCCTTGACGCGCACGATCTCCTTCTGCTCGCGCCCCATCGAACCCGACACGTCCATCACGTGGAAGACGACCGCCGCGGCCTGCGGCTCGTCGACCACCTTGCGGCGGCGGAAGCGCTCGTCGCCCGGCTCCGGCAGCACCAGCGGCGCGTCGGGGTCGAAGGCGCCCGAGGCCACGGCGCGCTCGAGCGCGTTGCGCCAGGTGCGCTTGAAGTGGCGCAGCGATCGCGGACCGTGCTCGGCGAGGCCGCTCCAGCGTCCCGAGGCCGCGCGCAGCGCCCTGTCGCCGCGCGGCTCGATGCGCGGCAGCCCGAGTTCGCGCCCGAGCAGATCGGCCAACTCGTCGAGCTCGACGTCCACCTCGAGGATGTGTTCGCCGGCGCCTTCGCCGGCCTCGCCGCCGCCCTGGCCGGGACGCTGCTCGCCGCCTTCCGCGGGCTCGCCCTCGCCGCCGCCGCCCGCGCCGCGGCCATCGCCCTGGCCGTCGCCATGGCGCAGCCTCGGCAGTTCGATCTGCGGGATGGGGATCGAGACGGCGTGGTCCCCGCGGCGACCGAAGAGCTCGGAGCTCGTCAGGTAGCGCCGCAGGTCGCCGCGCAGCCGTCCGCGCACGATGTCCTTGAAGCGCGCGCGGTCCTGCCCGATCCGCGAGAGGCTCATGCCGCCTCGACCAGCGGCTTGTCGTCGCCGCGCGCATGCAGTCCGGCGACGCGCCGCAGCACGCGCTCGGCGCTCCTCTGGTCGTAGTGGAAGTCGCGCACGAGCCTGTCGCGGATCACGGCGATCTTGCGCAGGGCGTCGGGGTCGACGACCGTGGAGACCAGGCTGGTCAGCTGGATGCAGTCGCGGCGGTCCTCGAAGACCTTGGCCTCCAGCGCGCGCACCAGGCGCGCGTTGTCGCGCCACTCGAAGACGCCGCCGTCGGCCTGCACGGCCGACACGAAGGCCAGCAGCTCGTGGCGGAAGTCGGCCTTGCGCGCCTCGGGGATCTCCATCTTCTCCTCGATGGCTCGCATCAGGCGCTCGTCGGGATCGCTCTCGCGCCCGCGCGCGTCGACCACCCTCTCGCGCGTGGCCCAGGCCTTGGCGTTGTCGATGTACTTGGCGCACAGGGCCTCGACCTCGACGGGATCGGAGGCCACCGCGGCCTGCACCTCGCGCTTGATGATCTCCTCGTGCTCGGAGCGCGCCAGCGCGACCAGCTGCAGGCAGCGCTTGCGCACCTCCTCGTTGGAGACCAGCGAGTTGTGCCGCAGGCCGCGCTCGATCTCGTCGAGCACCTCCTCGGCGCCGACCACCGGGTCGTCGCCCGACAACGCGGCCGCGATGCGGTCCTGCACGTAGCGCGGGCCGATGCCCGACAGCCCCTCCTTCGGATGCGAGTCGCGCAGCTCCGCCACCGCCTCGGCCGTCCAGCCGGCCACCGCGCCGCCGTCGTACAGGCGCGCCTTCTGCGGCAGCGTCAAGCCCGAGCGCGCGGGATCCTCGAGGCGCGTCATCACGGCCCACAAGGCCGCCATCTCGATCGCGTGCGGGGCGAGCGTCCGCCCCGGCACGCCGCGCTCGACGAAGCGCCGGCGGTGGATGGCCGCCTCGTCGCCGGTCGACAGGTTGTAGGGCACGTCGATCTTGATGGTGCGGTCGCGAAAGGCCTCCATCAGGTCGTTCGCCACGAGCTTCTTGTACTCGGGCTCGTTGGTGTGGCCGATGATCACCTCGTCGATCGAGACCTGCGCGAACTTGCGCGGCTTGACCACGTGCTCCTGCGTGGCGCACAGGAGGTCGTAGAGGAAGGCCACGTCCAGCTTGAGCACCTCGACGAACTCGAGCAGGCCGCGGTTCGCCACGTTGAATTCGCCGTCGAAGTTGAACGCGCGCGGATCCGAGTCCGAGCCGTACTCGGCGATCCGGCGGTAGTTGATGTCGCCCGTCAGCTCCGTCGAGTCCTGGTTCTTCTCGTCCTTGGGCTGGAAGGTGCCGATGCCGACGCGGTCCTTCTCGGACAAGGCGAAGCGCCGCACGCGCACGTGCTCGAACACGCGCCGCCAGTCGCCGCCATGGCGCGACAGCAGCTCCCGCTGCCAATGGCGCGAGACCGGATCGAGCTCGCCCTCGACGCGGATCCTGTACTCGCCCTTCAACGCGCGCGTCAACCGCGCCTCCACCGCGCGGCGCGCCTCGTCCGAGAGCAGGAGCAGCGGATCCTGGTTCATCGGCGACGGGACGACGGCGCCGTCGACCAGCCAGTCGAAGGTGTAGAGCGCGCCCTCGGCGCCGCGCGAATAGTGTTCGAGGCCGCGCTTGAGGAGGCGCGCGATGGTGCTCTTGGCGCTGCCCACCGGGCCGTGCAGCAGGATCACGCGCCGCTCCGGGCCGAGGCCGCGCGCGCCCGCGCGCAGCACGCGCACCAGCTCGCGCAACGGCTCCTCGAGCCCCAGCACCGCGTCCTCGCCGCCGTGGAACGGGTCGTCGAAGATGCGCCAGCGCACGCCGCCCGATGGCAGGCGCTCGACGCCGTGGCTCTCGACCATGTCCGCCAGGCGCTGCCAGGCGTTGCGCGCGGGCCGCGGGTCGGCGTCGAGCAGCGCGAGGTAGTCGGCGAAGCCTCCGGTCCACGACAGGGCCGCGTCGGGTCCCTCCTGGTGCGCGGCGACCAGATCGTGCAGCGTGGGACGGCTCGTGCTCATGGCGGGTGCGCGGCGCGAAGCCGCGGGACTGGTGTGGACGGGGCGGACGCGGACCACGGGACGGTCCTCGACGACCTCGTAGATCGGACCGAGCGGTCGGCGTCCTGATGGCATTCACGGGCGCGCTCCGCGCCCGGCCCGGTTCGGGGCCGCCCGCCACGGCGCTTAGGACGCTTCCAAGTGCAATTCCAACACAGACTTGCATTCGCGATTCGCGCCCCTCCAGCCAACGCGGCCCGCCCCTCACTAGGCTGTCGCGCATGGATCGCTGCCTGCTGCCGTTCCTGTGCGCCCTCGCCATGTCCTCCTGCCGCCCCGAGGTGGCGCCACCGGCGCCGGAAGTGGCCTTCGAGCAAGACCGCGCGTGGAAGCTGCTGCTCGAGCAGGTGGAGATCGGGCCGCGACCGGCCGGCAGCGCGGGCGCCGAGGAGAACCGCAAGCTGATCGAGCGCGAGTTGCGCGCGGCAGGGCTCGAGCCCGTGCGCGAGGCGTTCCGCGCGCCCACGCCGGCGGGCGAGATCGAGTTCGTCAACGTCCACGCTGACCTGCAGGGCACGGGCGACGACATGGTCATCCTCGGCTCGCACTACGACACCAAGCGCCTGCCCTTCCGCTTCGTGGGCGCCAACGACGCGGCCTCCAACACGGCGGTGTTGATGGAACTGGCACGCGTGATCGCCGCGGGCCGACGGCGCGGCCCCACGTATCGCTTCCTGTTCATCGACGGGGAAGAGGCGGTGCGCGAGCAGTGGATCGATCCCGACAACACCTACGGCTCGCGCCACCACGCCGAGAAGCTGCGCGACTCGGGCCGCAGTTCCTCCGTGCGCGCCTTCGTGCTGCTCGACATGGTCGGCGACGCCGATCTGCGCTTGACGCGCGACGTCTACTCCGACCGGAGGCTGGTGGAGATCTTCCACGGCACGGCGCGCAAGAACGGCCTCGGCAAGCACGTCGACGGGCCGTCGATGGACGTGCGCGACGACCACATCAGCTTCCTCGCGGTGGGCATCCCCTCCATCGACCTGATCGACTTCGAGTACGGACCGGGCAACTCGCTTTGGCACACCGAGAAGGACGTGCCGGAGAACTGCTCGGCCGACAGCCTCGGCGTCGCGGGCCGCATCGCGCTGATGGGCCTCGACGTGCTGGAGAGGGACTACGCGCGCCGCTGAAACGGTCGCGCCGCGCGGGTTCGAGTCCGCGCGGCGCTTCGTTCATTCGAGCGTCGACGACGCCGGCTCGACCGGAGCCGGGCCCGATTCGACGCGCTCCACGCGCGGCGCGGGCGCCAATTCCACCACTGGTTCGCCCGACTCCGCGTCGAGCACCGTGGCGCGCGGCCGCGGCGCGACGGCTTCCTCGACCACCTTGGCGGAGGAATGGTCGCGTCCGGCCCAGCGTTCCACATCGCCGAGTTCGACGGAGACCTGGCGCGAGACGCCCTTGACCTCCATGGTCACGCCGTAGAGTCCCTGGCAGGCGGCCATCGTCAGCTTCTTGTGGGTGACGACGACGAACTGCGTGTGGGAGCGGAATCCGTCGAGCATCGCGAGGAAGCGGCCGACGTTGGCCTCGTCCAGCGCCGCGTCGACTTCGTCGAGGATGCAGAAGGGGCTCGGCCGCGCCTCGAACACGGCGAAGAGCAGCGCCAACGCCGTCATGGTGCGCTGCCCGCCGGAGAGCAGGCTGATCGGCAGCAGTTCGCGGCCCGGCGGCCGCGCGTAGATGTCCACGCCCGCATCCAGCGGATCGGCGCCCTCCTCCAGCGTCACATCGGCCTTTCCACCACCGAACAACTGGCGGAAGATGCGCTGGAAGTTGGCGCGCACCGCCTCGAAGGTCTCGAGGAACAGCTTCTTGCTCTCGCCGTCGATGGTGGCGATCGTCTCCTCGAGGCTCGCGCGCGCCTGCGCCAGGTCCGCGCGCTGGGTCTCGAGGAACGACAATCGTCCGCCGGCCTCCTCCAACTCGGCCATGGCCTCCATGTTGACCGGGCCCAGCTTGTCGAGGCGCGCCTTCAACTCGCGCACCTGCGCGTCGAGGGCGTCCAGCGCCTCCGCGGCGGACAACGCCGCCTCGGGCTCGAAGCCCTCCGACAACGCCAGCTCGTCGATCGACAGTTCCTCCTGCGCGCGGCGCACGATCTCGTCGCGCGCCAGCGCGACCCGCTGCTCCTCGAGCCGCAGCTCCGACAAGCGCGAGGCGAGACCCTCGAGCTCCTTCGCCAGCGCGTCGAGCGCCACGCGCGACTGCGCCACGACGAGGCGCGCACCATCCAACCGTCCGCGCAGCTCGCCGACCTCCTCGTCGATGCCGGCGCGCTGGGCGAGGATGGCCGCGCTGCGCTCCTCGAGCTTGGCGACCTCCTCGCGATCCTCGCGCGACTGCACCTCGTGCTCGCCGGCGAGGCGCGCGGCTCGCGCCGACTCGAGGCGCGTCTCCTCGACCACGGCGCGCAGGTCGCGCACGCGGCGCGCGAGGCCGTCGTGCTCGGCGCGCAAGGTGCTGGCGGCGAGCTGGCTGCGCGCCAGCTCGCGCGCGGACGAGTCGCGACGCTCCTCGAGTTCCGCGCGCCGCGACTCCTCGGCCGCCAGCGCGGCGGACTCGCGCTCGTGCTCGGCGTCGGCCGAACCGCGCGCCGCGCGCGCCTGGTCGAGCTCCGACTCCATGCGCGCGATCTGCGCCTCGGCGGACGAGCTCTCCTGCTCGATGCCGCGCTTGAGCGCGTCCTGGTCGGCGAGGCGCGCGCGGGCCGTGGACAAGGCCGTCTCCGCCGCGGTGCGCGCCACGCGCCGCGCCTCCAGCTCGATCGAGCTCTGCTCCCACTCCTTCTGCAGGCCGATGCGCGCGGCCACGACTTCGCCGCGCCGCGCATCGAGCTCCTCGATGCGCCGGTCGAGGTCGTCCACCTTGCCGCGCAGCTCGGCCGCGCTCGAACGACGCGACACCGCGCCCTGGCCCGCGGCGCGGTGGCCGCCGTGGGCGCAAGCCGCGTCGACCAGCTCGCCGCGCGGCGTGACGAAGCGCAGCGACGGATGGCTCGCGACGAGCGACATGGCCGCCTCGAGGTCGCGCGCCAGCCACACGCCCGACAGAAGCGAACGCGCGAGGCCCTCGTAACCCTCGTCCACCTCCACGCGGGCGAGCAGCGTGCCCAGCACGCGCTCGTCGTCGGACAAGCCCGACTCGTCGGCCTCGCCGGCGCCGAAGCCGCCGGCCACGACGAGCGAGACCTGCCCGGCCTCCTTGCTGCTCAGCCAGTCGACCACGGCGGCCACGCGCTCGGGCCTGTCGACGACCAGCGCTCCGGCGCGCCCGGCGAGGGCCGCGTCCAGCGCGCGCGCGTGCTCCACGCTCGTGCGCAGGTGGTCGGCCACCAGTCCCAGGAGCGCGTCGCGGCCGAACGGTTCGCCGCGCTTCTCGATGGCCTCGAGCACCTTCTTGGCCCCGGCGGAGAGCTCCTCGAGGTCGCGCTCGCGCGCCAGCAGCACCTCGATGGTGCTCTGCGCGCGCGCGCGCTCGAGCTCGAGCTGCTTCTTCTCCTGGTCGGCGCGCGCCACCGCGGCCGCGGCGTCCTGCATGGCCTGCGCCAGCTCGCGCCTGCGCACCTCGTGCTCGCCCTGGGCGCGCGCCGCCTCCGCGGCCGCGGCTTCGTGGCTCGCCTGCTCGATGCGCAGCGCCTCGACCACGGCCAGCGCCTCCGACAGGCGCGTCGAGGCGAGGCCCACGCGCTCCTTGAGCGGCACCAGCGCCGCGTCGAGCGCCGCGATGCGGTTCTCCGCCTGCGTGCGCGCGACGAGCAGGCGCTGCACGGAGCCCGAGAGGCGCTCGATGGCGGCGCGCAGGCGCTGGGACTGGGAGTCGAGGTCGCCCTGCGCGCGGGCGCGCTCCATGTGCTCCTCGTGCGCCGAGCGCGCTCCGCCTTCCAGTTCGGCTAGTTCGCCCGCGATGCGCGCGAGCTCGGCTTCGCGCTCGGAGAGGAGCGCCGCGAGGCGCGAAGCGCGCTCCCCCTCCTCGCGCGCGGCGTGTTCGCGCTGGCCGGCCCGCGAAGCCAACTGCGCCTTGCGCTCGTCGACCATGCGCCCGTCGCCCGAGAGGCGCGACGCGTCCGCCACCAGGCCCTCGATGCGGCCCGCGAGCGCCTCGGCCTCCTTCTCGCGCAGTTGCAGGCCGCCCTCGGCCTCCTCGCGCGAGGCGCGGGCCGTCTCGACGCGCGCCTCGATCCGGGCGGCCTGGCCGCGCAGCTCGCGCAGCAGCTCGGCGCCCTGGCGCGCCCGGTGCTTCAGCAGCCGCGCGCGCTCGCGCGCCCACTCGTCGCGCGCCGCGACGTAGCGCTCGGCCTTGCCGGCCTGGATCTTCAGCGAGCGCACGCGCGAGCCCAGCTCGCCGATCACGTCGTCGAGGCGCGCCATGTCCTCGGCCACGCGCTTGAGGCGCAGCTCGGCCTCGTTCTTGCGCTGGCGGTAGCGCGACACGCCCGCCGCCTCCTCGAAGATGCGCCGGCGCTCGAGCGGATTGGCGGACAGCACCGAGTCGATCTTGCCCTGCTCGAGCACCGAGTAGCCGCGGCTGCCGAGCCCCGTGTCGAAGAGCATCTCCTTGATGTCCTTCAGGCGCACCTTCTCGCCGTCGAGCAGGTACTCGCCCTCGCCGGACTTGAAGACGCGACGCATGATCGACACCTCGGCGCCGCGCCCGGCCAGCACTCCGGTCGAGTTGTCGAGCACCAAGGTCACCTCGGCCACCGACAGCGGCGGTCGCGAGGCGCTGCCCTTGAAGATGACGTCGGTCATCTCCGCGCCGCGCATCGAGGTCGGGCGCTGCTCGCCCAGCACCCAGCGCGTGGCGTCGACGATGTTGCTCTTGCCGCAACCGTTGGGGCCGACGACGCCCGTGAGCGTCTTGTCGCCGAAGTCGAAGGTGGTGCGGTCGGCGAACGACTTGAAGCCGAAGAGTTGGAGTCGCTTGAGGCGCATGGTGTCGGTCTAGCTGTCAGGCGCGCCCGCGGCGCGCGGCGGAAGCGCCGACTCCTCCCGGGAGGCGGTCGCGGAGAACAGTTCGGAGGCTTGGCGCGCGGACGGCCGCAGGGCGTGGAGCGGCGCGGCGCCGGAGCGGATGCGCGCGCGACGGGCGGCGAGCCGGACGAGGGCGCGCGCCAGCGGCGCATCCTCCGCGGGCCGGCCCGCGGCGCAGCCCTCGAGCAGGTCGCGCTGGTCGAGCACGCCCTCGCGCAGCCCGGCGAAGAGCCGCGCGTGCGCGTCGAGCACGGCCTCGCCGCCGAGGCGCTGCATCTCGAGCCGCGCATGCAGCTCGATCCCGGCGGACTCTTCGGCGCGCGAATCCTCGACGGATCCGCGGTCCTCGAACAAGCGCGCCTGCCGCGGCGCGGCCGAGCGCCGCTCCAACTCGCGGAAGCGCGCCGCCGCGTCGTCGCAGGGCACGAGGTCCAGTTGCACGGAGAGGCCCCGCGCGGCGCCCAGGCGTTCGCAGGCTTCGGCGAGGAAGGCCAGCACGCGCGTCGCCTGCTCGACCCGCGCCTCGCCGTCGCAGGCGATGCGGCAAGCCTCGCGCAACCCGACCGGCGCGACCAGCGCCGAAGCGCGCCCGCGCGCGCGCGCCCCCTCGAGGCGCCGCTGCCGCCGCGCCTGGGACAATCCCGCGTGCGCCTCGAGCGCCAGCTCGAGCTGGTGCTGGATCTCCGCGAACAGCAGGTCTTCGCGCCAGGCACCCGCGCGCCGCGCGGCCCGCGGCAGGTTCAACGCCACGCCGGAAGCGCAGCGCAAGGCGCCGCGCTCGCCCTCGCGGCGCGACAAGCCGTGGCCCATGCCGCGCGCGCCGTCCTCGGCGAAGCACAGGCGCACGAGGCGCCGCTCGAGCAGCCGTTCAAGCGCGCCGCGCGCAGCATCGTCGCCCTCCACGAGCTCGACGGCGAGCTGCAGGTCGAGGATGGCGCGCGGCGTGGCCTCGTCGGCGGACGCGAGCTCGGCGAGCTCCTGCAGCAGGACCACGAGGCGCGCGCGTTCGCGCGCCGAGGGTTGGGGCGCGCGCGTGCGCAGCGCGAGTTCGATCGGCCGGTTGCACGAGGCGGACACGGCGGCCAGCGCCTGCAGCCAACCACGGGCCGCCCCGCCTTCGCCCGCGCGACGCTCGCGCAGCAGCGCCGGGAGCGGCTCGAGCGCCTCGTCGAGGACCAGGGCGTGCGCCACGGCGCGCGCCGAGGCGGAGATCTCGTCCAGCGCGCCGTGCAGGGAACGCGGCCCCGGCTCGCCGTCGAGGAACGACTCCAGCGGCACCGCGTGCGCGAGCGACTGGTGCGGCGACGACAAGCCCAGGACATGGATGTCGCCCGACAGGTGGCTCTCCGCCACGGCCGGCGGAAGCAGGTGCTCGAGCGAGTAACGCAGCAGCACCTCGTCGGCGATGCGCGAGCGCGGATGCACGTCGGCGGCCAGCCACCGCTCGATGTCGGCCCGCGGCACGGCCACGGGGCGGGCGCGCGAGAGCGCCGCGGCGGCCCCGCGCTCGAACAGCGCCTCGTCCACCAGTTCCCGCACCAAGGTGGTCGACAGGCGCCGCAAGCCGCTGGCGAGCACCTTCGCCTCGACTTGCGCGGCCACCTCCTCGGCGATGGCGCGCGGCAGGTCCGCCTCCTCCATCAGGGCGGCGACGATGCGGTCCTTGCGCCACGGCTCGACGCCGCGCGAGTCCTGCACGGAGGGCGCGCGCCCGTCGACGACGCGCGCGGCGCCCTCGCTGCTCGCGGCGCGGATGCGCGCGCGACGATCGCGGTGCAGGATGTAGGCCTTGGCCACGGGAAAGCGGCCCAACTCGACCAGCGCCTGCTCGACGAGGTCCTGGATGGCTTCGATCGGCGGCGTGGCCGCGGCGCGCGCGGTGGCCCATTGGCGCTCGAGCGCGCCGCAGACGAGGTCCGCCACCTCGCGCGAAAGTTGCGGGTCCTCGTCGCCCACCGCCTGCTGCGCGCGACGCACGGCGGATTCGATCTTCGAGCGATCGAAGGCCGCCTCGGAGCCGTCGCGCTTCTGCACGCGCTCGATGCGCCGCCGGCCCTCGGGCGCGGCGGCCTTGTCGCGCGGATCCAGGCTCACGACTCCGCTCCTCCGCGTCGCTCGGCTCCCTGCCGGGCCGGATCGGCCGGACGCGACTCGAGGATCGGGCGCAGCTCGTCGAGGAACTGCGACACGTCCTTGAACTCGCGGTAGACGGAGGCGAAGCGCACGTAGGCCACGTGGTGGATCTTGCGCAGCTCCTCCATGACGAGGTTGCCGATGACGGAGCTCGGCACCTCGCGGTCGTACTCCTCCTGGCACCGCGCCTCGACGGTGGCGGCGGCCGCCTCGAGCGTCTCGATCGACACCGGCAGCTTCTCGCAAGCGCGGATCATGCCTGCCAGCACGCGCTCCCGTTCGAAGCGCACGCGCTCGCCGCTCTTCTTGACGACGCGCAGCGGCGTCTCCTCGATGCGCTCGTAGGTCGTGTAGCGCAGGAAGCAGGCCAGGCACTCGCGCCTACGGCGGATGACCCCGCCTTCGGCGGAGGCGCGCGAGTCGACGACGCGGTCGTTGTCCTGTTTGCAGCGGGGGCAGCGCATGGCGCTCGGCCGTGGCGGTCGCGGGCCGTGGCGGATCGGGGGCCGGCCGGGCGCGCCGGACGGGCGAGGACTCGTGGGCTGGTCGGCGACCACCCACAACGCCTCGCTGGGCGACGAGGTTCGCACGCAACCGCTGGGGTGTCAACGCGACAGGCCCCGGGCGGCCGCAAGTCTCACTTCCCGAGGCAGAAACGCGAGAAGATGCGATCGAGCACGTCCTCCGCGGTCGATTCCCCGCCGAGCCGTCCGAGCGCCCCCTGGGCGCGCGCCAAGTGCTCCGCCGCGAGTTCCAGGCCGCGCGGACGCGCCTCCAACGCGGCGGCGAGTTCGTGCGCCAATTCGTCGAGGGCCAGCCCCTGCCGCGCGGCCGTCTCGCGCAGGATTCCCGCTGCCGATCCGGCGCGTTCCAAGGCGTCCGCGTCCGCGACGAGCGCCTGGTCGAGGCCCGCGGCGCCGTGGTGGCCGCCCCCCTCTCGCAGGATGCGCGCGATGGCGTCCCGCAGCTCGTCGAGCCCCGCACCGGTGCGGGCCGAGGTGGCGACCACCGGGAGCGCGCCGAGGCGCGGCGGCGGCGCGGCCTCGGGGCGATCGACCTGGTTCCACACGAGGATGCGCGCCGCGCCCGGCGGCAAGGGTGGCGCCTCCGCGAGAGGCAGGGTGGCGTCCGCCACCCACAACGCGAGATCCGCCGTGCCCGCTTCGGCGCGCGCGAGCTCCTGGGCGGCGAGCTCGACGGGATCGTCGGTCGCGCGCAAGCCCGCCGTGTCGAACAGCTCGGCCTCGAGCCCACCGAGGACGAGGCGCGTGGACAAGGGATCGCGCGTGGTGCCCGCGAGCGGCGAGACCAGCGCGGCCGGGGCGCCGGCCAGCGCGTTGTACAGGCTCGACTTGCCGGCGTTGGGCGCGCCGCACAGCACGACGCGCGCCCGCCCTTCGGCGCGCGGGCGGGCGCGCACCATGGCGCGCGCCGCCTCGCAGGCGCGCGCCGCGCGCCGCGCCAGCGCGTCCACCACCTCGCCGTCGACCGAGGCCGTGTCCTCCTCGGCGAAGTCCAAGGCGGCCTCGCACAAGGCGCGCGCGTCGAGCAGGTCGCCGCGCAGCCCGTCAAGTAAATTTGACAAACCGCCGCCCGTCAGGCGCAGCGCGGCGCGCGCCTCGGCCGCGCCCCCCGCCGAGACCAGCGCCAGGATCCCCTCGGCCCGCGGCAGGTCGAGCCGCCCCGCCTCGAACGCGCGGCGCGCGTACTCGCCCGGTCGCGCGGGCTCCCCGCCCAGCTCCAGCACGCGCGCCAGCGCCGCCTCCGCCAGCGGCGCCGCGCCGGAAAGGTGCAGTTCGACCACGTCCTCGCCCGTGAACGAGCGCGGCGCGCGCATGCACAGGAGCCACGCGTCCTGCCTCTGCGCACCATCGTGGAATCGCGCGCGGAACACCCCGCGCGGCAGGGACTCGATCGGCGCGTCGGCGACGCAACACGCGCCTGCGATGGCGAAGGCGCGCGGCCCGGACAAGCGCACGATGGCGCGGAGCGATCCGCCGGGCGGCGACGCCAACGCGGCGATCGTGGTGCGCGAGGCGTCCGGGGGCAGCGCGGAGGGCGCCATGGGGCGTCCTCAGCGCCCCTTGCCGCGCGCCTTCTGCATCTCCTCCATCTTCTCCTGCTGGGCCTTCATCAGCTTCGAGAAGAAGCCCTCCTTCTTCGGCTCCTCCTTGTCGTCGAGCGGCCAGTACTTCTTGATGACCTTGATCTCGATGATGCCCAGCGTGGACTGCGTGATCATGTAGAGCGACAGTCCGGCTGCGTAGTTGTAGAGGAAGACGCCCATCACCACGGGCATCCACATCATCATCTTGTACATCATCAGCGCCTGCTCCTCGGTGGGACGCGGCATGCTGCGCTGCTGCAGGATCCACATCACCACCATCAGGGGCGGCAGGACGTTGAAGCTCGAACCCACCAAGGGCAGTTCGACGCCCAGCGGCAGCAACTGGTCGGGCAGCGACAGGTCGCGCACGATTCCGAGGAACGGCTCCTGTCGCAGGTCGAACGACACGCCGACGGCCTTGAAGAGTCCGATGAAGATCGGGATCTGCAAGAGCGGCGGCAGGCAACCGCCCAGCGGCGGGAACGCGCCTTCCTCCTGCATCAGCTTGGCCTGTTCCTGGCGCAGGCGCGCGGGATCCTTCTCGAAGCGCTTCTTGAGCTCCTCGATGCGCGGCTGCACGCGCTTCATCTTGCTCTGGTACTTCGCCATCGCCGTCTGCGAGCGGCGGTTGAGCGGGAACAGCACGAGGCGCACGAACAGCGTCAGCAGGATGATGGCCATCCCCCATGAACCGGTCAGCCCGTGGAAGAAGTCCATGATCGCGAGCAGCGCCTTGGCGATGCCGGCGAAGAAGCCGAGGTCGTGGTCGGATAGGTGGCGGTAGTCCGCGGAGGCGGCGCGCAGCTCCGAACGGTCCTTGGGACCCGCGTAGAGGTCGAAGGTCCAGCTGCGCGACTCCCCCAGCAGCGGCAGGTCGAGGCCGAGGGCCACCTCGGCCTCCATCTGCCGCCAGCCATCGGTCTGCTTGTCCTTGGCGTGGAAGGGCGCGTCGTAGAGCGCGCGCCAGCTGGCGCCGACGATGGCGGCGCGGTCGGCGTCGCCGCGACCCGAGAGGAGCGCCGCGAAGTACTTGTTGTGCACGCCGACCCAGCCGACGGGCAGGCCGACGGACAAGGCGCCGAGCCGCTCGTTCGTGTCCGGCGTGTAGCTGCGCGTCGCGAAGGCCCCGGCCTCGTCCCCCGCCACCGGCGCCCAGGCCACGGCGGAGGGCTCCATGTAGAACGAGTCGCCCGAGTCGTAGGAGAGGCCCGTCGCGGGCACGAGCACGAAGTCGCGCCGGCCCGCGGCCTCCTTGGACGACTCGTTCCTGATCTCGAGCTCGAAACGCAGGCGCGGCGCGCCGGGATCGGCGACGAGCCGCTTGGTGTAGACGACGCCCGTGCCCGGAGCGTACTGCCACTCGACGCCGCGCGGCGCGGAGGAGTCCGGCACGAGCCGCATCGTCCACAGCGCGCTGTCGAGCTCCTTGCCCGCCACGAGTTCCGCCGAGGGCGATGCGCGCAGCGCGAGCGAGCGCGAGCCCCGCGCGTTGTCGTCGACGCTCGACAGGACCACCGCCCAGTTCTCGGGCTTGTCGCGTTCACCGTCCGCCAGGGTCGCGTCCTGCACGAGCGCCGCGTGGCGCAGCTCGGCGATCGTGCCGCCGCGGTTCGTGGCGACGACGCGCCAGCGCTGCGAGCCCTCGCCGAGGACCAGCGTCTCCATGCGCTCGACCTCGTCGCGCAGCACGCGCGCCCCCTCGACCGGCGCGGGTGGCGTGGTGGCCTGGACCGCTTCGGGCGCGGCCGTGGACGCGGGTGCTGGAGTGGCCGTCGGGGCGACGGGCTTCTCGGGCGGCGGGAACAGGATGCCCCAGCCGACGACGATGACGAAGCACAGGAGCAGCGCGGAGAGGAAGCGTTTGTCCACGGCGGGTGGTGTCGTCTGGTACGGCGATTTCGGTGCGGGCGGTGCGGACGCGCGGCGCGGGTCGTGGACGCGTCAGCGGCCCACGAGCAGCCGGTCCGCGAGGAACTCGGGCAGGTCCTTCACGGCGCGGATGCGCTCCGCCGCCGCTTGGTGGTCGTAGTCGAGTCGGATGAAGCTCGGGCGCTTGCCGTCCCACAGCACGTAGGACAGGCGCGGATCGCCGTCGCGCGGCTGGCCCACCGAGCCCACGTTGACGATCGCGCGGCACGACTCGGACAACCCGAGGTCGAGCGGCGTGGTCGTGCCGGTCGGGCGGTACATGCGCCCGTCCTCGAAGTAGATCGCGGGCACGTGGCTGTGGCCGACGAAGCACACGAGCCGCTCCTTGGCCCGCAGCGCGGCGAAGCAGGCGCGCATCTTGTCGGCGTTGGCCCGGTCGCGCGGCAGCATGTATTCCCGCAAGGGGTCGCGCGGCGAACCATGCGCCCACATGGCCGATTCGTCGAGCCCCTCCGGCGAGAGGGAGTCGATCCAGTCGAACGGTTCGAAGCCCTCGACGCCCAGCGCTTCCTTGGTCCAGCGGATGGCGGCGCGCGCCTTGGGGTTGAAGTCGCTGTCCTGCTCGGAATCGATCAGCGCGGCTTCGTGGTTGCCCTTGAGGCACAAGCCCGGCGCCAACGGACGCGTCGCGCCGCGACCGGCGACCAGTTCGCGCACGCGACGCACCGCCTGCAGCGGCTCCGCCCCGTAGCCGACCATGTCGCCGAGGCAATGGAAGCGTTCCGCCCCGCGCGCCACCGCGTCCGCCACCGCCGTCTCGATGGCAGGCATGTTGGCATGCAGATCGGAGATGATGGCGGTCAGGGGGTAGGCCACGGCGGGGGTCCGGCCAGGCGCGACGCGTTCCGGGTCTGCGGGGCTGCAGGCCGCGAAGGCGCGCGCGAAGGGCGGGGAATGTTCGGCAAAGCCGTGCTTCCCGTCAAGCTTGGCGGGCGACCTGCGGCAAGCCGCGGCGCCAGAGCAGCGCATGCAGCACTAGGCTCGCGCACGCTCCGGCCGTCGCGGCTTGCGCCGGCCGCAGGCCCAGCGACTCGCCGGCGTGCAACGCGCACCACGGCAGGATGCCGACCAGGCCCAGCCACGCTGCCACCCCGGCGCGGCCCAGGCCGGCGCGTTGCAGGCGGTGCGCCAGATGGCGTCGATCCCCGCGCCAAGGGGGCGTTCCGGCCGCCAGGCGCTCGATGGAGACGAAGACGAGGTCGATCGCCGGGGCCGCGAGGCCGAGCCAGGCCCACGGATGCACGCAGCAGGCGAGGAATCCGAGCAGGTGGGATCCCGAATCGCCCAGGTACGCGCGCGCCCCGCCGCGCGCCAGGTTGAAGGGCAGGAGGCCCGCCACGGCGGCTCCGGCGGGATGCGCGGAGAGGAGGCAGCTCCCGCCGGGCGCGAGCAGGCAGGCGCCGTCGGCGTTGTCAAATGTATTGGACACATTGGCGGCGAACAGCGTCAGCGCCCCGAGCATGGCGGCCGACGACGCCGGCAGGCCGCTGCCCGCCGCCAGCAGCGCGGCGGCCGCGCATTGTCCAAGGAATTTGACAGATGGGCGCAACCCGCGCGGCAGCAGGTCGTCGACCAGCCCGAGCGCGAAGGACGCCGCGAGGCCGGGCAGCAGTCCGCCCGCGGCGACGACGCCGAAGGGCGTGGCCCATCCGGCGCCAAGGGCGCAGGCGACCAGCACCCCGACCGCCAGCGCCGGCCCCAGGGCGAGGGGCACGGGGCGCGGCTGCTCCTTGCGTTCGCGCTCGAGGGACCCGTCGTCGGCCAGCTGGCGCCACCGCGCGAAGGCCAGCGCGGAACCGGCCGCCGCCAGCGCCACGGCCGCATGCGGCAGCCATGCCACGCTCAAGAACCCCATCCGTACCAGCCGCGCTCCACGACGAGGCGCGCCACGCGTGGCGGCAGCTCCGCGAGCGCCGAAGCGTCGCGACGCGCGAGTCGAGCGCGCAGGTCGGTCGAGCTCGTCGGGACGGCGGGCACCGGCAGCCACCCGCGCGCGAGGCGCGCACGCGCCGCCGCGTCGAGTCCGTTGCCCGCGCGTTCGAGCGTCGCGTCGCGGTCCTCGCCGCGCGGCACGATCAGCGGCTCGGCCAGTTCGAGGATGGCGCGGCCTTCGCGCCAGCGCGGCAGTTCGGGCAGGTTGTCCGATCCCACGACCAGCACGAGTTGCGCTCCGGGCGCTTCGGCGGCGAGTTCGCGCAGCGTGTCGATCGTGTAGGAAGGCGGCGGCCGCTCCAGCTCGCGCGCGTCGACCTCCACGTGCTCGAAGTCGTCGAAGGCGGCCCGCGCGAGTTCGAGCCGCGCGGCGTCGTCCAGCGCCGGTCCCATGGGTTTGAATGGAGAACGCGCCGCGGGCACGACCAGGCAGCGATCCAGCCCGCCATGCTCGAGGGCCGCGCGCAACACATGCAGGTGCCCGAGGTGCGGTGGGTCGAAGCTCCCTCCGTACACCCCGAGGCGCGGGCGCTTGGCCTCCTGCGGTTGCATGGGACCATGGTTACCAACGGCGGCCGCGGGTGGTACTGCCCTTGACCGGTCCATCGACCGGTCCCGCGGCCAAGCCCCGGCTCGGTCTCGTGCTGCTGCACCCACTCGATCCCCCTTCCCACGCCCCCCGCTTTCTCCGCCCAGCCACGTCCCCCCCCGCCACGTCCCCCAAGTCGCAGCCCCCCCAGAGCCCCGCCAAAGGTCCATGGGGATCGGCCGCGCGCCGCGGCGTCTCCCGCGTTGACTTCGTCGGCGCCTCCCAGCACAATCCTCGCCCCTGCGCCAGCCCCCCGGTCGGCGCCAGCCCCCCGAATCCATGAAGCTGAACCTCACCGTCCTCGGTCTCTTCCTCCTCGTCGGCGCTTCGTCCTGCACCAGCTCGAAGACGCACTACGACGACCACTGGAACCCGCGCTCGATCGGCCTGCGCATGGGCAACCACGCGTTCAACTACCGCCAGGACCGCGATGGCGACGACTTCTGGGCCTTCCAAGGCCGCCAGATGTCGGCGGTGGGCACGACCGTGCAGCGCCACATGTTCAACGAGAACCCGGACAACCCGCTGCAGCCGCAGTGAGGGATCAGGCCGGCGAGGGATCAGGCCGGCGATGGACTAGGCCGGCGATGGACTAGGCCGGCGAGAGATCAGGCCGGCCATGGACTAGGCCGGGATGGAATCCGCTGCCGTGAGCTCGTGACTTCGGCGGACGCGACGTCCTTCGGCCCGCGACGCTCGACACGCGGACATCCGGCAGCGAGCGAAGCCGCCCAACCGAATTGCCCCAGCCGTGGCCTCTGGCCGCGGCTGGTGTGTTGTTCAGGCCGACTGTCCGTCGCCGCCAATCAACGCGTCGCCGCCATGCAACTCGAGTGCTAGCCCCGCGGCTTGGCACAGACGCTCGAAGCCCGGCGCGTCCGCCGCCGCCTCGAGGCGGACCGCATCGAACTTGCGCCACCAAGTGCGCTGCCGGCGCGCGAACTGGCGCGTCGCCAAGGCGATGGCGTCGACGGCCGCGTCGAGCGGCAACTCGCCACGCGCCACGCGCGCCGCTTCACGGTACCCCAGGGCGGCTGACGCCGTTGGCCCGAGGAGCCCCGCCTCCTCCAATCGACGCGCCTCGGCGGCCCATCCGGCGGCGAACATCGCCTCGGCGCGGGCGCGGATGCGCGCGTCGAGCTCGGCCACCTCGCAATCGAGCCACACCAAGCGCGCCGGACGCGCCGGGGCCGCCCACTGGGTCTTCAACGCGCTCGGGGCGTTGCCGGTCAGCGCGTGGATCTCCAGCGCGCGCAACAAGCGGTAGTGGTCGTTGGGATGGATGCGCAGCGCCGTGGGCGGATCGAGGCGCAGCAACTCGCCATGCAGGCGTTCTTGGCCCTCTTGCGCGAGCCGCTCGCGCAGGCGGGCGCGCACGCCTTCGTCGCCGGGCATGTCGGGCGCGAGGCCGTTCACGAGCAGCTTGAGGTAGAAGCCCGTGCCGCCGACGAACAAGGGCGTCGCGCCGCGAGCGGCGAGGCCCTCGAGGACGCGCCCGAGGTCGCCCAGGAAGCGCGAGGCGTCGTAGCGCTCGCGCGGGTCGGCGCAGTCGAGCATGTGGTGCGGCGCGAGCGCGCGTTCGCCGGCGTCCGGCTTGGCCGTGCCGATGTCGAGGCCGCGGTAGACCTGCATCGAGTCGAGCGACACCAGCTCGAGGCCGTGGCGCCGCGCCAGGGCGAGTCCCAAGGCGCTCTTGCCCACGCCCGTGGCGCCGACGATGGCGCGCAGGCGCAAGCCGCGCAGCGGATCGGATCGCGGGTCCAAGGCCGAGAGCCTAGCAGTCCGCCTGTCGCCGCGCGTGGTCGCTCGCACGGCGCCCCGCCTTGCGTACAGTAGGACTCGCATGACGCCCCTCTGGTCCGCCGCCGCGCTCTTCGCCTCCACGACCGCGTTCCTCGTCGCGCAGGCCCCCGTCGCGCAGGATGGCGTGCCGCCTCCTCCGCCCCCGGTGGCGGCGACGCCGGCCGTCCCGGCGTGGCTGGATGTGGACGGCGCCGCGCTGGAGCCGGGCAAGTTGCCCTCCTCCACGCGCGAGGAGGCGCGCAAGGCCTTCGAACTCCTGCGCGCCGCGCCGCGCGCCAAGCTCGCCGAGCCCTACCCCTTGACGGGCTTCGACCTGCGCGTCGACCTGCGCTACCGCGGCGCGGAGGGAGCGCGCAACGACTTGCCGGATGCGCGCTGGCAGTGGCTGGCGCCGGACTGCCTGCGCCTGTCGACCGGGCGCAAGCGCGAGCTGCTGCGAGGCCCCAAGGGCGATTGGCTGGTCGATGCTTCGCGGACCCCGCCGGAGTTCGTCGAGCTGGGAGTGGCGCGCGAGCACAGGGAGGACCGCCGCGCGCTGGACGAGGGACTCGCGTTGGCGCGCACGGTGGCGAGCCTGTTCGACCTGCGCGCGTTGCGGCTGCGCCGCGTCGAAGCGGCCGCGCCGCCGGCCTGCCCCAACGAAGCGCTGGCCGCGCGCGCCGGCGAGCTCGCTTGGCTGCTCGTCGAGACGCCGGACCTGACCTTGCCGCCCTCGGCGGAGCAACGTCCCTCCGGGATGGTGCGCGCGCTGCTCGGCTACGATCGCGTGCTCGGACTGGTGGAGCAGGCGCAGCTCGCCGAGCTGCGACCGGCGGCGACGGGCGAGGCGCCCGGCGCCTCCCCACCCGCGCTCCATGTGGCGTTGCGCGACCATCGCCTCGTCGACGGGATCCTCGTGCCGCACCACTTCGCGGTGCACGGCGCGGGCGGCGGCGGAAGGCTGCGCGCCGAGGCGGGCATGGACGGCTACCTGCGCGGCGCGAGCCTGAAGCCCGCGTTCGCGCGCGAGCAATTCGCGCCGGGCGCGTCCTCCGCCTCCGCGCCGGAAAAGGCCGCCCCCGGCGGCGGCTGACGCGGGACCCGCGTCAAATACATTTGACAGACCGGCCTCAGCGGCGGTCGAAGGCGCGCTCGCGGTCGGCCAGGGCGAAGCGCACGCGCGTGGGCCGGCCATGCACGCAGGTCTGGTCGGAGAGCAGCGCGGCGCCGCGCGCCAGCAGGCCCTGCATCTCGGCCTGGTCGAGTTCATCGCCGGACATCACCGAGGAACGGCACGCGGCGCGTTGCAGGGCCGCCTCGAGCAGGCGCTCGGCGTCGATCTGGCGCTCCTCGGCGAGCAACGCCACCAGATCCCTCACGATGGCGGTCGCGCGCGGCCGGGCCAGGCGCGCAGGCAAGGCGTGCAGCGCCACGGTGGACTCGCCCAACGCCGACAGTTCGATGCCCGCGCGCGACAACTCCCCCGCGCGGCCGCACAGCAGTTGGCATTCGCTGCGGGCCACCTCGACCAGCTCGGGCACGAGCAGGCGCTGCGACTCGAGCGCGCCGGCGCGCAACCGCGCCAGCAGGTCCTCGTACTGGATGCGCTCGTGCAGCGCGTGCTGGTCGATCACCTCGAAGCCGTTCTCGATCTCGCGCACGAGGTAGGTGCGGGCCACCTGCAGGAGCGGCGCTCCGGCGCGCACGGGGCGGGCCGTGGCCGCCGCGGGCAGCGGCGCTTCGCGTCCCGCCTCCGCTCCGCGCGTGCCGGCGAGCTCCTCGCGCGCCGGACGGCCGGGCGATTCGCCGACGAACAGACGCGTCGAATCCGAGGGGGCGCCGCGGCCGGGCGATCCGTAGTCGAAGCGCCCGACGGAGGCCTCGGCCCGTCCCTCGCGGCGCAACGTGGCGTCGACGAGGCGCGCGCCGGGCGTGGCGATGTCGCAACGCGCCACGGCCGCGCGCAGGTGGTGCACGAGGAAGCCGAACAGGCGCCGCTCGTCGCGGAAGCGCACTTCGGTCTTGGCCGGATGCACGTTGACGTCGACCAGCGAGGGATCCATCGACAGGTGCAGGAAGGCCGAGGGTTGGCGGCTGTCGAACAGGAACCCGCGATAGCCGTCCTTGAGCGCGCGCAGCAGCACCTTGTCGCGCACGCTGCGGCCGTTGAGGAACCACATCTGGCGCGAGGCGTCGGAACGCGCGAAGCGCGGCGGCGCGACCCAGCCGGAGAGCGCCACGGGACCATCCTGCGCCCGCACCTCGACCAGCGCGTCGGCGAGCTCGGCGCCGAAGGCGCGGCGGACGCGCGCTCGCAGGTCCATGCCCGCTTCGCAGTCGAACACGCGCTTCTTGTCGTGCAGCAGTTCGAAGGCGACTCCTTCGTGGGCCAGCGCGATGCGCTGCACGTAGTCGAGCACGCGCCCGAGCTCGGTGGCTGTCGACTTGAGGAACTTGCGCCGCGCGGGCGTGTTGAAGAACAAGTCGCGCGCCTCGACCGTGGTGCCGGGCGCGCCGGAGGCGGGCATCGGCCCCGAAGGCACGCCACCCTCGCAGCGCACCTCGCGCGCCTCGCCGCCGCGCGGACAGGACACGATGCGGCAACGCGCGACGGAGGCGATGCTCGCCAGCGCCTCGCCGCGGAAGCCGAGGCTGGCGACGTGCTCGAGGTCGCCGGGTTCGCGCAACTTGCTCGTCGCGTGGCTGGCGAAGGCCAGAGCCAGGTCCTCGGGACCCATGCCGCAGCCGTCGTCGACCACGCGCACCAGCCGCGCACCGCCCTCCTCGAGCTCGATCCTCACGCTGGTCGCGCCGGCGTCGAGGGCGTTCTCCACCAGCTCCTTGACGACCGAGGCGGGGCGTTCGACCACCTCGCCGGCCGCGATCTGGTCGACGACCAGCGGATCCAGCACGCGGATGCGGGCGGAGGGCGGGGCTGCTTCCACGCGCGCATGGTACCGGCGCGGCGGGGCGCCGTCACGCCGCGTGCAGAGCGCGCGCGGCGGCGTTCAAGCCGCGGGACGGTAGATGCTGGTCTTGTCGACCTGCACGCGCGTCCACTTGTCGTCCACGTTCAAGGTCGACTCCGAACCTCCGAGGAAGAACCAGCCGTCGGGACGCAGCTGGCGCCGCACGCGGCGCAGGATGTCGCGCTTGGTCTCGAGGGAGAAGTAGATCAGCACGTTGCGCATGAACACGATGTCCATCGGCGGCCAGGCCGGGAACGGCCGCGACAGGTTGACCTCGACGAACTCGATCATGGAGCGCAGCTCGGGCTTGAGCTGCCACTCGGGACCGTGCTTGTCGAAGTACTTCACGAGCAGCTTCGCGGGCAGTCCGCGGTTGACCTCGAGCTGCGAGTAGCGCCCCTCGCGGCAGCGCGCCAGCATGGACGGCGCGATGTCGCTGGCGACGAAGCGCACCTTCCAGCCGCGCAGCTCCGGGAAGTGCTCGAGCAGGGTCATCGCCACCGAGTACGGTTCCTGCCCGCTCGAGGCGGCGGCGCACCACAGGTTCAGCGTGCGCTCGGCGGCGCGCGCCTTGAGCAGTTCGGGCACCACCGTCATGCGCAAGGCCTCGAACGGGTGGATGTCCCGGAAGAACGAGGTCTCGTTGGTCGTCATGGCCTCGACGACCTTGCCGACGATCGGCGAGCGCGGATCCGCGTCCACCTTGCGCAGCAGCTCCGTCACCGAGGCGCAACCAGCGCCGCGCGCCACTGGACCGAGGCGCGTCTCGGCGAGGTACTCCTTGCCCGGCTCCAGCACGATGGCCGCGTGCCGCGAGACGAGGCCTTGGAGGATGGCGAATTCGGCGGGTTCGATGGACATTTGCTTGCGGATCAGCCGGCGCCGCCGGCGATGTCGAGCTTGCCGAGGATGACTTCCTTGGTGAACGGCTTCATGACGAACTCGTCGGCGCCGGCCTCGAGGGCGCGTCGCACGTGGTCCATGTCCGTCTCCGTCGTGACCATGACGAGGCAGGTGCGCGCGTGCTCGGGCTGCTTGCGCAGCTCGTGCACGAACTGCAGGCCGTCCATCACGGGCATGTTCCAGTCGACCGTAGCCAGGTCGACCCCGCCGAGCTCCTGCACCTTGCGCAGGGCGTCCGCGCCGTCCTCGGCCTCGTGGACCTCGAACGACAGCTCGGACAGGATCTGCCGGATGATCGAGCGCACCGCGCGGGAGTCGTCGATGACGAGCGCGCGCGGTCGGCGCGACTGTGCTTCCCCGGGGCTCATGCGACCTCCGTCCTCCCCTCGACGGCCAGGGCCTTGTCGGCGTCCAGCACCAGCAGGAGGCCCTTCTCGAGCTTGTACACGCCGCTGATCAGGTCGCGCGCGCCGCCCTTGAGCGTGCGCGGCGCCGGCTCCCACGCGTCCTCGGACACCTCCAGCACGTCGCCGATCTCGTCGACGAGCAGGCTGACCGCCCCGTCGTCGCGCCGCAGCACGACGTTGGTCGGACGCTCCTCGTCGGCGCGCTCGCCTAGGCCGAGCTTCCTGCGCAGGTCGACCGCGGTGACGATCTGGCCGCGCAGGTTGATCAGCCCGCGCACCTCGGCCGCGGCCAGCGGCACGCGCGTGAGCTCCTGGTAGCGGATCACCTCCTGCACGCCCTGCACGGGCACGCCCAGGTGGAGTCCTCCGATGGTGAAGGTGCAGTACTGCTCGATCCTTGTCATGGTCAGTTGCTCCCGGCGGGCTCGAGCCCGAACGCGGCGTGGTCGGGTTGCAGGCTGCGCGCCAGCGCCTCGACGTCGAGGATGTCGGTCACCTTGCCTTGGATGACGGCGACGCCCGAGAGCGCCCCGCCGCCCGCGGGCTTCTTCGCGTACGCCTCGGCCACGATGTCGAGGATGCGCTCGACGACCAGTCCGATGCTGCGGCCCTTGCTCGAGTAGACGACCACTTGCAACGGCCCGTCCTCCGACTCGTTGCCGTAGGAGCCGAGCGCCTCGGCCACCGAGCACAGCGGGAGGATCTCGCCGCGGTACTGCACGACCTTGCGGCCGCCGCCCTGCTCCAGCGCCGAGCGCGGGAACTCCTCGAGGCGCGCCACCGCGGAGAGCGGGATGCCGACGCGCCTGTCCTCGCCGACGCGGAACAGGAGCAGCGCGTGCTTCTCGGCCTCCGCCGCGTCCTCGCCCTCGGCGTGCTTGCCGCCGCGCGCGCCGGCCTTGGCCCCGGCCACTCCGCCGCGTGCGGCCACGCCGGCGACGTCGAGGATGAGCGCGACCTTGCCGTCGCCCATGATCGTGGCCCCCGAGTAGCAGGACAGTCCCTTGAGCTGCTTGCCCAGCGGCTTGACCACGATCTCCTCGGTGTCGCTGATCTCGTCGACCAGCATGCCGAAGGTGGCCCCGTCGGCCTGGAGCACGACGATGTTCGCGGCCGAGTCGGATCCCTCGCGACCGAGCTTGGGCGGCGCCACGCCGAGTTCCGCGCCGAGGTCCACCAGCGGCAGCAGGTTGCCGCGCAGGCGGTAGAGCGGCACGCCGCCGATCGTCTCGATCGAAGCGGCGAGGTTCTCCTGCTCCACGCGCACGAGCTCCAGCAGGGACACCTGCGGGATGGCGTAGCGGTCCCCGCCGCACGAGACGAGCAGCGCGGGGATGATCGCCAGCGTCAGCGGGATCTTGATGCGGAAGGTCGTGCCGCGGCCGCGCTCGGTCGAGACGTCGACGGCGCCGCCGATCTTCTCGATGTTCGTCTTGACCACGTCCATGCCCACGCCGCGTCCGGAGACGTTGGTGACCTGGGCGGCAGTCGAGAAGCCCGGCGCGAAGATGTGCTGGATGCACTCGCGCTCCGACAAGCGCGCCGCCGCCTCCTGCGGCAGCAGGCCCTTCTCGACGATCTTGGCGCGCACGCGTTCGACGTCGATGCCGCCGCCGTCGTCGCTGATCTCGATGTTGACCTGGCCCCCTTCGTGGAAGGCGCGCATCAGGATGCGGCCCTCGCGGTCCTTGCCGGCCGCGGCGCGGCGCTCCGGCGTCTCCACGCCGTGGTCGATGCTGTTGCGCACGATGTGCGTCAACGGGTCCTTGATGGCCTCGATGATCGTCTTGTCGAGCTCGGTGTCCTTGCCCTCCATGTCGAGGCGGACTTCCTTGCCGCACATCTTGGCCAGGTCGCGCACGACGCGCGGGAACTTGGCCCAGATGTTGCCGATGGGCTGCATGCGCGTCTTCATCACGCCCTCCTGCAGCTCGGTGGTCACGCGGTTCAGGCGTTGCGTCGTGGCGGCCACGGGCGAATCGCCGTCCTGGGCCGCGTGCTGCAGGATCTGGTTGCGGGCCAGCACCAGCTCGCCCACCAGGTTCATCAAGCGGTCCAGCAGCACGACGTCGACGCGGATGTTCGACTCGCTGATGGCGCCATGCTTGTCGCCCTCGGGCTCGGCGCGCTCCGTCGCCTCCTCCTTGGACTTCGCGCTCGCCGGGGTCGCGGGCGTGGCGGGCGCGGGCGCGGTGTTCGGCGCGGACGGCAAGGCCGCCACGACCTCCTCGCGTTCGCGGCGTGCGCGCACCAGGGGCGCCGCGGCCGGAGCGGCCGGGGCGGAATCGGCGCGACCCTCCTGGAGCCGCGACAGCAGCTCCTTCAGCGTCGTCCAGTCGTCCTCCCCCTCCGCGCCCGAGTTCTCGATCGAACCCAGCATGTGGCGCACCGCGTCCACCAGTTGCAGCAGTCCCGTCGCGATGTCGTCGTTCATCTCGAGCTTGCCGTCGCGCAGGCGCGACAGCAGGTTCTCGCCGACGTGCGTGACCGACTCGAGCTTGCCGAAGCCGAGGAACCCGCAAGTGCCCTTGATCGTGTGGATCGTGCGGAAGATGCTCGCCAGCGTCTAGCGCTCGCGGGGGTTCTCCTCCAAGGTGATCAAGTCCGTGTCGAGGCGGTCGAGGTTCTCGTAGCTCTCGACCAGGAACTCGCGGACTGCATCGTCCATGTCGCTCATGGTGGTGCGGCTCCCGCGCCGTGGCGCGGCGGGGTGCCAAGTGGTGGTCGTGGTGGTGGACGGGCGTGCGACGCGTGCGCGCCGCTCCGTTCCGTGCGTCCTTGATCGACCTCCACCCGCGCGGTCTTGAGGCAAAGGACCGCGCGAGGCGCCGCGGCAGGAAAGGGCTACGACCTCGTGCGTAGCCGCCCGATGCCGCGTCCCATCCACGGGCCGCCAAGCGCAGGTGCGGGACCCGGCGCAGGTGCGAGAACAGCGCAGGTGCGAGAACAGGGCGGCGTCGGGACTAGCGCGGCCGCGCGACGCCAGCGCGGCGATGGCGCAGCGCGAAGGCGGCCCACTCGGCCGCGTCGACCTCGGCTCCGCTGCGCGAGCGGCGCTCGAGCTTGGCGAGGTCGGCCAGTTGCGCGCGCCACGCGGACGCCGTGCGCAGCCGCACGCGCGCCTCGAACTCGTCCCGCGCGCGCGGGTTGGGCGGCACCCCGGCCGCGTCCGCGGCGTCGGCCGCCGACGCGCCGCGCTCGAGCGCGCTGGAACCGGCGCAGGCTTGGCGCAACTTGCCGCGCAACGCGCCGAAGAGCACGGCAGACAACGCGTGGCGGTCGAGTTCGCGCTCGCCATCCGAGCCGCGGAACCCGTGGCGGAAGAGGGCTTCGATGCCGGCGAGGCAGGCCTTGGCGTCGCCGCGCGCGCAGTCCTCGGCGAGCGTGAAGGGCGAGGCCCCGCTCGACCAGCCCACTGCGGCCTTGAGGCCCTCGGGGCCGCGCGCCTTGGCGCGCACGAGGGCGGCGTCGATGGCGCCGAGGTCGTTGCCGCAGGCGGCGGCGATCCACACGCATTCCTCGGCCGTGGCCTTGAGCGCGTGGTGGCGCGCGCGCGCCATGGTCCACTGCGCGAGCTCGGTCTCGCGCGGATCCGGCTTCCACGGCGGCGGAGAGTCGTAGAGCTTCCTGCAGTCGAGCAGCAGTCCTCCGCGGGCGACCACCGCCTTCGCCAGACGCGAATCGGCGCGCAAGCCCTCGGCCTCGACGAGCAGGAAGCCCTCCTTCTCGGACTCGAGGTGGGCGATGGCGCACCTCGCGAAGGTCGCTTCGTCCTTGTCGTCCTTCTTCAGCAGCGGACCGGCCTCGCGCACGAAGATGGCGCGCGCGGCGGCGAACATGGGCGGCGCGAGCAGCTCGTCGAAGAGGTGCTGCGCGCGGAAGTCCGGATCGCGCGTGTCGTGCCGGCAGGACTCCAGTCCGCGCGCCGCGGCGGCCTGCGCGCAGGCCTTGGCGCACTCGTCGCGCAACCAGTGCTCTTCGCCCTTCAGCACGACGGCGCGCGGCAACCGGCCCGCGGCCAACTCCGCCTTCAACGCGGCGATGGCCTCGAGGGGCGAGGGCGCGCGGGGCTTCTTGCCTGCCTGGGCCATGCTCGTACTCCGGGATCCTCCGGGCGCGATCCTAGCCGCTGGAGCCGGCGAGCGCGTAGTGCGCCAACGCCCCGGCGCACAGGAGCACGCTGACCCAGCCGTTGGCCGCGAAGAAGGCCGCGTCCACGCGCGACAAGTCGTGCGGCTTGACGATGGAGTGCTCCCAGACGAGCAGCGCGGCCGCGACCGCCAGCGCCAGCCACCAGGTCCAGCCGAAGCCCGCGCTCGCGCCGGCCATGGCGAAGCACGCGGTCGCCGCGACATGCAGCGCGCTGGAAAGCCGCAGGGCGAAGGCCACGCCGGCCCGCGCGGGGATCGAATGCAGGCCGCGGCCGCGATCGAAGGCCGCGTCCTGGCAGGCGTAGATCAGGTCGAAGCCCGCCACCCACGCGAGCACGCCCCCCGCCAGCCAGATCACGGCGCCCACGCCCGCGCCTAGTTCCCCGCGCACGGCGATCCACGCGCCGAGCGGCGCGATGGCGAGGGCGAGGCCCAGGACGATGTGCGCCGCCGAGCTGACGCGCTTCATGTAGGAGTAGCCGAGGAGGACGACGAGTACCGGGGTCGCGAGCAGGCCGGCGAGCGGATTCAGCAGCCACGCGGCGAGCACGAAGAGGCCCGCGCAAGTGCCGGCGAGCAGCAACGCCGCGCGCGGCGCGATCCGGCCCGCGGGGATCTCGCGTGCGCTCGTGCGCGGATTGTCCGCGTCGATGGCGCGGTCGGCCCAGCGGTTGAACGCCATGGCCGAAGTGCGCGCCAGCACGGCGCACGCGACGACGAGCACGGCGACGCGCGCCGACGGCCAGCCGCCGGCCGCCATGGCAGCGCCGATGAAGGCGAACGGCAAGGCGAAGATCGAGTGCGAGAAGCGCACCAGCGACAGCCAGTCCGCGAGGCTCGCGCCACCCGCGCGCGAGGCGCCGGAGGCGGGCGTCACTCGAGTTCCTCCGCGCCACGAGGGCGTTCCGCGCGCTCGAGGCCTTCGTCCTCCGTCGGACGCGCCGCCTCGACCTTGGGATCCAAACCCTTCCAGCGCGCGCCGACGGAGTTCTCGACCCCCATGCGGTCGAGGATCTTGCCCACGACATGGTGCACGAGGTCCTCCTTCGTGCGCGGACGATGGTAGAAGCCGGGCATCGCCGGCAGCACGATGGCGCCGAGGCGCGCGAGGCGCAGCATGTTCTCGAGGTGCACGATCGACAAGGGCGTCTCGCGCGGCACGATCAGCAGCTTGCGGCCCTCCTTCAAGGCCACGTCCGCCGCGCGTTCGACGAGGTTCGAGGAGAACCCGACGGAGACGCGCGCCATCGTGCCCATGCTGCACGGGCACAGGATGGCGCCGCCCACGAGCGCGGTGCCCGAGGAGGGCGGAGCTTCGATGGCGTCGGAGCGGAAGACGCGCACCTTGGCGGCGCGCTCCGCGCCGATCCAACCGGGCAGCGCCTCCTTCAGCAGTTCGCCATGCACGCCCGGATCGACGCCCAGCTCGTGCCGCATGACCTTGGCGGCGGCTTCGGTGATGGCGACGTCGACTTCGTGGCCGCAGTCGACCAGCGCCTTGAGGAGCGCCTCCGCGTAGGGATGCCCCGATGCTCCGGTGATGCCGAGGAAGTAGCGCGTCATGGTTGTCGTCCGTTCACAGCAGCACGCCGGGGGTCGCGCCGGCGAGGAGCAGGATGTTGACTCCGGCGTGGCACCACGCGGCGACGCCCACGCCGCGCCAAGCGTACAGCAGCGCGAGGCAGATGCCCGACATGGTGCGCCAGGCGAACAGCGCCGGGTCGAAGGGTTCGCCTCCACCGCCCAGTGGTGCGTTGACGGCGCGCAGGTGGAAGGCGGCGAACACCAACCCGGCGGGGATCGAGGCGGCCAGGAAGGCCAGGGAGCGCGCTGCACGCCCCGCGCCGGCCAGCGGTTCGAAGAATCGCGCGGCGAGGCGCGCGAAGAGCGCGAGCAGCAAGACCCGGAAGAGCAGTTCCTCCCAACCCGCGCCACCCACCACGAGCGCCGCTTGCTCGAGGGACGGAGGCGGTGGCGGGGTCGCCAGTTCCAAGGAGGCCGGCACGGGAGCATCGAGCAGCCGGTGCAGCACGACCACCAAGGGCGCGAAGACGAGCGACACAAGGAGTCCCTCGCCCGCGACGCGCGCGACCTTGCGGAACAGCGAGTAGCCCGGCTGGTAGAGGATCCACAGGCAGGCGAACAGCCCGACGAGCAGCGCGATCCTGCGTCCCAGCGCCTCGTGCTCGCCCAAGGCGCGCAGCGGGGCGGTCAGCGCCAGTTCCGCGGCGTTGCGGGCGCCCGAGTCGAGGCCGAAGGCTTCGTAGGCGGCGAAGAGCGGCGCGCAAGCGCACAAGCCCAAGGCCATCTCGCGCGCGAACCACCGTTCGGGAGCGCCGGCGGAGTCGACCGCGGGCGCAGGCTTGGACTTGGCGCGGCTCACGACGCGCGCGGCACGCGGCCCACGTGCAGGCAGGCGATGCCGCGCGTCAGGAGGTCCCACTCGACGCCTTCGAGTCCTGCGCCGCGCATCTCGCGGGCGAACTGCTCCGGCGCGGGCCACGCCAGGACTGTGCGCGGCAAGTACTCGTACGCGTCCCTGTCCTTCGAGACGAGGCGGCCGATCGCGGGCAGGATGCGCGTGAAGTAGAGCCGGTACAACCGGCCGAGCACGGCGCCGGGAGGCATGCTGAACTCGAGCACGACGACGCGGCCGCCTGGGCGCACGACACGCGCGAGTTCGCGCAGCGCGCCTTCTCGATCGGCGACGTTGCGGATGCCGAAGGCGATCGTGGCGACATCGCAGCTGCGGTCGGCCGCCGGCAGGCGCATGGCGTCGCCGCGCACGAACACTGCTTGGGATCCGCTTCGTTCGGCCTTCCTCACCGCGTGCGACAGCATCGGCGCGGTGAAGTCGACTCCTACGACTTGGGCGCCTTGCGCGGCGAACAGGAGCGCGACATCGCCCGTGCCGCAACACACATCGAGCACGTCCCGCCCGCGCACTTCGCCGGCGGCGCGCAGCATGCGCTTGCGCCACCGCTGGTCGATCCCCAGCGAGAGGGTGCGATTGAGCAGGTCGTACACGCCCGCGATGCGGGCGAACATCGATTCGACTTGGACGGGATCGGGCACGGGATGGCTGTACTCGCCACCATAGGGCTTCGAACGCCGCGTGGCGAGGGATGCAGACCGTACGCTCCGTTCGCGCCCATGGGCGCGGAGTCGAGCGCCCCTCGCCGCCTCGACAGGCGCGCGGCGGCACCGGGCGTGGCCGGTCGTCGCCGTGGGGGTGCGTCCCGCTCGCCTCGGGCGCGTGGCACCAGGGCGGCCTGGAATGCGCAGGGGGCGCCACGGAGGCGCCCCCTGCTTCGTCCATCCCTCGCGTCCCGACCGGCGGGCGGTCCGCCTACCGTCAAGCCGCGGCGTGGAAGATCACTGGCGGAAGTAGTCCGCCAGGATGTTGACGTTCGGGGCGGGAATCGACTGGGTCCCGCTGACGTACGGGTTCGTGTCGATGCGCTGGCCGATGGCGTAGTCGACGACATCGATCACGCCGTTGCTGTTGATGGCGTTGGGCACCGCGACGAACAAGTACTTGGCCTCGGAGGCGTTCTGCACCGCCGGGCAGCCTCCGCGCACCATGGCCTTGCCGTTGGCGAGGATGGGCGTGCCGGCGCTGAACGGCGTCGTCAGGTTCGTGATGGCCGAGATGACGCGCAGGTTGTCGAAGGCCACGTCGACTGGGATGCCCGAGAGCTGGCCGGCGGACGAGCTGAGCGAAACCTGCACGCCGAAGGCGATGTCGCGGAACTGCGGCACCGACAACGAGGAGAAGTTCAGCGGCAACTGGCCGGTGATGCCCGAGACCGGGACGAACTTCGACACGGCTCCGACGCCCAGCGGCCCCGAAGTGGTGCCGGTGATCGGCCCTTCGTGGACGATCCACAGGGCACCCCGCAGGTCGACCGGGTCGACCTGCATGGTCTTCGGCAATTGGAACGTCTCGGTGCTGATGCCGACGATGTCGTCGTAGCCCCAGCCGTTGACGGTGTTGGGGCCGGACTCGAAGACCGTCACCTTGCCGCTGCGGTTGAGGATGTAGCCGAAGTACACGTTGCGGCTGAAGCCGAAGCACGGCTGGCGCTGCGTGATCGCCACTTCGAACGGCTGGTTGAGTTGCGAGCGCACGACCTTGCGGACCGTCAACGACAGCGCCGCGATGATCGAGACCGTGTTCTCGCCCTCGTTGGCGACGAGGATGTCCTCGTTGCCACCATCCCACGCGATGCCGCGCGGACGGATTCCGACCTGCGTTTCCTGGATGACTTCGTTGAAGTTCGCCGAGCGCGGATCGATGTCGATGAAGCTGACCTGGTTGGCGAGTTGGTTGGTGACCGCCAGCGTGCGCACGTTGGGGTCCATCGCCATCGAAGTCGGGTCGAAGACGTTGATGCGGTCGATGACCGTCATGCGGTTGCTGTTCAGCACCACGACTTCGCGACGGGCGCGGTCGAGCACGTACAGGTACTGGCCGATCTGCTGGCGGATCTGGAAGTCCGCGCACAGGTTGACCGTGGCTTGCGGCAGCGATGGCCCGAGGAAGAAGTTGTTCTGCTCGAGCGTCAGCAGGCCCGAAGGCGGGATGCCGAGGGCCGGGTTGCCGAAGTAGTCGCCCGGGGTGAGCAGGTTGGTCAGGCCGGCGCAGGTGGGCGCCGTGCACAAGCCGCCCGCCATCGGGTTGGGCTGCGAGTCGATCGAGGTCGGCTCCTGGCCGCCGATGAACGGCGTGATGCACAGCGGCGGGAAGTTCAACGGCGGCGGGTTGGGGTGCGGCGCCCAGCCCATGAGGTTCTCGAAGCCGTCGAGCAGCGTGCCGAACTGTCCGGCCTGCGTCGGGCCCATCGTGTTGCCCGTCTGGCCGTTGAGCACCGGCGAGATGCGCTTCTTGCCGCTCAGGGCGCAGATGTTGCCGCCGTTGGCTTGGCAGCCGAACGGCGCCGGGCCGTTGTTGAACGCGCTGTCGAGGCCGCGACCGAGCATCATGTCGCTGACGCTGTTGACGATCGGCGCGCGCGCCACGAGGTCGGAGAGCGAGCTGTCGCGCGCCAGCGTGAACACGCCCGAGCTGCCGCCGTTCACCGTGCACGTGCCCGGGAAGAGCGGCGGACGCAACACGGCGCCCTGCTGGCGGACGTTGGGGTTGTTCGGGAAGTTGCTGCGGCCCGCGGCGAAGGTCTGGTAGGTCTGGTCGAACTCCGGGTTGCCGGTCGACTGGCCGAAGCCGTTGAGGTCGATGACCGAGATGCCCGGCGCGGCGCCGAGGCGTCCGGCGTAGATCGCATCCGGCGTGACCGGCACGTTGACGAGGCCCGGGCCTTCGCCCGTCGTGAAGAAGGTCGAGGGGCCGGTCGTGTTCGCGTTGCCGTTCGTCAGGTCGACGACGACATTGGTCGAGATGCCGACATCGATGCGGTTGAACGCGCCGCACGGCAGGTCGGACGGTCCGCTGCCCGGGAAGATGTAGCCCGGCAGCAGTTCGAACGAGGAGAAGTCGAACATCGACACGGGGCGCACGACGAAGGGCATCGTGACGCGCGACGTGGGCGGGCCGTACTGCACCAGGACCGACGGCGAGACGGACGGCGTGCTGCCGAACAGGACGCCGAGGCTCAGCGGCTGGATCGGCTCGGTGAAGTCGATGCGGATCGCGGTTTGCGGATCGACGTTGACATCCCCGCCGCCGGGGGTGACGGCCGGGCGCACGACCGGCGGCGGCGTCTGGCCCACCTCGGGCGGAATCGTGTCGGCGCCGACCGTGGTCGCGGCCACGCCGGATTGCGAGAGGTTGCGTCCGCTGGTCGCGCGCACCGCTTCGGTCACGCGGACCTTGAGCTGCAACCCGGCCGGGAAGCTCTCCAAGGTCGCGAGGTTGCCGTCCGTGTCGGCCACGAAGACGACGGAGTTGGGAGAGACGAGCTTGTCGTAGCCGCTGAAGGTGGCTCCGACGCCGGGGAAGCCGGCGCCCGGCAGTCCCCCATCGACCACCTCGGCGGTGTGCGCGCCCGTGTCAGGATCGCGGCGCACCCAGCGCTGCAAGCCGAGGAGCGGCGGATCACCGGCGGCGGCACCCGCGTAGGTCGCGGCGTAGCGCACACCGTCTTCTTCGACTCCGACGAAGACGCGCGCGCGCACCGGCAAGGTCTGGCCGGTGGTGGGGTTGAGGCCGATGAGCGAGATGGCGCCCGTCAAGCCGTCGGAGGTCTGCGCGGCCGGCGACGGGTCGAGGATCGAATCGATGTCGATCGCCGTGGAGAACTCGCACACGAAGAAGTGATTGCCCGGAGCGCCCGAGGGCAGGACGGCGCCCAACGGGAACTGCGGCGAGGGCCGCAGGGGATTGTTCGTGCGCAGGTTGTTGACGAGGTCGGCCTGCGTGCGGATGGACAGCAGGTTCGCGGTCGGGACCCCATCGGCGTTCAGCGCGAACACCTGGTACGGCAGCAACTGGCCGAAGCCGTTGGAGATTTGCGCGATGGAGGGGCTGGGGACGCTGGGCGGGCTCGAGCTGATCACCCCGCCGCAGGAGGGCACGAGAGCCGACACGGTAGCCACGGTCGCCAAGGCGAACCACGCGCGCGCTCCACCGGGCAGTGCGCCCGAGAGGGCGCGGGGGGCGGCGTGGACGAGGGAGCCGAGCTTCAGCCGATCGCTGGTCTGCATCGCTTGCATCAGTTGAGTGTGTGGACGACTCCTCGCCGCCCCGTGCAGCCCTGGTGAGGGTCCGACGAAGTGCGAGGAGGGGGGGCGTCAGGGGTGAACAGGATGCCAACTGCAAGGCCGCAGGGAAAGCCTCTCCCCCCCATCCCGCCGCGCTTGACGCTTCGGGCGGGGTGGATCAGGCACCGCGAGGGCGTCGGCGGAAGCGACCTGCCCCCGCGCCGCCGACCTCTCGATGCTTCGTCCCGCGTGCTGCCGGCCCGGCAGGCCCCTGTCGGGGCGTGCGGACCGTCGCTGGCGCCGGCGCATCTCCGCCGGCTCGAGTCCCAGACAGCGCCTCCGAGGTGCAACTTGCGTGCCTTGGGAACCCGCCAGGGACCCGGAGGGTGGTGGTACCGTTGGCTGTTGGTGACCTGCCAAGGCCACCGCGGGACGGATGTCCCGTGGAGAAGGCCCTGCCAGCGCCACGGAGGAAGCTGGTCTGGATCGGCCCGGACCGCTGTCCTTTCGGAGAATTGGCGGCAGGGAACTGGTCCCCCACCGTCGATCACCACAGGGCGCAGCGGCCGTTCCGACGAGTCGTTCCTACCCCGCTCGCGCTGTCCGGTTTCGATCCCGTGCGGACGCTTCGGCGCCATTCCGCTGCTGCAGTTCCTTTGTCGCGCCCTCTACGACCTTTGAACTGCGGTGCGCAGCGAGCAGCTCCCACGGGTGCGCGCCCGACGCGCAGCGCCATGGCGCAACGCATCCCGCCCTCCCCGCAATCCCGCTCTCCCTCGCATCCCGAATTCCCCGCATCCCGAATTCCCCGCGCGCACCGCCGCCCCGGAGCGCCGCCAACCACGCGGGACGAGCGCAGCCGCACACCTGACGTGCGCGGCGCGCGCGCCGAACCCGCATCGCGCTCCGGCGCGGCGCGCCCTCCTGCCAGGGGCCTAGGGGCGGGCGAGGCGGACTGCTAGTCTGCCTCGGCGATGGCGGCCGACCACATCTTCGATCCCAGCGCCTTGCAGGAAGGCGAGGCTGCGCCGGAGCGGGAGCTCGAGGCCAGCTTGCGCCCGGCGCGACTCGACGAGTTCGTGGGCCAGGCGCGCTTGCTCGACAACCTCAAGGTGGCCATCGCCGCCGCCAAGGGGCGCGGCGAGCCGCTGGACCATGTGTTGTTGTCCGGACCTCCCGGGCTGGGGAAGACCTCGTTGGCGCGCGTGCTCGCCGCGGAGCTGGGCACGCGCATGGTGGCGACGAGCGGGCCGGCACTCGAGAAGCCGCGCGACCTCGTCGGCATCTTGACCCAGCTCGCGCACGGCGAAGTGTTGTTCATCGACGAAGTCCACCGCGTGCCCGCGCAAGTGGAAGAGTACCTCTACACCGCGATGGAGGACTTCCAGATCGACTTCACCATCGACCAAGGGCCGCACGCGCGCGTCGTGCCGCTCTCCCTGCGCCCGTTCACGCTCGTGGGCGCCACGACGCGCGAAGGGTTGCTCACCGCGCCCTTCCGCGCGCGCTTCGGCATCGCCGAACGCCTCGAGCCGTACTCCGACGAGGAGCTCGAGCGCATCCTGCTGCGCTCGGCGGGGATCCTCGCGCTGCCGCTCGAGCGCGAGGCCGCGCGCTTCGTCGCGGGTCGCTCGCGCGGCACGCCGCGCATCGCCAACCGCTTCCTGCGCCGCGTGCGGGATTGGGCGCAGGTGCGCCAGGACGGGCGCGCCGATCTCTCCACGGCCCGCGAAGCGCTCGAGCGCATCGGCGTGGACGAACACGGGCTCGAGGAGCTCGACCGGCGCATCCTGCGCGTGCTGCTGGCCGCGGATGGCGCCCCGGTGGGCCTCAAGACGATCGCCGCCGCGGTGGGCGAGGCCGAGGACACGATCGAAGAGGTCTTCGAACCGCAGTTGCTGCGCCTCGGCTGCATCCTCAAGACCCCGCGCGGCCGCGCCATCACGGAGAAGGGCCGCGGCGTGCTGGGCGCGTCGCGCGGACGCGCCTCCGGCGGGTTGTTCCCGTGACGGGGGGAGCGCCTCGCGCGCCGCTGTGCTCGTTCCGGCGCGACGGATTCGGCTTCGACCTGCTCGCCGAGGAGACGCGCACGAGCGCGCGGCGCGGGCGCTTCCTCACGCCGCACGGCGCGGTCGAGACCCCGGCCTTCATGCCGGTGGGCACGAAGGGCACGGTCAAGGGGGTGCTGCCGCGCGACCTGCGCGCCGTGGGATCGACGATGATCCTCGCCAACACCTACCACCTGCACCTGCGGCCCGGCGAGGAGCTCGTGGCGCGACTCGGCGGGCTGCACGCCCTGATGGCGTGGGACGGGCCGATCCTGACCGACTCGGGCGGCTACCAGGTCTTCAGCCTGGGCCACCTCACGAAGGTCGACGAGGGCGGCGTGACGACGAAGAGCATCGTCGACGGCGCGCCGCTGCGCCTCGATCCGGAGCGGGCCGTGCGCATCCAGGCGCTGCTCGGCGCCGATGTGCAGATGGCCTTCGACCATTGCCCCGCGAACCCCGTGGACCGGGCCATGGTCGAGGACGCCACGGCGCGCACGGCGCGCTGGCTCGAGCGTTGCGTGGCCGAGCATGAACGCCTCGGCGGATCGGCCCGCGGGCAGGCGCTCTTCGGGATCGTGCAAGGCGGCGCCTTCCCCGACTTGCGCGCGCGATCGGTCGAGGACGTGGTGCGGCACGACCTCGTCGGCTGCGCGGTCGGCGGCGTCTCGGTCGGCGAGGAGCGGGAGCAGATGCGCGTCGCCGTCGAAGCCGCGGCCCCGCTCTTGCCGCGCGATCGTCCGCGCTACTTGATGGGCGTCGGCACGCCGCTCGACTTCTTCGACGCCGTCGAGCGCGGCGTCGACCTGTTCGACTGCGTCTCCCCCACCCGCAACGCGCGCACCCACAAGGCCTGGACCAGCCGCGGGGAGCTCAACCTCAAGAACGCCCGCTTCAAGGACGACCCCACCCCGGTCGATCCCGAGTGCGATTGCCCCTGCTGCCTCCAATACAGCCGCGCCACCCTGCGCCACCTGGTCGTGGCCGACGAGATGCTCGCGCCGATCCTGCTCACGCTGCACAACCTGCGCTACTTCCATCGCCTGATGGAACGCATGCGCGCCGCCATCGAGGCCGATCGCCTGCCCGAGCTGCGGCGCGCAGTGCTCGCCGCGCGCGGCGAGGCCTGAGCGGGGCGAGGCCTGAGCGGGGCGAGGCCTGAGCGGGGCGAGGCCTGAGCGGGGCGAGGCCTGAGCGGGGCGAGGCCTGAGCGGGGTCGCCGTCAATTATTTTTGACAATCCGCCTCCGGCGCGGACGCGGCCTCAGCGCCGCTTGTAGTCCGGACAGACGAGCGCGTTCGGCCGCTCCGGCCGCTTGCAGGCCGAACCGTAGTCCCACTTGCAGTCGTCGCACAGGTGGCGGCGCGACTTGGCCGCGAACAGGCGGCGCAGGAACTCGGCGATGCGGCGATGGATGGGCAGTTGGTCCTTCATGGTCGCGGAAGCCTCGCGGCGGCAGTCAGCATAGCCATGGCGCGGCTGGTGCGCTTGCGCGCCACGGCACGCGCCACCGCCGATGCAAGAAGTCGTGCCCGAGCCCTTGCTGAATCCCGCACCAGAGGCGGAGACGGCATCAGGCCTGCAGCGAGGGCCACCACCGAAGCCAACTGCGAAGCGCCCGCGAGACCCACCGCCGTGGCCATTTGCGCTCCCCCGCCGTCGCACCCGAGTCTGCCGCGCTGGATCGGATCAACGTCAGCGGCACCATCCGGCTCGTACTCACTCGTACTCACTCGTACTCCTACGCGCACCTCGCGCACCTCGCGCACCTGGCGCACCTGGCGCACCTGGCGCATCTGGCGCATCTGGCGCATCTCGCACGCGCATCGCACGCGCATCGCGTGGGCATCGCGAACGTTCGAAAAGCACTCCATGGGCGAAGTGCATCGCACGCAGGGAGTGTCCGCCCAACATGCGCGTGACCGTCCTCGCCAGCGGCGAGAACGGTCACGCGATGCACGCGCTCGGAAGCGCGCCCGGACGCCTCCTTGGCGTCGGCGCGCGGCTGGAGTCAGCGCTTGGCGATCCGACCCGAGATGACCTCGAGGCGCGCCGCGTCCACGCGCATCGGACGCGCGCTCGTGGTGCCCGCTTCGCCGATGGCTCCGCGCACGATCGTGCCCATCACGCCGATCTCGTAGCCCGTGTACTGCGACAAGTCGAAGCGCCCCGTGCCGCAGACCACCTCGGCGACTGCCTTCCCGCCGAAGCGCAGCAGGTAGCGCGGCGCGTTCTTTTCCGCGGTCGGATCGAGCTCGAGCCAACCGCGGGCCTGGAAGCGGCCCCACAACGGATCCTGCGACAGCGACGCCGCGGCAAGGCGGCGCTTCGCCTCGGAGAGCTGGGTCTCGCGCTCCTGCTCGCGCAGCTTCTTGTCCGCCTCGAGTTGCACGACTTCCATGCGCAGCTCGACCTCCTCGATCCGCACGCGCGCGGTCTCCGCGCTGGCGGCCTTCGGGTTGGCGGCGAGGCTGCTCTCGTAGGCCGCCTTGACCGCGGCCCAATCCGGCGTCGCGCTGGCGCGCGCGGCCTCGTAGAGCGCCTCGGCGCGCGCGAAGCCGGTGTCTTCGGACTTCGTCGTCGCGCTCGGCTTGGCGGCCGCGGCCGCGGTCGTGCCCGCGGTCGTGCTGCTGTTCGCGCCGCTGGTGCTTGCTGCGCCACTCGCCGCCCCGACGCCCTTCGTCGACGCGGGCAACGCGACTTGCGGGAGATTGGCGAGCGCGCTGGTCCGCTCCGCGGCGAGCAAGGCCGCGCCATCGCCGCCCGCGGGCAGCGCGCCGACCTTGCTGGCTTCGATCCACGCCGTCGTGCCGGCGGGCGCCAGCACCTTGACCCAATCCTCCGACAAGGGCTTGCTCGCGTCGCCGCGCGCCAACACGCGCAGGACCTCGCCACCCTTCAGCAGCTGCTGCAGCGGGTAGCTCTCCGCGCTCGTGTTCGGCAGCGGACGCATGCGCACATTCGCGCCTTGGACCTTCGCGTCGCCTTGGCCCTCGGCCACGAGGTACTTGCCGTAGATCCACACCGGGATGCCCGCCGCCGGCTCGACCGCCAGCCAAGTGCCGCGCACCTCGGCGACGCGCAGCACGGCGTCCTTCTCGACCGTCGCCAACACGATGCCCTTGGGATCGGGGAGGTTCGTCAACTTGGCCGCGCCCATCGCGCGCACGTGCTCGAGCTTGGGCTTCGTGGATGCCGCGGTGCTCGATTCGGCGCCGGTGGTCGTCTCGGCGCCGGCGGAGTCCTGCGCAGGGACGCTCTGCGCGGCAACGCTAGCGGAAGCCTGCGCCAGCGCGGTCGCGGCGAGCAGCAATCCTTGGGCGGCGCACAAGTGGACGAAGCGGGACGAGAGGCTGTGCATGGTGCTGTGCTTGGTTGGTGTGGGGGGATCCGCGACTCGGGATCCGTGTTCAGGATGAAGCTCGATCGTGCGACGATGATCGAGGCGCGACTGGGCAGGTCTCCTGCGACGCGCGCGGCGCCGCCCGGCGCGCGGCCGGGACCTGCTGCCTCGCGACGCGCGGTCGTCGAGGACGCGGGCGAACCTACGCAATCCCTCGGTCCACTTCCACACCCGCCGCGCTCGTCCGCCGGCGATGCGCCGGGACCGTTGCGACCGCGCGCCACCTCCGGACGACAGTCCCACGGGGCGCGCTAGACTTGGCCCCCATGAGCGCTCCCCACGAGCCGTGCCGAACCCCGTCGAGCCCACCGGACCCGCTCTCGCCACTGCCTTGGGGCGGAGCACCCGGCCGCGGACTCGCCTTCCCCTACATGGCTTGGGCCCACCACGAATCGGCCCGCACCCGCGCGCCGCTCTCGAACTCCGGCGTGCCCAACGCCGACGCCAGCTGCTTCGATGGTTTGGGCATCTCGCTGGACCACCCTTCCCGAACGGCGCTCCCGACCTTCGAAGCCGCCGTCGCTCGCAGGTTGGGCGTACCGCCCGAGGCCGTCATCGCCACTCCGGGAGCTTCCGGTGGTCTGGCCGCGGTCGCACTATGGCTGTTCGGCGGCGCGCGCGTGGCCGTCGAGGTGCCCTCGTACGAGCAACTACGCTCCTTGGCGCTGCGGTTCGCCGGACAAGCCTTGCCGCTCCCCCGTCGGCTCGAGCACGGCTACGACTGCCTCCCCGCCACCCTCGCCGCCACGCTCGATTCGGCGCGAGACCTCCACACCCCGGGCCACGCCTTCCTGACGAACACCCACAACCCGAGCGGCGCGCTGCTGCGCGCTCCGCGGTTGAAGGAACTGGCCGCCGTTTGCGCGGAGCGAGACGGCGCCCTTGTCTCGTGCGACATCTACCAGGAGTTCCTGCCTGCCGCCGAGCGCGCCTGGGCCTGCAACGCCGCGGCCAACGGCGTCACCATCGGCAGCCTGACCAAGGCCTACGGGCTGGGACCGTTGCGCCTCGGCTGGGTCGCGCTGGGCGAAGCCCTGGTCGCGCGCCACCACGAACTGCGCGACGCGACCTACTTGATGTGGGTCGACCCGCCCACCACGACGCTCGCCGCCGGAGTCGCCGCGCTCGAGCGCCTCGACGATTTGGGCGCCAAGGCGCGCGAACTGCAACTGCACTCCAAGCCGCTCCTCGACCGTTGGCTGCGCGAGGAATCGCGCCTGGAGGCCTTGATCCCGTCGCACGGACTCGTCTCCTTCCCACGCGTCAAAGGCGTCTCCGACACGCACGCCTTGGCGCAACGTCTCGTGCGCGATGCACAGGTCGATGTGGTGCCCGGCGAGTTCTTCGGCGCTCCAGGCCACCTGCGCGTGGCTTGCGGGCTGCCGCCCGCGGAATTGCAGGCGGCCCTCGGTCGACTGTCCGCCTGCTTGGCGCAACCTGTGGCCGAACCGAGTTCGACGCGGTAGCTTTCCGCCCCGAGACGCCATGCGCACCTACCTCCGGTCCAAGATCCACAAGGCGACGGTCACGGCGGCCGACCTGAACTACATCGGCTCAATCACCATCGATCGCGACCTGATGGACAAGGCCGACATCGCCCCCTACGAGAAGGTCCTGATCGTCGACAACACGAACGGATCGCGCATCGAGACGTATGTCATCGAGGGCGAGCGCGGGAGTGGCGTGATGCAGATCAACGGCGGAGCTGCGCACCTCGTCAGGACGGGGGATGAGATCATCGTCATGACATTCGAGACGGTGGATGTGGCGGGGAGGCCGAGGCAGATCTTGGTGGACAAGAAGAACCGCTACGTTCGCGACCTCTAGGATGGTGGTCCAGTTGGGTGTTGGTTCTTTCCAGTCGGAGCTGCCACGCGAGGTGATCCGCGAACGTCAGTAGTGCGGAGGCCCGGCGCACGATCGGACACGCCGGATTGACATGGCACGATTCGAGCCCACGCACTGTCCAACCCCCGGCTGCGACCACCCCGGAGCCTTTCGCTACGAACGCTTCGGCACGTATTTGCGCGCCTGCGATGGACGCGAAGTCCAGCGCTTCCGCTGCCTCTCCTGCCGGCGCACGTTCTCCGTGCAGACCTTCCGCTTCGACTATCGCCAACGCAAACCTCACATCAACCACCTGCTGCTGGACGCGTTCGTGTCCAAGAACACCCAGCGTCAAGCCAGCCGC
>JBKDQQ010000047.1:0-6257 GCA_046341775.1 Planctomycetia bacterium
GTGTCAATCTGCCGCGCACGGGAGATTGGGGTGGGGCAATCGTTCAACCGATGCTGGCCCCGTTCATTGTGCGCGGGTGCTCGCGCACGGGTGCAGCGCCAAGGCAAGTCTTGCGCGCATTCGGCCATTGGGTGCTGCACCACACACTCCGCCGTGCGTCGAGGCTTTGTTGGTAGTCCTCCAATGCCTGATCGGAGGTGCCGTCGCGGCGCTGCGAAGGCGCTCGGCGGCCCGCAGGCCGCGCGTCGAGCTCCAGTCCAAGCCGTGAGGTCCGATCGGATCGCGGTGCGTTCCGCAGGACCTTCGGCGAATGTCCGACTTCGCTCGGGTCGCGCCCCGCTCGACCATGCGGGGCCAGGCGGCGGTGGGACTGTCCCGTCGAGCCGGGCAACCGGCTTCTCGGGCCCAAGAACCTTGCTCCAGCCGACCCTCGGTCAGGTGGCGGGGCAGCGCCCTTCTAAGCAATGAACGCATGCCAGGGTGCAGGCGTGCGGGCGAGGGCCGATTTCGCGTTCCTAGTCGCGCACAACGAACGGGGCCAGCATCGGTCAGCGCGTGCGCGCCGCCGTTTCGCGCACCTCGAGCAAGTCTTCGGGCAAGGGACACTCGACCGACACCAAGGCCTGCGTCGCGGGGTGCGGGAACTCCAAGTGCCACGCATGCAACGCCACGCGCCGGCTCTTGATGTGCACCACGGCGTCGCGGCCCATGGCGTACTTGCGTTCGCCGACCAAGGGATGGCCGGCGTGCGCGCAGTGCAGGCGGATCTGGTTGCGGCGGCCCGTCACCAGGTCGATCTCCAATTCGGTGGCGCGTGGATGGTTGGCCAGGACGGTCCAGCGTGTTTCGCTCGGCTTGCCGATGGCGGAGACGCGGGCGTTCGGTCCGTCGTCGAGGATCGGCCACTTGTACACGCCGCTCGCGCGCTGGAACCGTCCTTGCGCCAAGGCCCAGTAGGTCTTCTTGACCGCGTGCGCGCGGAACAGGTCTTCGAGCTGGTCGCGCACCGCGCCGTCGCGCGCCAACAGCACTGCCCCCGAGACTTCGCGATCCAAGCGGTGCACGGCCAGCGCCGGCAACCCTTGGCGCGCCAGGGCCGCCACCAGGTCGTCGCCCTCCGCGTTGGGAGTGGGCACCGACAAGAGCCCGGCCGGCTTGTGCACCACCAGCACCTGCGCGTCTGCGTGCAAGACCTCGATCGCCCGCTTCAAGCCGCGCCACACTAACCAACCCACTCCACGCGGCAGCGCCTCGTTTGACCGTCGTCGCAGGCGAGGATCCATCCCTGCGTGCAGGCGAGCAGCGACAGAGCCCGAGCCCAGTAAAGCCAACAAGGACATCCGTCTATCTGCCTGTCTAGAGGCAGTTTATGGCGAACTTTCTGACGGCGAGGCCAGACAAGGAAGGCGGCGCAGGCAAGTAGCAGCTCAGCTTATGCTGCGATAATGTAGAATACGCATAGTTAGACGGCCTTCCTCCCCGCGACCACCAAACGACTCGCCTCCCCATGCATCCCACCCTCCTGACGCTCGCCGCGACCTGCGGCATGAACCAACCTGCCAGCGCTGACTCTTGGATGAGCCTCGACCAAGAGCTCAAGGCGCTCACCACCAGCATCGCCGCGCCGGACCAAGGACCTAAGGTCAGCGGCTGGATCCAAGCCTCGGTGCGCCAGCAGTCGGACGGCGTCGACACCAGTACGCCCACCGACGGCATCGGCGACGAGGACAAGCTCGGCTTCCTGGTCGATCAGGTCCGCTTCCACGTGATGGGCAAGGTGTCCGAGGGCGCCGAGTACAAGGTCGGCTTCGACATGCTCACCTCGACGACCGACCTGCAGGACGCGTACATCCGCTGGCTTGGCGAGGACGGCAAGACGCTGACCTTCGGCCGCTTCCTGCGCCCCGGCTTGGCGAGCGGCATGCTGCCGAAGTTCAAGCTCCTCTTCCTGCAACGCACGCGCATCGGCGCCCTGATGTACCGCCACGACCTCGGCGCGTGGGGCGGAGTGAAGATGTCGAGCGTCGCGCTCGATGGCGCGTGGTCGAACGGCGGAGACAATGAAGCCGACGAGCAGGCGTTCACGCTGCGCGTCTCCTCGGATCTGATGGGCAAGGGCGCGGCCGGCATCGAAGGCGCCTATGGCGTCCCCGAGGGCGTCAACCTGCACGCGGCGGCCTTCGCCTGCGACGACTCGACCTTCGACGAGGGCACCGCGTTCGGCGCGGAAGTGCGCTTGGCCGCCAACCAACCGAGCTTCGGCTGGTCGCTGGCGCTGGAAACCGCTTCGTTCGGCGACGACTTCGACTACAACCCCAAGGGCGCCGCCAACACGGGCGAAGAGGGCACGACGCCTTGGTCGGCGACGGCCTCGCTGCTCCACGACGCCCGCTGGGAACTCGCTGTGCGCTTCGAGGACTTCGACAACGCGGTGTCGCGCACGCGCTTGGCGGTCGGCGCGAACTACTACCTCTCGGGCCACAACCTCAAGTGGGGCCTGCAACATGTCTCGACCGACAGCGACTCGCCGACCGAGCCCGACGGCGAATTCGCGCTGGGCGCCACGCTCGCCTTCTGAACGCGACGGTCGTCGGGCCGTGCGCGATTCGCCGCAGCCAGTCCGGGCGAACCCGGGCTGGCTGCTGTGCATTCGAGGACTGTGACCGCCCGGCCGAGTCCCGTCCCGCTGGCGAAGAGGGGACCGGCATGATTCCCACGGGAGTGCCCCACCTTCAGCGCGTGGCGCAGCGCCGGAGCAGGCCGTGGCACCTTCCGTGTCGCGCAGGCCGCCCATCGGGGCTTCATCGCCAAGATGAGTCTTGGCCGGTGCCATATAGCGCGAGGCAGGGCGCGGGCGATGCAGCGCCTGCGCCGCTCGCGCCCTCGACTCGTGGTCGTCGCCTGGCACGGCCCTCGATTCAGTATCCCGCCACGGTCGTCCTCGCCGAATCCTTCCACCACCTAAGCCGCCTTCCCCCAACCCCGAACCTTCGTCGCGCGCGCAGGACTTGTACGCGCGTTACTTGACGCGTCGCCATCAAGGCGAGTCGTTGTCGTTCGAGTCGTGGTGCGGCGAGCATCCGTCGGAGGCCGATGATCTGCGTTGCCTGCACGGGCAGTACGAGCAGTATAAGTCCATTAGCGGCATACACATGTGGCTGTAATTGATTTTGTGCTTTCGTAATGCACAATCTCGATATGCGCCCGATTTCGGTCCACCGACACCTCTCCTCGCAGGTCGCAGCCGCCGCGGAGCAGTTCCCCGCCGTGGCGCTCACCGGACCGCGCCAGTCGGGAAAGACGACGCTCCTGCGCGCGACGTTCGGAGCGAGGGCAGGCTACGTCAATCTGGAGCTGCCCGACGTGCTGGCGCTGGCGAACCGTGACCCGCGCGCGTTCCTCGAAGCGCACCCGCCGCCGGTCATCTTCGACGAGGTTCAAGAGGCACCGCAGCTCTTGCCCTTCATCAAGGCCCGCATCGACGAGCGACGCGGCGTACCCGGTCAGTACTTCCTGACCGGCTCGCAGAACTTGCTGCTCAATGAGCGCCTGTCGGAGTCGCTGGCCGGCCGCGCGGCGCTGTTCCAGCTCCTGCCGCTTTCGCGGCGAGAACTCGACGGCGCGCCGCCGGATGGTTTCCCACGCGCGAACGCCGCGGCGAGTCCGGCCGATCTGGGCGCTCTGTGGACCTCGTTCGTGCGCGGAGCGTACCCGGAAGTCGCGCTCGATCCCTCGCGCGATGCGTGGCTGTGGAATCAGAGCTACATCCGCACCTACCTCGAGCGCGACGTGCGCTCCCTGCGGCAAGTCGGCGATCTGACGAGCTTCCAGAACTTCCTGCGCGCGCTGGCCGTGCGCAGCGCGGGCCTCTTGAACCTGCACGCGCTTTCGCGGGACCTCGGGATCGCCGTCAACACGGCCAAGGCATGGCTCTCGGTGCTCGAGGCGACGTACCAAGTCATCGTGGTGCGTCCGTACTTCGAGAACGTCGGCAAGCGGCTGGTGAAGACGCCCAAGGTCTACTTCACCGACACGGGCCTCTTGTGTTCGCTGGCGGGGCTTCGCGATCCGGAGCACGCGATGCACGGGCCGATGGCGGGCGCGATCTTCGAGACCGCGGTGTTGAGCGAACTTGTCAAGCAAGCCTGGAACCGCGGCGAGGAGGCTCGCATCTGGTTTTGGCGCACGACCGCAGGCGTCGAGGTGGACTTTGTCGTCGAGCGCGAGCAACGCCTGACGCCGATCGAATGCAAGACATCGACGACGCCGCGCCACGAATTCGCGCGAGGGATCGAGGTGCTGCGAGCGGAGTTGCCGCACAAGACCGAGACCGGATTGGTCGTGCACCCAGGCGACGCCGCCGTCCCGCTCGGCGAGCACGCGCGCGCGCTGCCCTTCCGCGCGCTGTGAACGGACTTTCCTGCAGCGTTTCCTCCGCATTGGGTTGCTCTGGTCCGTCTGCTCGGCCGCTGTGTTGTTTCGCACAGAGAGAGAGGGAACAGCGAAGTCGCGCGGACCCAAAGGACCATCCCCGGAAGAGCCCGAATCGACGACAAGGACTGCGCGCCTCTTCCGCGGCGCCGTGCCGGGGGCATTCCACGGCCAACCGGACACCATTGCGATGGATGCCCGCTCGTCACGGGCCGGCCCGAGGCCATGCACGACTCGAAGATCACCACGATCAAGCCGTGAGAGCGCAGCGGCACGCCGTGCATGCGCGGGCTTCGCATCGCGTCGTGCGACGCGCTCGAGTCCCTGGACTCGGGCATGAGCGAAGACGAGATCCGCGTCGCCAGGTGGACTGACACGGCTCTGCGCGCCAGCCCCGCGTCGGCGCGTCGAATTCGCCCCCGTGCCGTTCGCCGCGGGTGGGACGCGCCGAACCGGCGGGTGGTCGCTAGACTTGCCTCTCTTCGCCGCGGACCGCAGCGCGCGTTCGCATTCGCTCGTCCCCGAGGCCCAGATGCCATGTCGTCTCCCTCCGCCTCCTCCCCCCGTCCGTCACCCGAACCTTCGTCGCGCGCGCAGGACTTGTACGCGCGCTACTTGACGCGTCGCCAGCAAGGCGAGTCGTTGTCGTTCGAGTCGTGGTGCGTCGAGCATCCGTCGGAGGCCGATGATCTGCGTCGTCTGCACGGGCAGTACGAGCAGTGGAAGTCGATCTTCGAGCAATTGTCGAGCAGCACCGGCGGCGCGGCGGGCGAGAAGCGGTTGGCGGACGAGTTGCGGGAGCAGTACGGCGAGGGCGTGGATCCCGGGATCTCGCTCGATGGCGGCAGGCCCGGCGACGACTCGGGTCCTTCGAGCGAGTTGCTGCGGCGGCTGCGGTCGCATGCGCCATCGAACTCGCGCTACAAGCTGCTGGGCGAAGTCGGTCGCGGCGGCATGGGCGCGGTGATCCGTGTGTGGGACGAGGACCTGCGGCGCACCTTGGCGATGAAGGTGGTGTTGGGCAAGGAGGACAAGAGCGCCAAGGGCGCGACGCCGCCGGTGGACTCGCGCACGCTGGGGCGGTTCTTGGAAGAAGCGCAGATCACGGGCCAACTCGACCACCCGGGGATCGTGCCGGTGCACGAGCTGGGGTTGGGATCGGATGGCCAGGTGTACTTCACGATGCGCCTCGTGAAGGGCGAGGACCTGCGGGCGATCTACGGGCATGTCGCGAGCGGGCACGAGGAGTGGAACACGACGCGCGCGCTGTCGGTGATGCTGAAGGTGTGCGAGGCGATGGCCTATGCGCACAGCAAGGGCGTCATCCATCGCGACCTGAAGCCGGCCAACATCATGGTCGGCAAGTACGGCGAGGTGTATGTGATGGACTGGGGCCTGGCGCGCGTGGCGGGCCAGAAGGACCTGCACGATCTGCGGTTGAAGGACCAGCCACAACCGGGCACGAGCCAATCGGTACGCACGGAGCGGCGCGAGGAACGCGCCGAGTCGCCCGACAGCCCGTTGGTGACGATGGACGGCGATGTGATGGGGACGCCGGCGTACATGCCGCCGGAGCAGGCGCGTGGCGATCTGGCGCAGTTGGGCCCGCACTCGGACGTGTACGCGGTGGGCGCGATGCTGTACCACCTGCTGCTCGTGCGGTACGTCGAGATGCCGTATGTGCCGCGCGGCGCGCGGATGTCGCAGCATCGCGTGTTGATGTCGGTGATCGAGGACGCGCCGAAATCGATCGTGTCGTACGACAAGACGATCCCTGCTCCGTTGGTGGCGATCGTGGAGAAGGCGATGTCGCGGGACATCGCTCG